>CAYLSN010000039.1:0-12324 GCA_964386015.1 uncultured Rhizobiaceae bacterium | reverse complement strand
GCGGCAACAGCGAAACATTGGCAGCGGATGTCGTGCTGGTCGCGACTGGCCGCAAGCCCTATACGGAAGGGCTGGGCCTCGAAAAGGCAGGGGTGGTCCTCGATGAGCGCGGCCGCATCCGCATCGATGGCCACTTCAGCACCAGCATTCCCGGCATCTACGCGATTGGCGATGTGGTTGCCGGGCCGATGCTGGCGCACAAGGCCGAAGACGAAGGAGTCGCCGTGGCGGAGATCCTGGCCGGCCGCCCTGGCCACGTCAATTACAACGTGATCCCTTCCGTGGTCTATACAAGTCCGGAAGTTGCCTCAGTCGGCAAGACCGAGGACGAGCTGAAGCGGGCCGGTGTCGATTATCGTGCCGGCAAGTTTCCCTTTACGGCGAATGGGCGGGCGCGTGCCATGCTGGCGACGGATGGCTTCGTCAAGGTTCTGGCGGACAAGCGCACGGACCGGGTTCTCGGCGTGCATATTGTGGGCTTCGGTGCAGGCGAGATGATTCACGAGGCTGCAGTGCTGATGGAATTCGGCGGTTCGGCGGAGGATCTCGGGCGCACCTGTCACGCGCACCCGACCATGTCCGAGGCGGTAAAGGAGGCCGCGCTAGCGGCCTTCGAAAAGCCGATTCATCTTTAGGCTCGGCGGCTTTACCGAGTCAGCCCTGGATGGGAACCGCCGGCCGGGAGGGCCGGCCTTGAACAACGGCCATTCTTTCTCCCGCAGCCTTGCGGGAGAGTGGTAACAACAGACAAGGACCTGCTAACCCCGGCTGCCGAGGCTGAGATGCGCTCGACGGCCATGCGGAGGCAGGTTTCTTCTCCAGTTCAGCGCCGAAACGGCCGGTCTGCCGGCCGCCTGCCTCAGGAGCCCAGCGGTACCGAGATGGGGGCCTGCGTGATGCTGTCGCTCTGCTCTTTCTTCACATGTCCGGCGCAGTCGGCGAAGGCAAAGCTGGTCGCGAGCCCGAGCGCGGCGAGGGTAGCAAGAACAAGTTTCATTGTCTCCTCCTGGGTTCAGGTGTCCCCGTGCAGCACATTAGCAGCAACCATGCCGGGCTGCGAGCGCGACTGCGACAATTTGTCATCACATTTTGATGTTTCTGGCTCGCGGATGCGCCGAGTCGAAGGTCGAAAGCAGATGCTCTGTGTCGACGGAGGTATATACCTGTGTCGTCGACAGGCTGGAGTGCCCGAGAAGCTCCTGGATTTGACGTAGATCTGCGCCGCGGCCAAGCAGATGCGTGGCAAAGGAGTGACGCAATGCGTGCGGGGTCACGGAATCCGGCAGGTCCAGCACCGCCCTGAGCCGGCGCATCTCGCGCTGGACGACGCCGGCATTGAGCGGGCCGCCCCGGGCGCCGACGAAGAGCGGACCTTCCGGGCAAAGGAAATATGGACACAGACGCCGATAGGTCATCACGGCGTCCACCGCCACCGGAAGCACCGGCACGATCCGGATCTTGCCGCCCTTGCCTGTGATTCGAAGGCTGCGGATGTCGGGTCGCTCCATTTCTCCGGCGCGCAACCCCAGCGCCTCCGAGATGCGCAACCCGCAGGCATACAGCAGCGTCAGTACAGCTGTGTCGCGTGCGGCTATCCAGGGTTCCTGGTGCAGCTGTTCGTCGGGATCGACCAGTTGCCGCGCCGAATCCACCGACAGCGGGCGTGGAAGCGACTTCGGTTGTCGGGGTGCGCGCAGCAACACCGCCGCGGATGTGCGCGCATGGCCTTGTCGCTCGAAGTGCCGCAGCATGGACCGGACACCGGCGAGTCCGCGCGCAAGTGACCGCTTGCCGACGCCGCCGCTCCTGCGAGCGGCCAGAAAGGCGCGCAGATCCGCCGGCCGCAGCGCCGAAATGGCAGCAGCCGAAACCGGCGCGCCGGTGTGCACGGCGAGGAATTGCAGGAACTGCCGGGTGTCGCGCTCATACGCCTCCACTGTCTTCGGCGATAGCCTGCGCTCGCGCGCCAGCGAGTCGAGCCAGGCCTGGCGGATCCGCCCCAGTTCGCCGGTCATGAAGATGAGGGGTGCAGTCATCGAAATCCTTGCCTTTCCTCGCCGCATTCTGCCCCGCAAGTCTTACCGCCTCGTTGCAGTGGCATCCCGAAATGCTCTATTGCAGCGTCATGGTCGAAGAGAACCAGCACAGATCTTCCGAACGGCGAGTCATACTTGCCATCGTCGGAGCAGCGCATGGCCTGCGCGGGGAAGTCCGCGTCCGGAGCTTCACGGAGGATCCGCTTGCCTTCGGCAATTACGGGCCGTTGACCGGATCGGACGGGCGCAGCTACCGGGTCCTGTCAGCGCGACCGGCCGGCAATATGGTCATCGCACGTCTCGAAGGCATTGGCGACCGTGCCGCTGCCGAAGCGTTGAACGGTCTGGAGCTTTCCGTGCATCGGTCGGCGCTGGGAAGTCCCGCAGGTGACGAATATTATCACGCCGACCTCATCGGCCTGAAGGCGGTCGATCCCGGCGGGAACGACTACGGGAAGGTTGTCGCCATCCATAATTTTGGAGCCGGTGACGTGCTGGAGCTGCGTCGCGACGGCAAAGCTTCGCGCATGATCCCTTTCAGCGGCGCGGCGGTTCCCTCGATCGAACCCGAAGCCGGCCGCATCGTCATCGATCCCGTAGCGGCCGGGCTGACAGGCGACGGAGACGGGTAGGAATGGTGTTCGCGGCAACCGTGCTGACGCTGTACCCGGAAATGTTCCCTGGCCATCTCGGGCATTCCCTGGCGGGAAAGGCACTGGAGCGAGGAGACTGGACGCTGGAGGTCCTGCCGATCCGCGACTTTGCCACCGACCGGCATCGCACGGTCGACGACACTCCGGCCGGCGGGGGC
The DNA here is from genome assembly GCA_964386015.1 of uncultured Rhizobiaceae bacterium. Lineage (GTDB taxonomy): Bacteria > Pseudomonadota > Alphaproteobacteria > Rhizobiales > Rhizobiaceae > CAYLGY01. Next base: position 9,477 of record CAYLSN010000039.1, on the reverse strand, counting down.
GCCGGCATGGTCATGCGGGCCGACGTGCTGGCCCGCGCCATCGATGCCGCGGCCCCAGTCGGGGATCCGCGCCCGCGGCTGCTGATGAGCCCGCGCGGCACACCGCTGACGCAGAGGCGGGTGCGCGAACTTGCCGCGGGGCCAGGTGCGGTCATCGTCTGCGGCCGCTTCGAAGGTGTCGACCAGCGCGTTATCGAACGGCGTGGGCTCGAGGAAATCTCCATCGGCGACTACGTCCTGTCGGGCGGTGAGCCGGCGGCGCTTGTCCTCCTCGACGCGGTAGTGCGCCTGCTCGCCGGCGTCATGGGCAATGCGCTTTCCGGAACCGAGGAAAGCTTCGAATCCGGGCTCCTGGAGCACCCCCACTTCACCCGGCCACGTCAGTTCGAAGGCATGGATATTCCGGAAGTACTGCTGTCGGGTGACCATCGCCGCATTGCCGAATGGCGCCGGCGCGAGGCAGAGAAGCTTACCCGGGCGCGCCGACCGGATCTGCTGGAGGGCGGTCCGGAAGATTCTCGGGGTGAGGGTGACAAGCGATGAATTTGCGTGTATGAGCCTGCCAGCCCGGCAAAGCCCGGACCATTCAACCAGGACCGTGAATTCGCCCCTGCCGCAATTGCGGCTTTGTCTCGCGGCGATGCTGCTGCAGATAATCGCCGGGCGCTCTGGCTGGTCGCAAGAACAAGAAGGAACCGCGACGATGGATATCATTCGTCAGCTCGAGGCCGAGCAGGCCGCACAGATCGAAGCCCGCCGGAAGTTTCCCGATTTTTCGCCCGGTGACACCGTCAGGGTCCTCGTGCGCGTCACCGAGGGTTCGCGTACCCGAATCCAGGCCTATGAGGGCGTGTGCATCTCCCGTTCGGGGGGCGGCCTCAACGAGAATTTCACCGTGCGCAAGATCTCCTATGGCGAAGGCGTCGAACGCGTGTTCCCGGTCTACTCGCCGCTGATCGAAGGCGTCGAGATCGTCCGCCGCGGCAAGGTGCGCCGCGCCAAGCTCTACTATCTGCGCGATCGCCGCGGCAAGTCGGCCAGGATCTCGGAGAATACGGGCGCCCGGGCGCGCAGGCTGAACGAGGCCGACCGCGAGGCGGCGATCGCCGAAAGGAACCGCATCGAGGCCGAGCGTGTCGCCGCGGCGGAAGCGCTCGCTGCCGAGAAAGCAGCGGAAGAAAGTGCCGCCGGGAATCAGGCCGGGGATTGATCCCGGCCGTCTTCGCGCCAGGTGTTTCGGAAGTACTCGAATTGCTTGACCTTCCCTGCGCCGGGGCGCATATGAGCGGCATGTCCATGTCCGAAGAACGGGGATTCCACAGGCGATGACCGGACCGCGCACGCTGTACGACAAGATCTGGGACGACCATGTGGTCGAGACTCAGGAGGACGGCACCAGCCTCATCTACATCGACCGCCATCTCGTACACGAAGTAACCAGCCCGCAGGCGTTCGAGGGTCTGCGCATGACGGGACGCAGGGTCCGTCATCCCGACAAGACGCTCGCCGTTGTCGATCACAATGTTCCGACGACGCCCGACCGGGTCCTCGGCATTCGCAACGAGGAGAGCCGGATCCAGGTCGAGGCCATGGCGCGCAATGCCGCCGAGTTCGGAATCGAGTATTTCAACGAGAGCGACCGGCGCCAGGGGATCGTGCATATTGTCGGTCCCGAACAGGGCTTCACATTGCCCGGCATGACCATCGTCTGCGGCGACAGCCATACATCCACCCATGGTGCGTTCGGCGCCCTGGCGCACGGAATCGGCACGTCCGAGGTGGAGCACGTCCTGGCCACCCAGACCCTGATCCAGCGCAAGGCGAAGAACATGCTGGTGCAGGTCGACGGCACATTGCCGGATGGGGTCACTGCCAAGGACATCATCCTGGCTATCATTGGCGAGATCGGCACCGCCGGCGGGACCGGACATGTGATCGAATATGCCGGCGAGGCAATCCGCTCCCTTTCGATGGAAGGGCGGATGACGGTCTGCAACATGTCGATCGAGGGCGGCGCCCGCGCCGGGATGATCGCACCTGACGAGAAGACCTTCGAATACATCAAGGACCGTCCGCGTGCACCGCGCGGGCGGGCGTGGGAAATGGCGATGGCGTACTGGCGTACGCTGTACAGCGAGGACGGCGCCCATTTCGACAAGGTCGTGAAGCTTCGCGCCGACAATCTTCCCCCCATTGTTTCGTGGGGGTCCTCGCCGGAGGATGTGGTTTCGGTCACGGGCACCGTGCCCGATCCGGCACTGATCGAGGACGAGAACAAGCGCGCCTCGAAGATGCGTGCGCTCGAATATATGGGTCTCGAGCCCGGCACGAAGATCACGGACATCGAGCTCGACCGGGTATTCATCGGCTCCTGCACCAATGGTCGCATCGAGGATCTGCGCGAGGCAGCCCGGATCGTGAACGGAAAGAAGGTGGCGGAGCGCGTAACGGCGATGGTCGTTCCGGGTTCGGGGCTCGTCAAGGCGCAGGCCGAGGCCGAGGGACTCGACCGGATCTTCAAGGAAGCGGGCTTCGAGTGGCGTGAGCCGGGTTGCTCCATGTGTCTCGCCATGAACGAGGACCGCTTGCGGCCGTTCGAGCGTTGCGCCTCGACGTCCAACCGGAATTTCGAAGGCCGTCAGGGCTTCAAGGGGCGCACGCATCTCGTGTCGCCGGCCATGGCGGCAGCGGCGGCGATCGCCGGCAGGTTCGTCGACGTGCGCGAGTGGAGATAGCAGGCCTGGTCAAGGCAGGACTGCGGCGTCGCGAGGGGTCGAAACGCCGCAGCCGTTCCGGGGTTTGAATTTCCGGATCGATGCGATAGACCAACCGCAGGACAGAGGGGTGCGGCGTCAGCCGCACTCGCGTGGAAGGGAAGGGGACCATGGGATCGCTGCAGAAATCCGCTGCGCCGAGGTCGAGACCGCTGTCGCCGCACCTGTCGGTTTACCGGATGATCCCGACCATGGCGATGTCGATCCTGCATCGCATCACCGGGACGGCGCTGTATTTCGGCATCGTGTTGCTGATCTGGTGGATCGCCGCGGCGGCGGGCTCGCCCGAATATTTCGCTCTTGCCCGGTCTGTGCTGGGCTCCTGGTTCGGCTTGCTCGTCCTGTTCGGGTTCACCTGGGCACTCTTCCACCACATGCTTGGCGGCATTCGACACCTGATCTGGGATACGGGCCGGCTGATGGACCGCCAGAGCTCGACCCGGCTTGCCTGGGCAACCCTTGCCGGCTCGGTGCTGCTCACGGTGCTCGCCTGGGCGGTCGGACTGGCTTGAGGGAGGCACCATGAAGGATCTGCGCACACCACTTGCCCGTGTCCGCGGCCTGGGAGCCGCGCATGGCGGAACGCAGCATTTCTGGCGCCAGCGCCTGACCGCGATCGCCAATATTCCGCTGACGCTCTTTCTGGTCGGCCTGGTGATCTCCCTGCACGGAGCCAGCCACGAGGAGACTCGCGCCGTGCTTTCCAGCCCCATCGTGGCGGTGCCCCTGGCGCTGCTCCTGATTTCCGTGCTGGTGCACATGCGCCTCGGCATGCAGGTGATCATCGAGGACTACGTACACGGCGAATCCTGCAAGATCGCCCTTCTGGTACTCAATACCTTCTTTGTTTTCGTGTTGGGTGCGATCGGCACGTTTTCCCTTCTCAAGATGGTGTTCGGAGGCTGACCGGCAGACATGGCTGACACAAGGACTACCCGGCCGGCGTATCAGATTGTCGACCACAAGTACGATGTTGTCGTCGTCGGCGCGGGGGGCGCCGGCCTGCGCGCGACCTTGGGCATGGCGGAACAGGGGCTGAAGACCGCCTGCATCACCAAGGTGTTTCCGACGCGGAGCCATACGGTCGCGGCACAGGGCGGCATTGCGGCCTCGCTGCAGAACATGACGCCCGATTGCTGGCAATGGCATCTCTATGACACGGTGAAGGGTTCGGACTGGCTCGGCGATGTCGATGCCATGCAATATCTGGCGATGGAAGCGCCGGCTGCCGTCTATGAGCTGGAGCACTATGGCGTTCCCTTCAGCCGCACTGCCGATGGCAGGATCTACCAGCGGCCTTTCGGCGGCCACATGCAGAATTACGGCGAGGGTCCTCCGGTGCAGCGCACCTGCGCCGCCGCCGACCGCACCGGGCATGCCATCCTGCACACGCTGTACGGCCAGAGTCTGCGCCACAATGCGCAGTTCTTTATCGAATATTTCGCGCTCGACCTTCTGATGGAGGATGATGGCCGTTGCACCGGGGTCGTCGCCTGGAACCTCGAGGACGGCACCATCCATCGCTTTGCCGCGAAAATGGTGGTTCTGGCAACCGGCGGGTACGGTCGTGCCTATTTCTCCTGTACATCTGCCCATACCTGTACCGGGGACGGCGGCGGCATGGTTGCACGCGCCGGCCTTCCCCTGCAGGACATGGAGTTCGTGCAGTTCCATCCGACCGGCATCTACGGCGCCGGCTGCCTGATCACGGAAGGGGCGCGCGGCGAGGGCGGCTACCTGGTGAATTCCGAAGGCGAGCGCTTCATGGAACGCTATGCGCCGTCGGCGAAGGATCTCGCTTCGCGCGATGTGGTCTCGCGCTGCATGACCATCGAGATTCGCGAAGGCAGGGGTGTCGGCAAGAACAAGGATCACATCTATCTGCACCTCGACCACCTCGATCCGGCGGTGCTGCAGGAGCGCCTGCCGGGAATCTCCGAAAGCGCGAAGATCTTTGCCGGCGTCGATGTGACTCGCGAACCGATCCCGGTGCTTCCGACTGTCCATTACAATATGGGAGGCATTCCCACGAATTACTGGGGTGAGGCGCTTCGCCCGACTCCCGAGGATCCGGATGCGGTGGTGCCTGGTCTGATGGCGGTCGGCGAGGCAGGCTGCGCCTCGGTACACGGGGCCAACCGACTCGGTTCGAACTCGCTCATCGACCTCGTCGTGCTCGGCCGCGCGGCCGCGATCCGAGCCGGCCAGGTGGTCAATCGCGACGAGGCGGTTCCTGACGTCAACGAGGCAGCATCCGCGCGGATTCTTGACCGTTTCGACCGGATACGCCATGCCAACGGCGCCGTTCCGACCGCGGTACTTCGCGAAAGAATGCAGCGGGCGATGCAGGAGGATGCGGCAGTGTTCCGTACGCAGGAATCGCTCGACAGCGGTTGCCGGCGCATCAGCGAAATCTGGCGCGATCTGCCCGATGTCAAGGTGCATGACCGTTCGCTGATCTGGAACACGGATCTGGTCGAGACGCTGGAACTGGAGAATCTGATGGCGAACGCCATCACGACCGTCCATTCGGCCGCCGCGCGCACGGAAAGCCGTGGCGCGCATGCCCGTGAGGATTTTCCTGACCGGGACGACAGCAATTGGCGCAAGCACACGCTGGCAACGGTGGATGCCGCCGGCAATGTCTCGCTCAGCTATCGGCCGGTCCATACCGATCTCATCGCACCGGGCATCGATCCGGAGAAGATTGCGCCCAAGGCAAGAGTCTACTGAACGGGAAGAAGGCGATGGTTGAATTTACGCTCCCAAAGAACTCCCGGATCAAGGAAGGCAAGACGTGGCCGAAGCCGGAGGGTGCGACCAATATCCGTGAGTATCGCATCTACCGCTGGTCGCCAGACGATGACGAAAATCCCCGGATCGATACTTACTATGTCGATCAGGACGATTGCGGGCCGATGGTGCTCGACGCGTTGCTCTGGATCAAGAACAAGATCGATCCGACGCTGACCCTGCGGCGTTCATGCCGTGAAGGGATCTGCGGTTCCTGCGCGATGAATATTGACGGCGGCAACACGCTGGCCTGCACCAAGTCCTGCGACGACATCGACGGCGTCGTCAAGATCTATCCACTGCCGCACATGCCGGTCGTCAAGGACCTCGTGCCGGACCTGACCAATTTCTATGCGCAGCATCGGTCGATCGAGCCGTGGCTGCAGACGGTTTCTCCGGAGCCAGCCAAGGAATGGCTGCAGAGCCACGAGGATCGCGAAAAGCTGGACGGTCTCTACGAGTGCATTCTCTGCGCCTGTTGCTCGACTGCATGTCCGTCCTATTGGTGGAACAGCGACCGCTATCTTGGCCCGGCGGCTCTGCTGCAGGCATATCGCTGGATTGCAGACAGCCGGGACGAGGCGACGGGAGAGCGGCTCGACAATCTCGAGGATCCCTTCCGACTCTATCGCTGCCACACCATCATGAACTGTACCCAGACCTGCCCCAAGGGTCTGAATCCCGCCAAGGCAATCGCCGAGATCAAGAAGCTGATGGTGGAGCGGCAGGTCTAGCGTCAGCCGTTCACGCAGGCCTCCGCCCGCCGTCGACGTCACCTGCGCCGCGCGATCCCGGGGAAATCGTGGCAATTGGCCACGACAGGTCGGGCGCGTGGTTTCCAGCCCCGGATTTTCCAACCCGACGCGAGGCGGGGTGACCGTGCGACAATGACGTGTAGCGCCGGAACCTGTGCTATTTGGCGCTGTGGCCACGGTGTCCTATCTCTTATAGGGTACTTCGTGGCAGCGTTGCGTGAGGGTATGGGATATGGCGGTTTCCAGAAGCAGGGACTTCGGCGCAGACCAGGCCGAAGGATTCGAGAACTTCCGGCGCGTGTTTCTGGCGGGCGCGGCGCAGGAAGATATCGACTGCTACGATCCGGAGTCGCTGGCGGAGGCCGAAAGCCGGGTTCTTGCGGCGATCGGCAGGCATCGTCCCGGCCAGACGGTAATCTCAATCGAGCGCGATACCCCAATTCGTTGCGGCGGCCAGCCTGTGACGGCGATCACGATCGTGCAGGAGAACATGCCGTTCATCTTCGACTCCGTGCTGGGTGAGATCACGGAGCTGGCCGGTGAGCCATCCTTCGTCGTGCATCCCATCCTGCCCGTCCGGCAGACAGCATCCGGTGCGCCGGAAATTCTGGCGCCGGGTGCCGAGGCCGATGCAAGGCTCAGCGTAGTGCACATCCACGTGCCCCCTCTGACCGAAGACAGGGCGACGGGGCTCGAGGAGAGCCTTTCCGCCCTGTTGAAGCAGGTCCGGGCCGCCGTGTCCGACTGGAAGCACATGCTCGCCCGGATCGATGAGGCAGTCACCGCATGGAAGAAGAGCCCTCCTCCCCTTGACCCGGATGCGATCGCGGAGGCCATCGCATTTCTCGAATGGCTGCGCGCCGACAATTTCACTTTTCTCGGCATGCGGGAATTCCACTATGTCGGCGACAGGGAATCCGGCAGGCTCAAGCAATCCGACCGTCCTTCGCTCGGTATCCTTTCCGACCCGTCCGTGCGCATCCTGCGCCAGGGCGACGACGCCCTGACGACGACGCCGGAGATCCGCGCCTTCCTGCTCGGGCCGGAACCGCTGCTCGTCACGAAGGCCAATACAAAGTCGAAGGTTCACCGGCGGGCCTATATGGACTATGTCGGCGTCAAGACGTTCGATGCCACCGGTGCGCTTGCGGGGGAACTGCGAATTGTCGGGCTGTTCACGTCGACCGCCTATACGCGTTCCGTGCTGAAGATTCCCTATCTGCGCTCGAAGGCGAGAGCCGTCATCGATGCGATGGCACTGGACCCGGCTGACCATCTCGGCAAGGCGTTGATCAATATCCTGGAATCCTACCCGCGCGACGAGCTGTTCCAGATCAGCGTCCCGACGTTGCGAGAGAATGCCGAAGCAATCCTGGCGCTCAACGACCGGCCGCGCGTACGAGCACTCGTGAGGGCAGATCAGTTCGACCGGTTCATGTCAGTCCTCGTATTCGTGCCGCGGGACCGGTATGACAGCAATGTCCGGGAGCGGATCGGAGAATATCTCAGACTGGCCTTCGACGGCCGTGTTTCTGCCTATTATCCCGCCTTTCCCGAAGGCAGGCTGGCCCGCGTCCACTTCATCATCGGTCGCAACCGCGGACCAAGGCCGGAAATATCTCGTGAAGAAATCGAGACTGCCATCCGCAGCATCATCCGCACCTGGGAAGACGATCTCGCCGAGGCAGCCGCCGGGAAGCGGGTGGAACCGGAACTTGCGGATCTGGCCGCCAGCTTCCCGCCAATCTACCGCGAGCGGTTCGCTGCGGCAGAAGCGCTGGACGACGCAGAGCGGATCCGGACCGTCACTGCGGAGAACCCGATCCGCGTCGATTTCCTGCGGCGGCCCGAACATGACGAGCGATCCGTCGCCCTGAAGATCCTGCATCATGGCAAGCCAGTCCTGCTTTCCCAACGCGTGCCGCTGCTGGAAAACATGGGCTTTCGTGTCGTCAGCGAACAGACTTTCGAAATGCCGGGTGCGGGTGATGATGTCATCTTCCTGCACGACATGGAGCTTGAGACAGCCGATGGCCGGCCGATAGACCTTTCCGACAACGGCGAGTTGCTGGAGGAGGTTTTCCTCTCCGTATGGCATGGCACGGCCGACAATGACCGCTACAACGCGCTCGCCCATGCCGCCGGCCTCACTCCGGACCGGATTTCGGTATTGCGCGCCTATGGCCGCTATCTGCAGCAGGCAGGTATCCCGCAAAGTCAGGAAGCCATCGCCGAGACGTTGAGGAAGTATCCGCAGATCGCGAGGCAACTCTTCGAACTTTTCCAGGCATTGTTCGACCCGCAGCACCGGTCCGACGAGGAGGCGGAGCGCATCGACGCGGCGATCACCGAGGCGTTGGAGAAAGTGCCGGCACTCGATGACGATTCTGTCATCCGCCGGCTGCGAAATTGCATCGAAGCCACCTTGCGCACCAACTTCTACGCACCATCGGGTGATTGTTCGCTGGCGTTCAAGTTCGACCCCCACCGGCTCATCGGCCTGCCTGAGCCACGCGCCTGGCGGGAGATCTTCGTCTATGGCCCGCAGGTGGAAGGGGTGCATCTGCGCTTCGGTCCGGTTGCACGTGGCGGTCTGCGCTGGTCTGACCGGGCGCAGGACTACCGCACCGAAGTGCTGGGGCTGGCGAAGGCACAGCAGGTGAAGAATGCCGTCATCGTTCCGGTCGGCGCCAAGGGCGGCTTCTACCCGAAGCGTCTGCCGGCAGGCGGCGATCGCGGTGCGGTTTTCGAGGCCGGTCAGGCCGCCTACCGGAATTTCATCGCCAGCCTGTTGTCGGTGACCGACAATCTGGAAGGGGACCGGTTGCTGCCACCGCCGGGCGTGGTTCGCCGCGACGGCGACGACCCCTATCTGGTCGTTGCCGCCGACAAGGGCACGGCTACGTTTTCCGATATTGCCATCGCCATTGCCCGCGAGCACGGCTACTGGCTCGACGATGCCTTCGCATCCGGCGGCTCGACCGGCTATGATCACAAGAAGATGGGCATAACGGCGCGAGGCGCCTGGGAAGCGGTGAAGCGGCATTTCCGCGAGCTGGAACGCGACATCCAGACCGAGCCGTTTACGGTCGCGGGCGTGGGAGACATGTCCGGCGACGTCTTCGGCAACGGCATGCTGCAGTCACGGTGCCTAC
>CAYLSN010000038.1:4061-15140 GCA_964386015.1 uncultured Rhizobiaceae bacterium | reverse complement strand
ACAACGAGATCCAGGTCGAGGCGTTGCGCAACCTGAAATGGGTCAATGTCAAGCCGCAGGTGGACCTGGTCGAGTTCCCCGACGGCAAGCGGCTCATCCTGCTTTCCGAGGGCAGACTTCTCAATCTCGGCAACGCCACCGGACATCCGAGCTTCGTCATGTCGGCCTCCTTCACGAACCAGGTGCTGGCGCAGATCGAGTTGTTTTCGCGCCCGCGCGACTATGAGCGGGGCGTGCACATCCTGCCCAAGCACCTCGACGAGAAGGTTGCGCGCCTGCATCTCGACAAGCTCGGCGCAAGGCTGACGACGCTGACGCAGGAGCAGGCTGCCTATATCGGCGTTCCGGTCTCCGGCCCGTTCAAGCCTGAGCACTATCGCTACTGACTGCGCCGCGCCGCCCTGGCGAGAGCCTGCCACCCCCGGACCTGCGTGGCGCAAGGACGGCAGCGACAGCGCCGACGATTTTCCCGCAGCCTTCTTCACGGCGAATCCAGTGTCGGGTACATTGAAGTGATTCGGGCGCCGATGAGGCGCCCTCAGGCAGTCTTGCCATCATGCGGCGGAGAGAACCAAGACATGCCGAAGTGGATCCCGACACAAACTGGCTCGGGGAGCACGGCCTTAGCTGCCCTGCTGCTCGGCGCCATTCAGCTCGTTGCAGTGCAGCCTGCGCTTGCTGCGCCGGAATTCCTGCCTGAACTGCCTCTCGGCGCGCTCGAGGTCATCCAGCTCTCGATCGTGGCGGGAGTGCTCGGCGCGGCAATGCTGACCGTGATCTGGACCCTGCGCGAACGAAGCCTGATCGCTGCGGAAAATTCGGAGCTGCGCGGGCGTCTCGCCGATCTGAACGCCGCCGTCGAGCGCGCCGAAGCCTTCCTGCAGTTGCGGGATCAGCGGCTGGTGATCTGGCCGCCGGAGCCGGGCAGGCCGGAAATAGCCGGTGAGCTGGGGCCGCGTTCGGGCATGCCGGAGGATCGTTCGGAATTTTTCGCCTTCGGGCGCTGGGTCGAGCCGCGCTCGGCGGCGGAGCTGGAGCGGGCGCTCACGGAACTGCGCACGGAAAGAGCGCCGTTCTCCCTCGTGATCGCGAGCCGGTCCGGCGAGCTGCTGGAAGTGGAAGGCCGCATGGCCGCCGGCCACGCCATTGTCCGGTTCCTGCCGGTCGGCGTCGCCCGCAAGGCGCTGGCGGAGCTGACCCTTGCCCACCGAAGGTTGCGCGACGAGCTGGAGACCTTGCGCGCCCTGCTGGACGAGGCGCCGATGCCGGTCTGGCTGCGTGGCACGGATGGCCGCCTCCAATGGGTGAACCGGGCATTTGCCGAGGCGGCGGAAAGCGAATCGCCGCAAGCCGCGATTGCCGCCGGCAAGGAGTTTCTCGGGGCGCAGGCGCGGGAATCGATCTCGCGCCATCAGGCGCAGCAGCCGCTCTATCAGGGCGAGGTCTCCGCCGTGGTCGCAGGGGAGCGCCGCGTCTATTCCGTGCGCGACGTCGTCACGCCGGCCGGTTCCGCGGGTCTGGCCCTGGACGTTTCGGAGATCGACGCCATCCGCCGCGAGATGGACAATCTGCAGAAGAGCCATGCGGAGACCCTGGACCAGCTCACGACCGCTGTCGCCATCTATGACCGGGACGAGAAGCTGCGCTTCTACAACCAGGCTTTCCAGAAATTGTGGGGGCTGGATACGGCTTTCCTTGCCAGCGCGCCCGACAATGCGCTGGTGATGGACCGTCTGCGCAGCGAGCGCAAGCTGGCGGAGCAGCCCGAATGGCGGCGCTGGCTCGACAATCTGATGCTCGCTTATCGCGCCGTCGATCCGCAGGAGCACTGGTGGCATCTGCCGGACGGGCGCACCTTGCGCGTCATCGGCAATCCGCATCCGCGTGGCGGCGTAACCTGGGTATTCGAGAACCTCACGGAAAAGATCGACCTCGAAAGCCGCTACAAGACATTGCTGCGCGTGCAGGGCGAAACCCTCGACAATCTCGCCGAGGGCGTCGCCGTGTTCGGCCCCGACGGCCGGCTTCGACTGGCAAATCCGGCCTTCGCCACGCTCTGGCGGCTTCCCCGCGAGCTGGTGCGCGAGGGCGTCCATATCACCGCCGTGCGCAAGGCCTGCGACGAGGTCGCGGTCGACAGCCCCTGGATCGACTATGTCGCGGCGGTGACGGGCTTCGACGAGGAACGGCGCGATCATGTGGGCCAGATCGAGCTGCAGGATGGAACCGTTCTGCGCTCCGCGCTCAACCCGCTGCCGAACGGCCAGGTCATGCTGACCTTCGTCGACGTGACCGACAGCGTTCGGGTCGAGCGCGCGCTGAAGGAAAAGAACGAGGCCCTGGAGCGCGCCGACCGGCTGAAGGACGATTTTGTCCAGCATGTTTCCTATGAATTGCGGTCGCCGCTGACCAACATCATCGGCTTCACCGAACTGCTGGCGATGGAGACGGCCGGCAAGCTCAATGAGCGGCAGCGCGATTACGTCAATCACATCGGGGCGTCTTCAGCCGTGCTGCTGACCATCGTCAACGACATCCTCGACCTCGCCACGGTCGATGCCGGCTTCATGGAGCTGGAGATTTCGGAAGTTCCGGTGGGCGAGACCATTCGTTCCGCCGTCAGCCTGGTTGCCGAGCGCTGCGCGGAGCTGGGCATCGAGGTCGAGATCGACACCGGCAAGGCGCCGCGGACCATCCATGTCGATGGCGGACGGTTGCGGCAGATCCTGTACAATCTGCTGGTGAATGCGGTGAACTATGCGCCGGAGGGCAGCACGATCGAAGTAGTGTGCCGCGGCGGCGAGGACGAGGTCGTTTTCGAAGTGCATGACGATGGCCCCGGGATTCCCGACGAGGTGCTGAAAAGCCTGTTCCGGCCCTTCGAAGCGCATAGCCGGGGCAGCCGCAAGCGTGGCGCAGGTCTCGGGCTTGCCATTGTGAAGGGCTTTGTCGAGCTGCATGGCGGCTCGGTCGAGATCGAGACTTCGCCGCGGATCGGCACGACGGTGATCTGCCGCTTTCCCATGCGCCCCGCCTTGCGGGAGGCAGCCGAATAGGCCGGCAATGAAGGCGGAACGGATCCAGCTTCCAGACGAGGAAAGCACCTGGCTCCTCGGCAGCGACCTTGCCGCGGCGCTGAGGCCGGGAGATCTCGTTGCGCTGACCGGCGAACTCGGATCGGGCAAGTCGGCGCTGGCGCGCGCGATCATCCGAGCCCTGCGGGGAGCGCCGGATCTGGAGGTGCCGAGCCCGACCTTCTCGCTGGTGCAGACCTATGACGGCAAGCCTGCGATCGCGCATCTCGACCTCTATCGCCTCGGTTCCGCTTCCGAACTCGAGGAACTCGGAATCGAGGAGGCATTGCAGCAGGGAGTCGTGCTGGTGGAGTGGGCAGACCGCTTTGCCGCCGAATTGCCGGAGCCAGCCCTGCGCGTGCATCTGGAGGATGACGGTGCCGGCGGCCGGATCGCCCGTCTTCAAGCTTCCGGCGCCGTGGCCGGGCGATTGGCGCGTGCGCGCGAGATTCGCGCGTTCCTCGACAGGAATGGCTGGGGACGCGCCTGGAGGCGCCCGCTCGCAGGCGATGCCTCGGCACGTGCCTATGAACTCGTCTCCGTCGGGCAGGGTCCGGTGCGCCTGGTCATGAACGCGCCGGCGCAGCCCGACGGGCCGCCGATCGCCAACGGCCTGCCCTACAGCCGCATCGTCCATCTCGCCGAATCGGTCACACCTTTCGTTGCCATTGCCGGAGCGCTGCGCGATGCGGGCTTCGCCGCCCCGGAAATCCATGCCGCCGATCTCGACCGGGGCATCCTGCTGCTCGAACATCTGGGCGACGGGCGCGTCGTCGACGAAGCTGGCGCGCCGGTCCCCGAGCGCTACCTCGCGGCGGCCGAGCTCCTCGCGGAGCTGCATCGGCGCCGGTGGCCGCGTGAGCTTGCCGGCCCGTTCGGCGCCCGCCACCTGCTGCCGGATTACGACCGGCCGGCCATGCTGGCGGAAGTCGACCTGCTGATGCAATGGTATCTGCCACATGCCGCCGGACGCGAAGCCGGTACCGAAGATCACCGCTTGCACGCTCAGGCCTGGAATGCCGTGCTCGACCAGCTGGGGGACGAAGAGACCAGCCTCGTCCTGCGCGACTACCATTCGCCCAATCTGATCTGGCGCGAGGAACGGCAGGGCCGCGACCGGATCGGGCTGATCGATTTCCAGGACGCATTGCTCGGGCCGGCCGCCTATGACCTCGCCTCCCTGGCGCAGGATGCCCGCGTGACCATCCCGCCATCGCTGGAAATCGAAATTCTTTCTGCATATTGCAAGGCGCGCAGCGGGGCGGGCGATTTCAGCGAGGCGGGGTTGCGCCGCAATTTCGCGATCATGGCGGCCCAGCGCAATGCCAAGATTCTCGGCATTTTCGTCCGGCTCGACCGCCGTGACGGCAAGCCGGCTTATCTGCGTCACCTGCCGCGCATTCGCGACTACATGCGGCGCGCGCTCCGGCATGACGCCCTGACCCCTGTCCGGGAGCTCTACCTGCGCTGGGGCATCGTGGAGGGCGAGGGGTGAACCGCATCGACACGGCCATGATTCTCGCCGCCGGTCTCGGCACGCGCATGCGGCCCATTACCGAGCGTCTGCCGAAGCCGCTGGTCGCGGTCGGCGGCCGCAGCCTGATAGACCGCTGTCTCGATGCCGTTGTCGCCGCCGGCATTGCGCGGGCGGTGGTGAATGTCCATCATCTGGCCGAGCTGATGATCGGACACCTGCAGTCCCGCCGGGACATCCTCATCGAAATTTCCGACGAGCGCGACGAGCTGCTGGATTCGGCCGGAGGGGTGATCCGCGCCCTGCCGCTGATCGGCTCGCGCCCATTTGTGCTTCTCAACGCAGATACATTCTGGATCGATGTGGACAGGCCCAATCTTCAGCGTCTCGCCCTTGCCTGGCAGCCGCAGCAGATGGATATTCTCCTGATGCTGGCGTCACCGACGCAGGCACATGGCCATGATGGCGGGGCAGACTTCCGCATGGCGGATGACGGCAGGCTCGAGCGCGCCCGAGGCGGGCCCGGGATGATCTACGCCGGTGCCGCGATCCTGCATCCGCGCATCTTCGCGGGAGCACGGGCGGAGCGTCAGTCGCTGAACCTGTATTTCGACCGCGCCATTGCCGGCGGCAGGCTGTACGGAATGAGGATGGAAGGAAACTGGATCACTGTCGGCACACCCGCTGCCATTGACGAGGCGGAGCGGGTCCTCGCCCGCATTGGCGGCAGGTGATGAGGGACCGCCCGCGCCTCTTTTCGATCCGGGCGGGCGCTCCATTCCTGCCTACGCTGGTCGACGCGCTGTTCGCCAATCATCTGGTCCCGGAGGTCGATCTTGGCGCGGATCCGCTCGCGATCTCGCGGGCGACGATCTATGTGCCCACGCGCCGCGCCGCGCGCGAGTTGCGGCGGGTCATCCTCGAACGCCAGGGCGGCCGCGCCGCGATCCTGCCGTCGATCCGGCCCCTGGGGGAGTTCGACGAGGAAGCCGCCTTCTTCGAGCTCGGTTCGGAACCGGCGGCCGGGATGGCTCCGCCGGTCGGGGAAACCGAGCGGCTGCTGGCGCTGGCGCCGCTCATCCTGGCCTGGAAGCGGCGGCTTCCCGGACATGTCGCATCGCGGCTCGGAGCCGGAGAAGAAGTGGTCGCGCCGTCTACCCATGCCGACGCGATCTGGCTGGCGCGCGAAGTCGCGTCACTGATCGACCAGGCGGAGACGGAAGAGGCCGACCTTTCTCGCCTGGCCTCGATCGTGCCGCACGATCTGGCCGGCTGGTGGCAGGTGACTGTCGAGTTCCTGCGCATCGTCACCGAATTCTGGCCTGCCTGGCTGAACGAGAAAGGCCGCACCGATCCGGCGGCCTTCCGCAATGCCATGATCGATGCCGAGGCAGCGCGCATCGCGGCCAGCCCGGCTATCGGTCCGGTAATCGCCGCCGGCTCGACCGGCTCGATTCCAGCGACGGCGCGCCTGCTTTCCGCGATTGCGCGCCACCCGCACGGGGCTGTGGTCCTGCCGGGACTGGATGTCGGGCTCGACCGCGAGAGCTGGGCGCTGGTCGGCGTTGCAGGCGCTCCCTCCAGCCATGGCCATCCGCAGAACGGACTGAAGCGGTTGCTGCAGGCGATGGCGACCGAACGGGAGGAAGTCGCCGAACTGGGTGCGCCGGCACCAGGACTGGCGGCGCGCAGCCGGCTGGTCAACGAAGCGCTTCGCCCTGCCGAATCGACCGATCTCTGGATCCGGCACGGCGAGCGCATCGCGGACCTGCTCGCAGCCGGGGCAATGGATGGGCTGACCCTGGTCGAGGCCGCCAATGAACAGGAGGAGGCGCTGGCCATTGCGATCGCCCTGCGGCGGGCAGCCGGCGAGGGCAAGCGCGCCGCCCTTGTCACCGGCGACCGCAATCTGGCGCGCCGCGTTTCGGCGGAACTGCTCCGCTTCGGCATCCATGCCGACGATTCCGGCGGGCGGCCCCTTGCCGCAAGTCCGGCGGCGCGGCTGTTGCGGCTCATTGCCGAAGCAGTCTTTCGCCCGGGGGAGCCGGAGGTTCTGCTGGACCTGTTTTCGCATCCGCTCCTGCTGGCCGGCATGCGTCCATCCCGGGCCCGGCGGCTTGGCGCGCTGGCCGAACTCGTGCTGCTGCGCGGCGATGGGGGAGGCAATGACATCGCCGACCTTTCGGCAAGTCTCCTGCGACGGCGGGAAACGCTGGAGAGCAGCCGTCATGGCCCGATGTGGCGCAACCGGATCATGGCGGCGGACTGGCGCGATCTTTCCGGGTTCCTGGCGGCGATCGGGCAGGCGGTCGCGCCGCTCTGCGAGCTGAGAGGCACGCCGGAAGTGAGCCTCGCCCAATGCCTGGTCCGGCTGGTCCGGGCGCTGGAAATGCTCGCGGTCGATCATCAGGGGGGCCTGGGCAGGCTCTATGCGGGAGAAGACGGCGAGGCGCTGGTGGCGGTGATGCGTGAGCTGATCGCCGGCGCCGGCGACTTCGCCTGCGAAGCAGACGGCATTCCCGCGGTACTCGACGCCCTGATCCTGCCGCAGCAGGTGCGACCGGCAACCGCGGTCGACAGATCGGTTGCGATCTGGGGCGTGCTCGAGGCGCGTCTGCAGGATGCCGATCTCATCGTGGTCGGCGGCATGAACGAAGGCAGCTGGCCGCGCCGGGTCGAGGCAAGTCCGTTCCTGTCGCGGCTGATCGGCTCCGAAATCGGGCTGTCGCCGCCGGAGCGGCGGATCGGCCAGGCAGCACACGATTTCGTTTCCGCTCTGGGTCACGGCGAAGTCGTGCTGACGCGTGCGCTTCGCGTCGACGGCGCGCCCTCGACTCCGTCGAGGTGGCTGCAAAGGCTTCTGGCGATCGTGCCGCCGGAGCATGCGGCCGCACCGCTGGCACGCGGACGGCAGCTTCTGAAACTGGCATCTTCCCTCGATCGCCGCGAACGGATCGAACCGGCGCGGCAGCCGCGTCCGGCGCCGCCGCTTGCCGCTCGTCCCCGCCATTTCTCCGTGACGGAGATCGAAACGCTGCGCCGCGACCCTTACGCCATCTATGCCCGCCGCATCCTGCGCCTGGAGCCGCTGGAGCCGATCTCGCGCGGACCCGATGCCGCCGATCGCGGTTCGCTGATGCACGCCATCTTCCACCGCTTCTCCGCCGAGCAGATCGATGCGAACCACCCGGAGGCCGAGGCCCGACTGGAAGAAATCGCGCGCGAATGCTTTGCCGCGGCGCGCCTGCCGGCGGAAGTGCACGCGCTGTGGTGGCCGCGCTTCCTGCGCCTGATGCCGGCATGGCTGCAATGGGAAAGAACGCAGTCCGCGGGCAGGCTGTCGATCTTTCCGGAGGCGGCGGCCCGGCCCATCGAGGCGGGCAGCGGCGTCACATTGTCCGCCCGGGCCGACCGGATCGACCTGCATCCGTCGGGCGCGACCATCCTCGACTACAAGACGGGCAGCAGCCCGTCAAAACGTCAGGCACATGTCCTGCTGGCGCCGCAACTGGCGCTCGAAGGCGCGCTGCTGGCGCGCGGCGCATTCGCCGATGTCGGGCCGGCAAGGGTTGCCGACCTGGTTCATGTGCGGCTGCGGCCGGACGGCACCGTGGTGCATGAGTCGATCCTGAAGCATGACGGGGCTGTCGTCCCCGCCCCGGAACTTTCCGAACGTGCCTGGAGTCAGCTGCAGCGGCTGTTCGCCTACTATGCCGACGAGGCCAACGGCTATGTCTCGCGGGCGCTGCCCCTGAAGGAGCGGGATCTCGACGGCGACTTCGACCATCTGGCGCGAGTACAGGAATGGCTTGCCGGATATTCGTCGGAGGCCGGGGAGTGAGCGGCTTGCGGCGAAGGATCCCGGAACAGACCCGGATGCTGCAGGCGAGCGCCGCCGACCCGCAGCGCTCGGTGTGGGTCTCGGCCAATGCGGGATCCGGCAAGACCTATGTGCTGGCCCGCCGCGTCATGCGGCTGCTGCTGGGAGGAGCGGATCCCGCGCGCATCCTCTGCCTGACCTATACGCGCTCGGCGGCGGCGAACATGGCGCTGCGCGTTTTCGCCGAGCTGGCGCGCTGGTCGACCCTGCCGGATGAAGAACTTCGCAGGCAGATCGGGGAACTGGAAGGCAGGGTCCCGGATGACGACAGGCTGCGGACGGCGCGCCGGCTGTTCGCCCGGGCGCTGGAAACACCGGGTGGCCTCAAGATCCAGACCATCCATGCCTTTTGCGAAGCCGTGCTGCACCGTTTCCCGCTCGAGGCCGGCATTGCCGGTCATTTCGAGCTGCTTGACGAACAGATGCAGGCCGATCTGCTTGACCAGGCGAAAGCCGACCTGCTGGCCACGGCCACATCGCAGCAGGACGCGGCGCTGTCCGAGGCCTGGCGCCGTGTGCTCGAACTCGGCGGCGAAGCGGGATTCGGCGAGCTCCTGGCGGAGATCGTGGCGCAGCGGAACCAGCTCGAGCCGCTCCTTGCCGCAATTCGCCGGGAGGGCGGAGCAGTCCTGCGGCGGGCGCTCGGGATTGCGCCGGGCGAGACTGCCGGCCAGGTCGCGGCTGCTGTCTGGCCGGACCGCTATTTCACAACTGAACGCGCCCGTGCCATTCAGGAATGCGCCGACCAGGCCGGAAAGAAGGTGGCGGCGGAATTCGGCGCCGGGCTCCTGTGCGCCTTGCGCCTGGACGACCCGCGCCAGTCCTTCGAGGCAGCCTGCCAGCTGTTCCTGACCCAGAAGGACGGCGCCTGGTCGCCGCGAGGCGGCGGCCGGATCGCGTCGAAGGGGGTGGTGGACCGCTTTCCGCAGCTGCAGGAGGAATTCGGCCGCTGCGCAGAGGCGCTGCGCGAGGCGAGGGACCGCATCGCCTTGCTGGAAATGTGCGAGGCCACCGAAGCGGCGATGCTGCTCGCAGACCGTCTCGTTTCGGGATATGAACGGCAGAAGCGCTCGCGCGGATATCTCGATTTCGGCGACCTCATCGCCCGCACGGCCGCCCTGCTGTCGCGGCCGGAAGCCGGATCCTGGGTCCAGTACAAGCTCGACCAGGGCCTGGACCACATTCTCATCGACGAGGCGCAGGACACCAGCCCCGAGCAATGGCAGGTCATCCGCCGGTTGGCGGAGGAATTCTTCGCCGGGGAGGGCGCCCGCGGCGGGATGCTGCGCACCTTGTTTGCAGTAGGGGACGAAAAGCAGTCCATCTACTCGTTCCAGGGCGCCGAACCGGCCGCTTTCGCCGAAACGGGCATGGAACTCGAGCAAAGGATCGGCCCGCAACAATTCGAGCGCGTGCGCTTGCGGCATTCCTTCCGTTCGGTCCACGATGTGCTGGAGGCGGTCGACCGGGTATTTGCAACCGAACGCGCCAGTCAGGGCCTGACCCTGTACCGGGAACCGATCGAGCATCCCGCCATCCGCGACGGCGAGCCCGGTCATGTGGAAGTCTGGCCGCCATTCGCCGCGACGCGCACGGAGGAGCCGGAGGACTGGACGGAAGCCATCGACCACGCTTCGCTGCCAGCGGTGCGGCTGGCGGAAACGATCGGGCGGCGCGTGGCGCGATGGCTGGCCTCCGGCGAGATGCTCCCGGGCAGGGGCCGGCCCGTTCGTCCTGGCGACATCATGGTGCTGGTGCGCAAGCGCGACAGTTTCGTCCATGCCCTGTCCCGCAGCCTGAAAATGCGCGGCATCGCGGTCGCGGGCGCCGACCGGCTTCGGCTCAGCGACCACATTGCCGTCAAGGACCTGATCGCGCTGGGACGATTCGTCCTGCAGCCCGATGACGACCTTTCGCTTGCCGCACTCCTGCGCAGCCCGGTCTTCGGCTTCACCGACGACGATCTCTTCCGCGTTGCCCATGGCAGGGGCAATCGCTCCCTGTGGCGCAGCCTGCTTGCGGCCGCGGCGGACGACAAACGTTTCCGCATTGCTTGCCGGCGGCTGGCGCGCTGGCGCCGGCAGGCGGGATTTTCCACGGTGTATGCGTTCTATGCCGGCGTGCTGGGACGAGATGGCGTGCGTGCCGCGCTCCTGGCACGTCTGGGCGAGGAGACGGCCGAGATCCTGGATGAATTCGTCAACTTCATCCTCGCCCGCGAGCGGACAGGACCTGTGGGCCTTGGGGCATTTCTCGAGCTGCTGCAGCATTCGGCGCCGGAGATCAAGCGCGAGATCGCGCAGGCGCGCGACGAGATCCGCATCATGACGGTCCATGCCGCCAAGGGCCTCGAGGCGCCGGTCGTGTTCCTGGTGGACAATGGCAGCAAGCCATTTCCGGCGACGCATCTGCCGCGCCTGCTGCCGGTAAGCGGCATGCCGGGCTATTTCGTCTGGCGGGCAGGCAAGTCGGTGCAGAACAGTGTTTCGCGGCGTCTCGAGCGCGAATATGCCGAGCGCCAGGAGGAAGAATATCGCCGCCTGCTCTATGTCGGGATGACCCGGGCCGAAGATCGGCTGATCATCTGCGGCTATCACGGCCTGCGCCAGCCGGAGGAAGGAACCTGGCACCGCATGGTATTCGAGTCGCTG
>CAYLSN010000038.1:0-4051 GCA_964386015.1 uncultured Rhizobiaceae bacterium | reverse complement strand
CGGATCCCGATCTTCAGGCCGACATTCTCCGCTTTTCCGTCACTCCCCCCAATGCGACCGCGCAAGCTGCCGCATCTTCCGGCGCTTCCGCAGCCGAGCCTGAAATCACCTTGGACTGGCTGGTTCCGCTCCCCGCGGCCCCCGAACCGGCATTGCCCCTGGCGCCGTCGCGGATCGAGGATGCGCCGACCCAGCCAGTCAAGTCGCCCATACTTGATGCGACGCCGTCAGATGCGGATGCATTGCTGCGCGGCACGCTCGTGCACCGATTGCTGCAATTCCTGCCGGGCGTCGAGCCTGACCGTCGCGAGACAATGGCGCGCGCCTGGCTCGAACGCAGTGCGCCAGAGGAAATGCGGGAAGACCTCTGGCGGTCCGTCGCCCGGATCCTGAAAGATCCTCGCGTCAATCCCCTTTTCGGCGAGAATTCCCGGGCCGAGGTTGCAATTGCCGGAGAGCTTTTCCTGCGCGGGAGGCTCCGGTCGATCTCGGCGCGGATCGACCGCCTTGCTGTGCTGGAAGACCGCGTCCTGTTCGTCGATTTCAAGACCGGCCGCAACCCGCCGCTGCGGGCCGAGGCGGTTCCTGCCGATCATCTCGCCCAGACCGCGCTCTATGCCGCCCTGTTGCGGCAGGTTTTCCCGGTGCGACCCATCGTCGCCACCCTCCTGTATACGGAAGGGCCGCACCTCCACGAGATCGGGGACGAACGCATTCGCGAGACGCTCGAGCGTCTGGATGTGCGCTGGCAGGAGCCGACTTGAACCGGCGGGGGAATCGTCCCAAATGTGCGGTGAAGCATCAGTTGAAGGATATGAATCATGGCCACCATCAAGGTCGACAATTCCAATTTCGACACCCAGGTCCTGCAGGCCTCCGAGCCGGTAGTCGTCGATTTCTGGGCGGAATGGTGCGGCCCATGCAAGATGATCGCCCCGGCGCTCGAGGAGATCTCGGCCGAATTGTCCGGCAAGGTGACGATTGCCAAGCTCAATATTGACGAGAACCCCGAGATCGCCGCGCGCTTCGGTATCCGGTCGATCCCGACGTTGATGATGTTCAAGGATGGAGAAATAGCCGACATGCGGATCGGCGCGCAGCCGAAATCCGCCCTGGCATCCTGGATTCAGGGGAATGTGGCCTGAAGCATCTCCCGGGCCACATGTACTGGCCCGGCATGAACTCAGCCGGAGCGCCCGTCAGTCGGGAATCGTTCCGTTGAGCGCCAGGACTTCCCCGGCGAGATAGAGCGAACCGCAGATCAGGATTCTCGGCGGGGCGCTTTCGCTCCAGCCGTCGTGCAGCAGCCGGAGCGCATTCTCCACGGAGGCCACGGGCTCGGCCGAAAGTCCCGCGGCGGCGGCGCGGCTGGCGAGGATGTCTGCCGGCACTGCCGCTTCGCTCGAGGCGATGGGCACGGTGAAGACATGGCGCGCCATGCCCTGGAAGTTGGCAAAGAAGCCGGTCTGGTCCTTGGTGTCGATCATGCCGGAAATCAGGATCAGCGGCCTCGGCTCGCGTTCCTCCTGCTGTGCCATCGCTTCGGCAATCACCGCGCCGGCGCCGGGGTTGTGTCCGCCATCGAGCCACAACTCTGCGTCGGCGGGAGCAAGCTCCAACAGGGGACCGTCTGTCAGACGCTGCAGCCGCGCTGGCCACGAGACGCGCAGGAGGCCGGCTTCGATCGCGGATTCGGCAATGCGGAAACCGGCTTCGCGCACGGCGGCGATGGCCGCGGCAGCGTTGGCAAGCTGATGCCGGCCTGGCAGCCGCGGAAGCGGAAGGTCCAGCAGCCCCGAGAGATCCTGGTACACCATTCGGCCATGTTCGCTGAAGGCGAGGAAATCCTCGCCATAGGCCCGGCAGGGACAGTGCAACCGCGCCGCGGTTGCCAGCAGGACCTCCCTTGCCACTTCGTATTCCTGCGCGCCGATCACCACAGGGCAGCCCGGCTTGATGATTCCGGCCTTCTCCATCGCAATCAGTTCCACCCGGTCGCCGAGATGGGCCTGATGATCGAGCGCGACCGGCATGATGACGCTGACGGCGGGGTTGGACACGACATTGGTTGCGTCGAATCGGCCGCCCAGTCCGACTTCGATGATCGCGGCATCGGCGGGATGTTCCGAGAACAGCACGAACATGACCGCCGTCAGGATTTCGAAGACGGTGATCGTTTCACCGGCATTGGCCTTCGCCACCCGGGCAATGGCATCGGCAAGCACCTCGTCCTCGACCAGCCGGCCGCCGCCTTCGGAGCCGAGGCGGAATCTCTCATGCCAGCGCACGAGATGCGGCGAGGTATGGACATGCACCTTCCAGCCCGCGCTCTCCAGCAACGCCCTGCAGAAGGCCGATGCCGAACCCTTGCCATTGGTGCCGCCAATATGGATGACCGGCGGCAGACGGTCCTGAGGATCGCCGAGACGGGAGAGCAGCCGGCGAATGCGGTCGAGTGAGAGATCGTAGCCCTTTGGATGCAGGGCCATGAGGGCGGCGATCTCGCGCTCCGCCAGGTCGGTGGTGATCATCGGAAAGTTCCGGCCGGGAAGGGTCAGCGTGCCGTTTCGACCGGAAGCAGATCCGGCTGGGTGTCCTCCGATTGCTCGGGCTCCGGCAGCGAGACGGTTTCGGGCGGAATATGCAGCAGGATCCTGAGAAGACTTGCAATGGTGGGGCGGAGTTGCTGACGCTGCACGACCATGTCCACCATGCCGTGCTCCATCAGATATTCCGCGCGCTGGAAGCCCTCTGGCAGTTTTTCGCGGATGGTCTGCTCGATGACGCGCGGCCCGGCAAAGCCGATCAGCGCGCCCGGCTCGGCAATGTGGATGTCGCCGAGCATGGCATAGGACGCGGTCACGCCACCGGTCGTGGGATGGGTCAGGACGACAATGTAGGGCAGTCCGGCCTCGCGATGCCGCTCGACCGCCACCGTGGTGCGCGGCAGCTGCATCAACGACAGGATGCCTTCCTGCATGCGGGCGCCGCCGGATGCGGCAAACAGCACCAGGGGTCGGCGAAGTTCCCCTGCGACCGAGAAGGCATGGATGATGGCCTCGGCCGCGGCCATGCCCAGCGATCCCCCCATGAAGTTGAAGTCCTGGACCGCCACGACGACAGGAACCGCCTCGACATGGCCGAGCGCCACGAGGACGGCATCGTCGAGCCCGGTCTTGGTGCGGGCCTCCTTCAGCCGGTCGACATAGCGCTTCTCGTCACGGAACTTCAGCGGGTCGATCGCTGTTCTGGGATTCTCGATGACTTCGTACTCGCCATTGTCGAGGAAATAGTGCAGCCGGTCCTTCGCGGAAATCCTCATATGGTATCCGGACGAAGGAATGACGTACTGGTTCTCCTTCAGATCCTTGTGAAAGACCATCTCGCCGGTCTCGGGACACTTGATCCAGAGATTTTCCGGCATTTCACGGCGGCCACGCATCGACTTGATCTGGGGGCGAACGTAGTTCGTGATCCAGTTCATGGTATTGGCCTTCCGCGCGGCATTCTCCCGAAGGGAAATGGGGACATCATGGAGCAGATGCAAGTCTCGCCCGGCGTACCCCCGAGGCGATCTCTCGCGTCAGTGCGCTGACGGCCGTCACCGGATCGCTGCCCTCGGCATGCGCCTTCGCCACGGCTGCGACAATTGCGCTGCCCACCACGACGCCATCGGCTCCGCGACCGATCGCTTCCGCCTCCGCTGCTGACTTGATGCCGAAGCCGACGCAGACCGGCAACTGCGTGTGCCGCTTGATGCGGGCGACGGCAGTGCTGATGGGGCTGGTTTCGGGCAATGCGGCTCCGGTGATACCGGTCATGGAAACATAATAGACGAAACCGGAAGTGTTCTCCAGCACTGCTGGCAGCCGTGCATCGTCGGTGGTCGGCGTGGCGAGGCGGATGAAGCTGATCCCCGCCTGCAGCGCCGGTATGCAGAGCTCCTCATCCATCTCCGGCGGCAGATCGACCACGATCAGGCCGTCGATCCCGGCTTCGAGGCATTCCTCCAGAAAGCGGGCGACGCCTCGTCCATAGATCGGGTTGTAGT
>CAYLSN010000037.1:0-15606 GCA_964386015.1 uncultured Rhizobiaceae bacterium | reverse complement strand
CCGCTGCCGGGCGATCATCTTCTCGGGCAGCTCGTAGGCATGATTGCCTTCGCGGCGGTACCCGATCAGTTCGCCATCGACGGTGATGGAGCCGCTGTCGACGCGCTCGAGATGATTGACGCAGCGCAGGAGGGTCGACTTGCCCGATCCGGACGGGCCGATGAGGCTGATGACCTCGCCGGCCGCGACGGTGAGATTGACGTCGCGCAGGACCTGCAGGTCTCCGATCCTCTTGCTCACACGGTCGAAGACGATCATTGGCGGGCGCTGTGAAGTCTCGGCGGGCTGTATCATTTTCTGTTGCTCTGCGAGCGGGCGAAATGCCGCTCGATGCGGGTCTGGATCCAGGTCAGGATCGTCGTTGCCGCCAGGTACCAGATGCAGGCGACAATCAGCAGGGGAATGGTCTGGAAGTTTCGCGAATAGATCGTCTGCGCCGAATAGAGCAGGTCGGAAAGCGAGATCACGCTGACCAGCGACGAGGTCTTCAGCATGCCGATCGCCTGGTTGCCGGTCGGGGGAATGATGACCGGCATTGCCTGCGGCAGGATGATGCGCCACAGCGCCTTGCGCGAAGTCATGCCGAGGGAGAGCGCCGCCTGGCGCTGGCCGGGATCGACCGACAGGAGGCCGCTGCGGATGATCTCCGACATGTAGGCGCCTTCGTTCAGGCCGAGCCCGAGAATGGCGGCGGTGATCGGTGCGATCAGGGTGTTGGTCGGCGCCGATATCTGCCAGTCCGTGAACGGAATTCCGAGCGAGATTTCCGGGAACAGGGCGCCGAGATTGTACCAGAAGATGAGCTGGACCAGCACCGGCGTGCCGCGGAAGAACCAGATATAGGCGTTGCCGACAGTGGAGATGACGATGTTCTGCGACATGGTCATGATGGCGCAGATCGTGCCGAGCACTACGCCGATGAGCATGGTGACGGCCGTCAGCCACAGCGTGAGGTAAAGCCCCTTGAGAATGCGGTGGTCGAACAGATACTCGCCGACCGTGGTCCAGCCGAAATTCGCGTTGCCGGCGATGGAGGCCAGGAAATAGACGACAAGCAGAGACAACAGCACCGCGGCGGCGCGCGTGCCCCAGGCTCGTGCCGGAACGTAGATTACGGTGTCCGCAGGCCCATGGCCGGCCTGGCTGGCTTGTGTTGCTGTCGACATGGTCGCTCGATGATTGTCTTTGGAATCAGGGCCGGCGACCAGGGCCGCCGGCCCGCAATGTCAGTTCTCCGACGCTACGGTCTCGAGGTTGATGCCGGGCTCGTGATCCATCTTCATGGCTTCGACGTTCCACTCGGCATAGATCCGGTCATAGGTACCGTCGGCGCGGACCTCCTTGAGCGCGGCGAGCAGCGCCTTGCCGAGATCCTCCTCGTCCTTGCGGAAGGCGATGCCGCTCGGCTTGCGCGGCAGGATCGGCACCTGCACGATCTTCACCGGCTGCGGCGCCGCCTTGATGATCTCCTGCGCCGAGGCGGCGGAGGTGAGGACGAAATCGGTGCGGCCGGCATAGACTGCCAGCAGCGTCGCGTCGGACGTGCCGTATTCGGACAGGGTCGGCGCGGGCTTGCCGGCCTCCTCGCAGGCCTTGGCCAGCTCGTTGGTGATGAACCCGACCCATTCGGTGCCGCTATGGGCGGCGCCGCTGCGGCCGCACAGGTCGAGATGCGTGTTGATTTCCGCGCCCTTGGCGTCAAGGACATAGGCTGCGGAAGTCGTGTAGCCGTAATCGACGAAGCTGACGACGGCCTGGCGCTCCGGATTGTCGGTGATCGCCTCCATGGCAATGTCCCAGCGGCCGGACTGCACGCCGGGGATCATGGAGTCGAATGCGACCGAGGTGACTTCCATCGTCACGTTCAGCTTCTCGGCGATGGCGTTCCAGAGATCGACCTCGAAGCCGACCATGTTGCCGGATTCGTCGATGTACTGGAACGGCGGATATTTGGCGTCGGTCACCAGCTTGATGACTCCCGCGTCGCGATATTTCTGCGGCAGGAGCTCTGCCGCGCTCTGTGCCGCGGCGGAACCAGCGGCCAGCAGCAGCGCCGAGGCGGCGAGAGCCGCAGCGGCGGGCCAGGATCTGTGGATTCGATTCATCTGAGGCACTCCCTTACTTGCATTGCCGGCGAGTCGATCATTGCAAAGCTTCCGTGCCGGCGCCCGTCAGCCGATGACGAAAGGATTGGCGATTTCTTCCGCAGTCGACAGCCAGACAGCCTTTGTCTGCAGGAATTCGCGAATCCCCTCGATGCCGTTCTCACGTCCGATTCCGCTCTTCTTGTAGCCGCCGAAGGGGGTCGTGTAGGAAACGTCCCTGTACGTATTGACCCACACGCTTCCCGCTTCGAGCCGCTCGGACATCATGATC
Source organism: uncultured Rhizobiaceae bacterium (assembly GCA_964386015.1). Taxonomy (GTDB): domain Bacteria; phylum Pseudomonadota; class Alphaproteobacteria; order Rhizobiales; family Rhizobiaceae; genus CAYLGY01. The sequence continues at coordinate 13,230 of CAYLSN010000037.1, read as the reverse complement.
GCGCGTCGCATGTCTTCCGTCCAGACTCCAGCGGCCAGTCCGAATTCGCTGTCATTGGCAATCGCGATCGCCTCCTCCGGTTCGTCGAAGGGAATGGCGGCGAGCACCGGCCCGAAGACTTCCTCGCGGGCGATGCGCATGTCGTTGTTGACGCCGGCGAAAATGGTCGGCTCGATGAAGTAGCCCTGGCTGCATTCCTCGATATCGGGGCGCTTGCCGCCGAGATAGAGTTCGGCGCCTTCCTGCCGGGCAATGTCGATATAGCCCAGCACCTTCTCGTACTGCATCGAATTGGCGATGGGTCCGATCTGCGTCTCCGGCTTGCGCGGATCGCCGATGCGGGCGCTTCTCGTGAAGGCGGCGAGCTTGTCGAGGAATTCGTCATGCACCTTGCGATGCACCAGCAGGCGCGATCCGGCGATGCAGGTCTGGCCGACCGCGCCGAAGATGCCGCCGACCACGCCGCGCACCGCATTGTCGAGCCGGGCGTCGTCGAAGATGATGTTGGGCGACTTGCCGCCGAGCTCGAGGCTGACGCGCTTGATGTCCTTCGCCGCCAGCGAATAGATGTGCGCGCCGGTACGGGTCGAGCCGGTAAAGCTGATGTGCCGGGTCAGGGGGTGGGTGACCAGCGGCTCGCCGACTTCCGGACCGAAGCCGGTGACGACATTGACGACGCCGGCGGGGAAGCCGGCCTTCTCGACCAGCTCCATCAGCTTGATCGCCGTCGCCGAAGTGTATTCGGCCGGCTTCATGACCAGGGTGCAGCCTGCCGCCAGCGCCGGAGCGGCCTTCAGCGTAAACAGGAACAGCGGCGCATTCCACGGCACGATGCCGACGCAGACGCCGAGCGGCTCATGCCGCGAGAAGCTCAGCGCGTTCTTGTCGCACGGGTGCACTGCGCCCTCGATCTTGTCGGCAAGGCCGGCATAGTAATGGTACCAGCGCGGCACGTAGCGGATCTGGTGGCGCATTTCCGCGAGCAGGCGGCCATTGTCGCGCACCTCGATCTCGGCGAGACTGTCCGCATGTTCCTCGATCAGCTCGGCAAAACGCTGGATGATCCGGGCGCGCAGGCTGGGATGCATGGTACGCCACGGTCCGTTCGTGAAGGCCTCATGAGCGGCGCGGACGGCACGATCGGCATCCTCGGCATTGCCGCGCGGGACCAGCGCCCACGGCCTGGCCGTGAAGGGATCGACGGTCTCGAGATATTCGCCCGATGCAGGCGCCGTCCATTCTCCGCCGATATACATGGACAGTTTCGGCAGATTCCCGCTCGTCATGGTCCTTCTCCTCTTCGCGTCCGCCCCTGGCACGGAAGCCAGGATAGTGATATTGTTTTCGACAAAAACTGATATTCGATTTTGTGTCAATAGGAAGAATCGAAAAGTCAGGTTGACCGGGCGCGATCCCATGGTAGATATGAAGTAGGCGCCAGGAGGCTACGAAATTGGGGCTCGGTCGTCTGGATGAGAGCTCGATTGCCGTTGTAAGCGGCAGGCATTCAATCAGGGATAGTGATATCACAATGGAGCGGCTTTCGGATCTCCCCTTGTATGAGCGGATCAAATCGGTGATCGACCGCCGCATCGAGACGATGGAGTGGCCACCGAACTTCCAGATTCCGTCCGAGGACGATCTCGCCGGCGAGTTCGGGGCATCGCCGCTTACCGTGCGGCGGGCGCTGCGCGAACTGCAGGCGGACGGACTCCTCGAGCGCATCCAGGGACGGGGCACCTTCGTCATCGGACCGCGCGTGCCTTGCGCGATCTTTCACCTGCCCGACATTACGGAGGAAGTCTCCATGTCCGGCAGCATTCATAGCTGCCGTCTGGTCGAACACAAGGTTCTCGAGCGCGACAGCCCGGGCTACCATCTGCTCCGCCTGCCGCGCGAGGAGACCATCTACTTCACCCGGCTCATCCATTTCGAGGACGGCACGCCGATCCAGCTCGAGGATCGCTATGTGAACGCGGCCGAGGCGCCGGGATATATCGACCAGGACTTCACCGCTGCGACGCCACATTCATGGCTCCTGCGCGAAACGATCGTGACGACGATAGACAACACGATCCGGGCCATCCGCCCGGACGAGGAGGTGCAGGGCCTGCTGCAGATCGACGCGACCCAGCCATGTCTGCTGCTCGACCGCGCGACCTGGCGGCAAGGGGTACCCGTGACCCGGAGCCGCTTCATCTATCCGGGCGACCGCTATCGTCTGCGCTCGAGCCATGAGGCACGCACCAACCGCATTCTCAACACGCCCGGCAAGGGCGCCGATTCCGCGCGGAGGCTTACATGAGAGAATTTGTCCGGAAACTGCAGGAGCGGGGCGAGGTATTGACCGTCGAGCGCGAGGTCGACCCCGCCCACGAGCTCGCGGCGGTGACGCATCTTGCCCAGAAGAAATGGGCGAAACCGGTTCTCTTCACCAATGTGAAGGGCACCAGGTTTCCGGTGGTGACCAATGTCTACAGCACGCGCGAGCGCCTCGCCGAGGTCATCGGCATCGACCCGAACGATTTCTGCCGGCAATGGAGCAAGCTCGCCTCGATGGGATCGGCCGAGATGCGGGAGCCGCTGGTTCCGGCGACCGAGTTGCCGGAATACGAGGAGGTGAAGCTTTCGGACCTGCCGCTGATCACCTATTCCGACCGGGATGGGGCACCCTATTTCACCTCCGCAATGTTCATCGCCCGCGATCCCGAAACCGGCGTCGGCAACCTGTCCTATCACCGCTCGATGTATATCAGCGACAGCGAGCTGCGTTGCCGGCTGGCGCCGCGCCACCATCTGACGATCTACCATGAGAAGGCCGAGAAAATGGGCAAGCCGCTCGAAGCGGCGATGCTGATCGGCGCTCCGGCGCATGCCTTCCTGACGGCGGCGGCGCCGCTGCCCTACGATGTGGACGAGCTGGAAGTGGCGGCGCGCCTGCGCGGCAGGCCCATTGCGATGCGCCGGTGCAACCATATCGACCTCGATGTTCCGGCCGAGGCCGAGATCGTGATCGAGGGGCGTTTCCTGCCCAATGAACGGCGACCGGAGGGACCGTTCGGCGAGTTCATGGGCTACTATGTTCCGGTAGGCCCCAATGCGGTATTCGAGGTGCTCGGCGTCACCGTGCGCAAGGATGCGATGTTCCACTCCATCCTGTGCGGCTCGCCGGAAGAAGTGCTGACGCTGGAGCTCTCCGTCTCGGCGAACATCTACCAGCGCCTGTCGGCGGCGCTGCCGGGCATCGTCAACGTGACCTGCCAGCCTTTCGTCAATCATGCCATCATCCAGATCGAACCGCAGTTCGAGGGACATGCGCGCCAGGTAATGCTGGCGACGATCGGCGCGGAGCCGATCTGGGCCAAGCAGGTGACCGTCGTCGACACCGATGTTGACATCTACAGCATGGACGATGTGCAATGGGCCATTCTGACCCGCTGCCGGCCGGACAAGGACATGCTGATCATTCCGGATACTCCTTCCTTCTATCGTGACGAGAAGAAGGATCATTGGGGACGGCTCCTGGTCGACGCGACCAAGCCCTGGGGGCGGGAGAAGGAGTTCGAGCGCAAGCGCCTGCGGCTCGACGGCAGGATCCGTGCCGAGGACTGGTTCCCCGGCAGATGACCCCGAAGCGGCTGATCATCGGGATATCCGGCGCATCCGGCGCGGCCTACGGCCTGAAAGCGCTGGAGCTTGCCCGCGGCGCCGGGATCGAGACGCATCTCGTCGTCTCGCGCTCGGCATTGCTGACCCTGCAGCAGGAACTCGGCATGCAGCGCGCGGAGCTCGAACGGCATGCCGACATTGTCCATCCGGTGGCCAATGTCGGCGCCACCATCGCTTCCGGCTCCTTCCGCACCATGGGCATGCTGATTGCTCCGTGTTCGATCCGCACCATGTCCGAGATTGCCACCGGGGTGACGTCCACCCTGATGAGCCGCGCCGCCGATGTCGTGCTGAAGGAGCGTCGGCGGCTCGTCCTGATGGTGCGCGAAACTCCGCTGCATCTGGGCCATCTGGAAACCATGACGAGGGTGACGCAGATGGGCGCCATCGTCATGCCGCCGGTCCCGGCCCTCTACGCGAAACCGAAGGATCTGGACGAACTGATCACCCATTCGGTAGCCCGCGCGCTGGACCTGTTCGATATCGAGACGGGCGCCGTGAAGCGCTGGGAAGGGCTGAGCGGCGACTGAGAGCGCAGGCGCCGACTACCGCGGATCCCGGCGGTCCTCGAGGATCATCGCAGCGCCCTTCTCCGCGATCATCATGGTCGGGGCATTGGTATTGCCGGAAGTAATGGTCGGCATGATGGAAGCATCGACAATCCGAAGTCCCTCGATTCCGATGACCTTCAGCCGGCAGTCGACGACGGCGGCGGGGTCGTCCGGCCTCCCCATCCGTGCCGTGCCGACGGGGTGAAAGATGGTGGTGCCGATGCGCCCGGCTGCCTCCATGAGTTCTTCGTCGGACTGCAGATCCGTTCCCGGCAGCACCTCTCTTGGCCTGTAGGGCGCCAGCGGCGGCTCGCCGACAATCCGGCGGGTAAGGCGGAGCGCCCTGACGGCGACCTGCCGGTCTTCCTCGGTCGAAAGATAGTTGGGCCGGATGGACAGGGTCTGCCGGTTGCCGGACCGCCTGACATGCACGCTTCCGCGGCTTGTCGGCCGCACATTGCAGACGCTGGCGGTAAAGGCAGGGAAGCGATGCAGCCCGTCACCCCACTTGTCGAGCGACAGGGGCTGGAAATGATATTCGAGATCGGCGCGCGGCACGTCGGGCGACGACCGGGCAAAGGCGCCGAGCTGCGACGGCGCCATGGTGAGCGGTCCCCTGCGGCGGAGGACATAGTCGACGCCCATCATGCCGCGCCTGAACAGGTTCCAGTAGTCGGTGTTGAGCGTGCGGACGCCCTCGACCCTGAAGATCGGCCGGAGCTGGAGATGGTCCTGGAGATTCTCCCCGACGCCTTCCCGGGCCCAGATCACGTCGATGCCGTTGTCGCGCAGGATGTCAGGCCGCCCGATGCCGGAACGCTCGAGAATGGCAGGAGAGGCGACCGCGCCCGCGGCGCAGACGATTTCGCCTCCGAGCCGCAAGGCAAAGCGCACCTCGCCGCCATCGCCGCTGGCCACGACGGCAACGGCGCGGCGATCTTCGAATTCGACCCGCACGACTTCGTGGCGGAGAACGAGCTTGAGATTGCGCCGGTGCAGGACAGGCTTGAGAAAGGCGGTCGCGGCGCTCCAGCGCCGGCCCCGCTTCTGCGTGACCTGGAAATAGGACGAGCCCGCATTGTCGCCGCCATTGAAGTCGGCGATTTTGGGAATTCCCGCCGACTCTGCGGCATCGCGGATGGCGTCGAGAATGGCCCAACGCACGCGCGGGAATTCGACGCGAAGCTCGCCGCCGCTGCGGTGGGCGGCAGATGGGGGCGCCTCGTGGTCCTCATGCTTGAGGAAGTAAGGCAGGACATCGTCCCAACCCCAGCCCGGCAGGCCCATGTCGCGCCAGCCATCATAGTCGGCCGCCTGTCCGCGCATGTAGATCATGGCGTTGATCGCCGAGGAGCCGCCAATGACACGGCCGCGCGGGTAGGGGAGGCTGCGGCCGCCCAGTCCCGGTTCCGGCTCGGTCTCGAACAGCCAGTCGGCGCGGGGATTGCCGATGGCGTAGAGATAGCCGACCGGGATATGGAACCAGAGCCAGCGGTCCATGTCGCCGGCCTCGATCACCAGGACGCGCAGGGATGGGTCGGCGGAAAGGCGGTTGGCCAGCACGCAGCCGGCCGAGCCCGCTCCGATGATGATGTAGTCGAATGCTTCTGCGGGTTGCATTGCGGCGTCCGTCACATGATCGCTCCCACCTGCCAGGGCACGAACTCGTTATTGCCGTAATCCTGCTGCTCGCTCAAGGTCGGGGCCCCGGAGGCGGTGGCCAGGATGGCCCGGAAGATCCTTTCGCCTGCGGCCTCGATACTGTCCTCGCCGGTGATGATGCCGCCGCAATTGACGTCCATGTCGTCGATCATGCGCTCGTACATGGGTGTGTTGGTGGCGATCTTGATGCATGGCACCGGCTTGTAGCCGGCCGTCGAGCCGCGTCCCGTCGTGAAGCAGACAATATTGCAGCCGCCCGCAATCTGGCCGGTCACGGCAATGGGATCGTAGCCGGGCGTATCCATGAAGACGAAGCCGCTCTCCGTGATCTGTTCGCCATATTCATACACCGCATTGAGATTGCTTGTGCCGCTCTTGGAGATCGCGCCCAGCGACTTTTCGAGAATGGTTGTCAGGCCGCCGGCCTTGTTGCCGTGCGATGGATTATTGTCGAGCATCGCATGGTTGCTTGCCGCGTAGCGGCGCCACCATTCGATTCGATCCAGCAGCCTCGACGCCACTTCGGCGGAGACGGCGCGGCTGGTCAGCAGATGCTCGCCCCCATAGATCTCCGGCGTTTCGGAGAGGACAACGGTGCCGCCGTGACGTACCACCAGATCCGCCGCATGGCCGAGCGCCGGGTTGGCGGAAATGCCGGAATAGCCGTCGGAGCCGCCGCATTCGAGGGCAACGACCAGTCCCGAGGCGTCGACGGCGGTGCGCTGCGCCCGGTTGGCGATCTCCAGCATCTCGCCGATGGCGTCGATCGCCGCGGCAATGGTCTTGCGGGTGCCGCCGGTCTCCTGGATCGTCATCGTGCGCAGCTGGCTGGAGGGTTGCAGGCCATGCTGCTGCAGGAGCAGCGGGATCTGGTTGGTCTCGCAGCCGAGCCCGATCAGGAGCGCTCCGCCCGTATTCGGGTGACGGGCATAGCCGGCGATCGTGTTGGTGAGATAGCGATAGCCTTCGGCAAGCGTATTGATGGCGCAGCCGCCGCCATGGGTCAGCGCGACGACACCGTCGACATTGGGAAATTCGGCGAGCGCGCCCTCCCTGGCAAAATGTGCCGCGGCGGCGTGCGAAACGGTGGCCGAGCAGTTCACCGAGGCAAGGATGACGACATAGTTGCGCGTGCCGACGCGGCCGTCCTTCCGGACATAGCCGTGGAAGCGCTCGCGCTGGTGAGGAGGCAGGATGTCGGGCTCGCGGACCCGGCTCGAGAAGCTGTGTTCGAGTTCCACCTCCCGCATCTCCACATTATGGGTATGGACATGTGCGCCGGCCGGGATCGGCCCGGATGCAAAGCCGATGATCTGCCCGAACTTGACGATCGGGTCGCCCGCCGCGATTGCGGTCAGCGCCACCTTGTGGCCGCGCGGAATGTCGGCAAGCGCCGCGAGTCCCGCCCCGATCTCCTCGCCGCGGCCGATCGGGCGGCGCGTCGTGGCGACATTGTCCGCCTCGTGCAGACGGATAACCGGCGAGGTCCCGCTCATGGTGACGCTCCTGCAATTGCCGCCGGCCTGGCAGATACCTCTGCCAGGCGCCGGGGCAGGTCGGGGATGGTGTCGAGGGCTTCGATCGCTTGCATCAGCCTTTCCGTGGCGGCTGGGCCCAGCCAGCGCTCGCCGTCTTCGCGCAGACGAGCGCAGACCTCGTCGTGGCGCATGGACACGAAATCGTCGCGGCGGCTGGTCAGAACCGACCCGTCCGCCATCTCGACGGAAAGGGTGCAGCCGCTGCGGGCCGGGCTGGCGGCGGTCAGCTCCGGATCGGCACGGACAAGGCAGCGGGCGGCAAGCGACAATATTGCCGGGTCGGCGTGCCTCATCCATGCCTGCCCGTCCGGCCCGCCGGCGATCAATGTCGCGGCCACGGCGAAGGGGATGCTCATCACCGCGTCCTGGAACGTCGCGATCGGGCCGCTATTGGCGCAGCCCGGATAGTTGGCCGCGGTCGAGGACACGCCGATGTCGACACGCACGATATCGTCCGGATCGAGCGGTCTGCCGAAGGCGGAAGCCGCCTGAACCGGCGTCTGCGCGAAGAAGCAGGCGGGCACGGGCTTGAACGCGATCTCGAGCATTTCGAAGCGCCGGCCGAGATCGTCGAGCTGGCCGGCGAGCCGGTCGCGGACGCCATAGGCGGCCAGCATGCCGGAGACACCGTCGAGGGCGGTATCGGCCGCCGCAAATCCTCCTTCGGCGAGAAAGGCGCAGGTCACGCCGTTGCGCGCGGCAACCGCGGCATGGAAGACGTGCTCGCCCGTGCCGGCCCGCGCCCATTCGTTCAGGCCCATTGCCGTGTTGGCGGCGAGCGAGCCGGCGGCGGCGATGCCGTCTGGCGCAAGCCGGAGCGCCGCAGCCGCTGCCATTGCCGCCGCCACGGGCCCGGCCACCGCCGTCGGCCGGAAGGTTGCGGCAAATCCCGGCCGCATCAGGATCCGCGCGAGCCGGCCCATGATCTCGTAACCGCAGACAATGCCGCGAAGGAGATCGGCGCTGGTCCCGCCCCGCTCCTGCACCGCGGCCAGCACCGCCGGTATGACGACAATGCCCGGATGGGTGGCGGTCGGCAGATGCGTGTCGCTGCGGTCGGTGGCGGCACAGGCCAGGGCATTGAGAAAGGCCGCGTCCGCGGCAAATCCCCGGTGGCCGGTGGTCAGGATCGCGCAGCGGGCTCCGGGCGCGTCCAGCGGCACGGCGCGCAGGGCGGCCATGGCCCTTGCGTCATGATGGAAATGCAGGCAGCCCCAGATGACATCGGCAAGCGCGGTCCTGAGGCGCGCGATCACCGCCGGCGGCAGCCCTTGCCCGTCCAGGCCGGCGGCGAAGCTGGCAAGCCGCCGCAAGGCAGGTTCACCGGAGCCCGCCGCGCTCATGGCTTGTTGACGGGCACCTGACCCGTGCCTTCGGCGGCGAGCAGGGTCATGAGGAAGGTCTGGGCATATTCGAGGCGCGATGCCGGCGTCATCGGCGCCATCGCATAATAGGCCCGCCGGCCGAGGCCCATCGACACCTGGTTCCTTGCCTTCAGCATATCGACGAAAGCGCCCACCGCCTCGTCGAGCGCAGCGCGCGGCACGACCCGGTTGACCAGTCGCAGGTCCCGCGCCCGCCGCGCATCGAAGCGGTCGCCGGAATAGAGGATTTCGAAAGCCTCCTTGGGCGGCACCATCGGCACGAGAACCGCCAGGGCAAGCGCCGGGAACTGACCGTAGAGGATTTCCGGATAGCCGAACTGGACGTCGTCGGCCGCCACGGCAAGGTCGCAGAAGGAAAGCAGGCTCATCCCGCCGGCGACACAATGGCCCGAGACGCGGGCAACGATGGGCACGCGGCTGCGCGCCATGCTCTCCTGCATCTCGATGAAGCCCATGGCGTAGTCGGTGCGCTGCCGGAGCGTGCCGTGCGGATGGCCGTCCGGACGTCCGCCGCCGCAGAAATAGTCGTCATTGCCGGTAATGACGATGACGCGGACGGATTCGTCGCCGTCCGCCTGGCCGATGGCCTGCACGATGGCGGCCATGGTGCGGCGGTCCATCCGGTTATTGTCGTCGGGGCGGTTCAGCCGGACAGTGAGCACTCCGTCGGCGAGGCTGGAAAGGACTGGTTGTTCCGTCGTCATCTGGGTCATCCGGTCAGGAGGTCAGGGTGTGGAGTTGGTAATCGATCGCGTCCTGCGGCAGCAGGGTCGAATAGAAGGTGATGATCTGCTCGACGCCGCCCTGGTCGATGGGACGGCCCCAGGCGCCGCCGGCCGGTCCGTTGCACGGCAGCTGAGAGGCGAAATACTGGACCTTGCGCGCCTCCTGCAGGGTCATGAAGCGCGCCGCGATACGCAGTTCGACCTCGCGCACCTTGCTGGTGTCGACCCCCCAGTCGAACAGCGCGTTGACGCCGATATAGTCGAACCGCATGTCCTTGTCCTCGACGCCGCACCGCTCGCGCAGCTGCAGGCGCATGACCTCCGCCGCCTTCTGCGCTTTCTCGTAGCACCCGGTGCCGCCATAGATGATGCGGCCCATGCCCATGTAGCCCTCGCGCACGGCGAGCGCGACGCGGGCCTCGGAACTTCGCGGATGGCCGGTCGTCCCCTCGATACGCACCCGGTCCGGTCCCTCCTGGCGCACCGTCGTCGTCGTGAAGTCGACGACGCCGCTGGCGTGGCGATAATTGTGCGGGTCGCCGATCTCGTAGAGCAACTGCTCCTTGCAGGTCTGCTCGTTGACCACGCCGCCCGTGCCGGGAAGCTTGGTGATCACGGCACTGCCGCTTTCCTCGACCTCCACGATCGGGAAGCCGAGCCGATGCATGTCGGGCACGTCCTTCAGGCCCGGATCGTAGAAATAGCCGCCGGTGATCTGGGCGGCGCACTCGACCAGATGGCCGATGCCGAGCCCGCAGGCGATGCGGTTCCAGTCATCGTCGCGCCAGCCGAATTCGTGCATCATCGGCGCCAGGAACTGCTCCGAATCGCCGGCACGCTGCGTGATGACGATGTCGGCGCCGGATTCGAGCGCGCGGCGCACGGCGTCGGCGCCGCCATAGGCGAGAGCGCCGATCATCTCATTGCCGAGTTCGGCGACGGGGCGACCCGTCTCCAGCACCGGCGGGTTGAGCCGGCGCACCTGGTCGGAAACCTCGCTGCCGGTGACATAGGCGATGCGGACATTCTTCAGGCCCAGCGACCGGCAGACTTCCGCCGCAAGCTCGCCGGCGCCGACCGGATCGAAGCCGCCGGCATTGGCGATGATCTTCGTGCCGTTGCGGATGCAGGCCGGGGCGACGGCGCGAAGCTTGGCTTCGAGCTGGGAATCGAAGGCGGGAAGTCCGTTCTCGCGGCGGATGAGGGCGAGCGAGATCGCCTTTTCCGACGTGCAGTCGAACACGATGTAGTCCAGCTCGCCCTTCTCGGCGAGGAGACGGGCGGCATCGAGATCGTCGCCCTCGTGGGCGGAGCCGGCGCCGATTCTGATCGTCCTGCTCATTGCGCGGATTCCCTTGCCATGCCCGCCCTTCCGGCGGGGACTTCGTCGGTCTCGATCGTCATTTCGAGGAGAATGGAGCTGTAGCCCTTGCCGTGCCCGTCGATGGCAAGCGCGCGGGTGACGCCACCGTCGAGCGCGTGCTCGATCAGGAAGTTGAAGGCGGCCAGATTGGGCAATTCGTAGCGCCGGGCGGGCCCCCTGGCGAGCGGCGCGAAATGCCGGAGTACGGCCTCGGCGGTGACATGGCGCCGCACCCAGTCATAGTCGGCGGGATTGTAGCAGATCAATCCGAGGTTGACCGTGTCGCCCTTGTCCCCCGAACGGGCGTGGCAGATGTCGCGCAACATGATTCTTGGCATGAGTTCTCCTCTGCTCTGCGCGTCAGATCAGTCCGTATTTCGCCTCGACCGCCGCGATCCAGCTGCGGTCCCAGCGATGTTCGGCAATGGCTTTCAGCGCTTCTTCTTCCTTCGCCGCCTGGGCGCTGGCATCGCGGATGAGCCTTTGCGCCTCCTCGGGCGGGAAAGCGACGAGTCCGTCCGTATCGCCGATGACGATATCTCCCGGCCGGATGACGAGAGTATCCACGGCGACCGGGACATTGAATTCGCCGGGGCCCGTCTTGTACGGGCCGCGGCAGGTGGTGCCGAGGGCGAAACAGGGAAAGTCGCGCAGGCCGATCTCGTCCGTTCCGCGAACCGCACCGTGGATGACGATCCCGGCGGCGCCGATCGTCTCCAGATGGCGCAGCATGATCTTGCCGGTCACGGCCTGCGCGGTGGATCCGCCGGCGTCGACGACGAGCACGTCGCCGGCGCGGACGTATTCCAACGCCCGGTGGAGCACGAGATTGTCGCCATGGCGGACCCGGACGGTGACCGCCGTGCCCGCCATCCGTCCGCCGCGGTGGAACGGCCGCAGCAGGCCGGTGCCGACCAGACCCTGCATGTTGTCGCTGAGGATCGCCGTGGGCAGGCGCCGGAGCACGCCGAGGATGTCCTCCGGCACCTGGGGCGCCGAAGGAAACCTGCGATTGCCGATGGGGGCCGGTTGGGTCATGCGCGTTTCCTCAGAGGGTTGGCGGCGGCGGCAGCGTGTCGCCGATTACCCGCTCGTAGATCTCCTTCAGGTCGCCGTTCTCCCGGTGGAAGAAGACGAAGGTGTTCAGCCATTGCAGGAGATCCACATCGCCCTTGCGCACGCCGATGGCGTACCAGTTGCGCGGCGGGATGGTTACCTTGATTTCATACTTGCCGGGGAAACGCTTGAGCAGCGCCGATCCCGGCACATTGCCGACGCCATAGGCCTCGACCTGGCCCGCCGCCATCGCCGCCATGGCCTGCGGATCGTCGTCGAAGCGCACGATCTCCGCGCCTTCGGGTACAGCGGCCATCAGCACCTGCTCGGTATAGGTGCCGCGCGAGACCGAAATGCGCTTGCCGACCAGATCGTCGTAGGAAGTAATGGGCGTATCCTTCTCGGCGAGAATGACCGAGGTCACCGAGCCATAGGGGCTGGTGAACCAGATCGACTTCGCCCGGTCGGGAAAGATCGAGAAGGCGCCCAGCATCATGTCGACGCGACCGGTCACCAGATAGGGGATCCGGTTCGCCGCCGAGGTCTGGACGATCTCGAGTTCGACGCCGAGATCCTGGGCGATCAGCTTCGCCGTCTCGACTTCGGATCCGGCGGGCTGCTGGTTCTCGTCCTGATAAGCGAAGGGCGGCGCGGACATGTCCATGCCGATCAGCACCTTGCCGCGCTGCAGGATCTTGTCGAGCGAATCGTCCTGTTGTGCCCGCGACGGCGGGGCGGATGCGACCAGGGCGAACAGCGCCGCGGCTCCCATTATCCATGACAAAGCTGACCGTTTCATCGTCTTTTCCTCCCTCTTCAAAGACTTGTGGCGATAAACTGCTTCAGCTCGGGCGTCCTCGGATTCTCGAACAGTTCCGAAGGGGGCCCGTCTTCCCAGATCTTCCCCTGATGCATGAAGATGATGCGGTCGGCGACCGAGCGCGCGAACTGCATCTCGTGCGTGACCAGCAACATGGTCATGCCTTCCCTGGCCAGGTCGGCGATGACCTTCAGCACCTCTCCCTTCAGTTCGGGATCGAGGGCGGAGGTGACTTCGTCGAACAGGATGACCTGCGGCGACAGGGCGAGGCAGCGGGCGATGGCAACGCGCTGCTGCTGCCCGCCGGAGAGGTGGTCCGGATAGGCATAGCGCTTGTCGAGCAGGCCGAGCCGCTCGAGCACGCGCTCGGCAATGGCCTTCGCCTCGTTCAGCGGCACCTTGCGGACGATGGTCAGGCCGATCGTGATGTTCCGCTCGACGGTGAGATGCGGGAACAGATT
>CAYLSN010000036.1:2601-15657 GCA_964386015.1 uncultured Rhizobiaceae bacterium | reverse complement strand
CACCGGATTTCCGACCGGTTTCCCCTGCATTTGCTGGTCTGGCCGATCCGGGTGCAGGGAGAAACCTGCGGTCAGGAGGCAACCGCCGCCGTTCAGGGCTTCAACGCGCTCGCGCGCGGAGGCGCCGTGCCGCGGCCCGATCTCCTGATCATCGCCCGCGGCGGCGGGAGCCTCGAGGATCTGTGGGGCTTCAACGACGAGGCGCTGGCGCGGGCCGTCGCCGCCTCCGGCATTCCCGTGATTTCCGCGGTGGGCCACGAGACCGACTGGACGCTGGTGGATCATGCGGCAGACCTGCGCGCGCCGACGCCGACAGCCGCGGCGGAGCTGGCCGTGCCGGTCCGGGCGGAACTGGAGGCGGCGCTCGCAAGCCTCGGCGCCCGGCATCGCGGTGCAATCTCGCGCAGCTTCGACCGTCTTCGCCGCGCCCTGCAGTCGGCAGCTCGCGCGCTGCCCGGCGCGGACCAGCTCCTGGCATTGCCGAGGCGGGACCTGGACGAGCTGGCGTCCCGGCTGCAGCGGGCGCTGGGCAGCGGTGTCGAGCGCAAGCGCCTGCATTTCGCGCGCATCCGGCTGTCGCCGGCGATGCTGGCGCGCATTGCCAGGGACCGGCGGCAGGCGCTGCAGGCGGCGCGGATGCGCCCGGACCTTCTGCTCGAGCGGATTCGCCTTGCCCGCGAGAGGCTGACGCAGCTTGAGCGGCGCGCCGACCGCGGCATCGGCCTCATGCTCGAACGGCAGATCTCCATCATCCGCGACCGGGGGCGGCTGATGTCGTCCCTGTCGCATGAATCCGTTCTGGCGCGAGGCTTCGCCATTGTCCGGGGCGCCGACGGAACGGTGTACACCCATGCGGCCTCGGTCATGCCTGGCGCCGGCCTCAGGCTGCAGTTCCAGGACGGGGAGGTGAATGCCGTCGCCGCCGGCACCGGCCCGCGCCGGCGGCAGACCGCCACCCGGGCGGGGGAACAGGGCAATCTGTTCGAGCCGTCCGTGCCCGACAAGGATCAGTAGAAGCTGATCGGGAAATAGCGCAGGTAGATTTCGGCGAACTTGCCGCTGCTCTGGATCTCGCGCAGTGCGTGATTCATCGCATCGGCCAGGATTTCGCGCTCCGCGTCGACGGCGATCGCCAGACCGGAACCGAAATGGCGGTCGGAAAGATATGGGCCGCCGGCAAACTGGCAGCAATTGCCGGAAGTGACGCTCCCCAGCCAGAAGGCGAGCTGCAGGCCGTCGCCGAAAATGGCGGCCAGCTTGCCCTCGCGAAGATCGGAATACATCCAGTTCGCCTGGTCATAGGTAACGGGACGAAGCCCGGGAAAAAGCTCGCGCAGCATCCGCTCATGCGCCGAGCCGGCGAGCACGCCGACCCGCCGTCCGGCAAGCTGCGTGACCAGCGCTTCCTCGATCTCCACATTCACCGGCACGACGAACCGCGCCGGCAGCCTGAGATAGGGCCGCGTGAACGCCAGCCTCGCCCGGCTCTCGGCATTGATGGCAAGCCCGGCGATGATCGCCTCGCCCTCACCCGCTTCCAGGGCCGCTTCGAGTTCATCCCAGGGCAGGGCCTGGATCTGGCATCGGTCCTGAAGTCCGAGCTGCTCGCAGATGGCAGCGGCGAGATCGACATGAAACCCGGAGAGTCTTCCATCCGCGTCGAGATGGTTGAAGGGAGGAAAGTCGATCGTGGTAAGGAAGCGCAGCCTGGCGAGCTGGTCCACCCGCGGCGGGGCAAGACGCTCGCGATAGTCCCAGAAATTCGGGATTCCGATCTCGGCGGCGCCCGCGCCCTTTCCTGACAGAAGGGCCAGCGCCACGATGCTGGCGCGGACGATGCCATGCAACCTGCTCAACTCGCCCTCCGCTCCAGCTGGCCTCGTGCAGTTGCATTAGCTCTATGCATATGGATTTGCAATGGCTGTTCCCGTATAGTGCTAGCGGGGCTGATTTCTACAACACTGAGTGGAAGTAGAAATGGGAAAATTCGAACAAACGTTGGAATACATCCGGCGCGTCCAGCAGGCGCCGACAGGCCGCCAGGTATGCGCGGAATTGCTCTCCATCACTGCGGAGTTCGGTCTGACGGCGCTGATCGCCTGCGGCCTGCCGGACCGGAGAGTCACGCCTGCCCAGCTTCGCAAGCTGATCCTGCTTCAGGGATGGCCGGAGGAGTGGCTCCGGATCTACGTGTCATCCGGGCATCTGCGACGAGACCCGGTCGTGGCGATGATGCGGCGAAAGCCTCACGCCTTCCGGTGGCGCGAGGCTTTCGAATGCGAGGCGCTGGCGCGGGAGGGCAAGGTCGTCATCGGGCAGGCCCGCGAATTCGGGCTGATCGACGGGATCGCCCTTCCCATGTTCACGCTGGACGGGACACGCATCCTCGTCTCGCTCGGAGGCGCGGCGGTCCAGATCTCTGACGAGCACCTGCACCAGCTCCCGCTGCTGGCCAACTATGCTCTCGGCAGGGCGCTGCAGCTGAGCGTCGCGGACCATCAGGACTGCTGCAATCTGACCATGCGCGAGATCGAATGCCTGCGCTGGGCCGCGCTCGGCAAGTCGGAGTGGGAGATCTCGCAGATTCTCGGCATCTCCGAGCACACATCCGAAAAACATCTGCTCAACGCAAAGACCAAGCTGAGGGCAGCCAACCGCACGCAGGCGGTCGTCGAGGCCATACGTCTCGGTTACATCTCCTGACCCGTCCCAAACCTACGCGATCGCGTAATGGCGACGCCGGCAGGCAGCGGATAGATCAGAGCCAGACGATGGGAGGATCGCGATGCTGTTTGCAATGAAAACCGCTGAGCTCATGGAAAGGCCTGAACTGTTCGACGCAGTGCACCGGCTCCGGCATGACATCTTCGTGGAAGAAATGGGATGGGCCGACCTGGCCCGGTCCGACGGCCTGGAGATCGACCAGTTCGATCATGAGGACGCGATCCATCATCTCGTCCTGCGCAATGGCCGCCTCGCCGGATATCAGCGTCTCTTGCCGACCACCCGCCCGTTCCTGCTGCCGGATCTCTTTCCCGAGCTTTGCGTCGGCGAAATCCCTTCCGGCGAGGATGTCTACGAGCTGACGCGCTATGCAGTAGCCGCTCCCTTCCGCGATGGCCGCAGGAACGTGCCGACGGTGGGCAGCGAGCTCATCGCCGGCTTCGTCGAATGGGGCCTGCAGAATGGCGTGGACAAGATCGTGGTCGAGGCGGAACCGATGTGGGTGCCACGAACGCTGCAGATGCAATTCCTGGCCACTCCTCTCGGCTATCTGCGAACCTATGACCGGCAGCAGGTGATTGCCATCCTGCTGCAATTCAACGAATCGACCCTTGCGGCAATCCGGCAGCGACGCAACCATTTCGAGCCTGTCCTGCACAGCCTGCCGCCCGTCTACTCGATGGCGTCCTGAAGGCAAACCGCGCATCCAGGACGAGGAAGGTTGGTCGAATCCTGCTTCAGGCCCAGGCTCGCGGGCGCATCGATGGCGGACCGCAACGGACAGAGGTGGCCGGACGATCTGACCGAGGAGAAGCGATGCGAGATCGAACGGCGCGCGGCCTGGCACGGCACGACCTTTCACGTCGAGCTGCTGGCGGATGCAGAAATCGACTCCATCGGCTATTTCCGCCACCTTGCCGGACAGCTCGGCCTGCGCTTCCGCGAAGCGGTGGATCCTGAAAGACTTGTGCTGCGCAATCGTGATGTGATGGCGGCGCTGTCCGCGCCGGATGGACCTGGCGTGGTTCGATACCAGGCGGGCGCGCTGACCACCGAGGTGCTGATCTCACCGGCAAGGTTCGACCGTGACGGACTGGCCCGCTATCTGCAGCGCTTTCCGGGGATCGCCACGCGCCTGGCGCTGGTCGATCCACGCGCCCTGCGGCAGGCCCTGCTCGCCCGTGCCAGGCCGTTGCTGGCTGCAAGGGCTACCCGGGCACTTGCCTTCCGGCATCCGGAGCTTTCCGCTTCCAGGGTCGCGGACGGCCTGCAGGGCTTTCTTGCCGGCGCAGGCTTCACCGCACTGCTCGCGGTGGCGGCGATCGCACCCGGGGAAACCATCGTCGCATTGCACATGCTGGCGGTGCTGTTCTTCCTTTGCTGCGCCGCCCTGCGGCTGGGCGCTGCCCTCCGCAAGCCGGCAAAGCCGGAGAGCCCGCTGCCGCCGGATTGTGGCTTCGTGCCGACCTATTCCATACTGGTGGCGCTCTACCGCGAGGAGGAAGTCGCAGCGCAACTCGTCGCCGCTCTGGACCGGCTGCAATGGCCGCGCTCGAGGCTGGAGATCAAGCTCGTCTGCGAAGAGGACGACGCCGAAACCCTGGCGGCGCTCGACCGCATCCGGCTGCCGCCCAATTTCGAGCGGATCCTTGTGCCCGCCATCGGCCCCCGCACGAAGCCCAAGGCGCTGGCCTACGCGCTTCCGGCCATTTGCGGCGAGCTGGTGGCGGTCTACGATGCCGAGGACCTGCCGCACCCGCAGCAGCTCTGCGAGGCCTGGCAGGAATTCGAGCGGGGAGGGCCCCGCCTCGCCTGCGTCCAGGCGCCGTTGAGAATCGTCAACGGGCCGGCGAACTGGCTGACCCGGATGTTCGCCTTCGAATATGCGGCCCTGTTCGAAGGATTGCTGCCGGCGCTTTCCACGCGGGGAACCTGCTTTCCGCTGGGCGGCACCTCGAATCATTTCCGTACCGGCATCCTGCGACAACTGGGCGGCTGGGATCCCTACAATGTAACCGAGGATGCAGACCTTGCACTCCGCATCTGCCGCCGCGGTTTCCACATCCGGACAATCACCCTCGCCACCGGCGAGGACGCCCCCGATCGTCTGAAGCCCTGGTTCCTGCAGCGATCCCGCTGGTTCAAGGGCTGGATGCAGACCGTGATGGTGCACTGGCGCCGGCCCGGCGCACTGTTCCGTCAGCTTTCACCCGCATCGCTGGCTGTCGCGCATATTCTGCTGCTCGGAATTTGCGGATCGTCGCTGGCCTATCTGTTCATGCCGGCCTTCATCGCCGCAATGACGTACAAGCTGCTCATGCTCGGTGGGCTGGGTCCGATGGAGAAGGTCCTCCTGGCGCTGGATGTCGCCTGCGTCGTCCTGTCCTGGCTGGCTTTCCTGCTGCTCGGAAGGCGCGCCGCCCGGGGCGAGCGCGGGCTGTTCCGGGTCGCGTCCGGATTACCATTTTACTGGCTGCTGATATCGCTCGCCGCCTGGCATGCCCTTTACGCAATCCTGCGCAAACCGTTTCACTGGGCAAAGACGCCGCACCGGAAATCTGCCGCCGCATGGCCGGCACAATCCGTCTGAACGCAACTTGCCCAGGATCGGCACCAGGCCCTTGCCCGGTTCAGGGTATCCACCCAGGCAGGGCCGCCGCCTGCCGGAACCAGCTGCGCAGCAGATCCTCATCCAGCTCGTCATGTTCGTGAAGATCGACCCAACGTGCGAGGCCGCTGCGCTCGGTGCCTCCCGGCGGCACAGGCTCCAGCGACATTCCGTCGAAGAAGGTAAGTTTCACATAGCGGGTGAAGCAATGAAACGATGCGAAATACCCGCTTCCCTCCACCCGGTAGAAGGGCGAGTTCCAGCGTACGGCCTTCTGCACACCGGGTACGGTTTCGACGATGAGCTGGTCGAGCCGCCGTCCGAGTGCGCTTTTCCACCCCGGCATCGCGCGGATATAGGCTTCAACCGGCGCATCGCCATCTGCCTTTGGAATCTGCGGATTACCTCCGGCCAGCAGCCGGACAGCTTCGGGTTTCTCCCGGGTCAATGGACCTCCTGTGCCGGAGCTCAGTCCCGATGATTCTTCGGGCGAAGCCTCACGACGATGTCGATATTGGCGATCTCCATCCCCTCCGGAGGATCAGGAAGATTGGGGATCGTGAACGGCCCGCCCTCTATGTCGAAGATCGCGCTGGATTCCTCGACGAAGAAATGCTGGTGATCGGCCGTGTTGGTGTCGAAATAGGTCCTCGCTCCCTCGATGGCGAGGACACGGAGCATTCCGGCGTTGGTGAACTGGTGCAGCGTATTGTAGACGGTTGCCAGCGATAACTTGAACCCGGCCCGGACTGCTTCCTCGTGCAGCTCCTCGGCGGAGATATGCCGGTCGCCGCGGGCAAAGAGAAGCTGCGCCAGGGCGATGCGCTGGCGGGTGGGCCGCAAGCCTGCCTTGCGAACCTTCTCCTCGGCAAGCGCGCGATCCGAAATGATGGACAGGCTCATCTGTACTTTCCTGGCACACCCTGTGCGACGAATCGCCGGGTCGAAGGGCACACGACCCTCCCTGGTCCTGGCCGGAATATATTCGTGGACCGTTGGGCGATCAATAGGCGGAAGAATCCCGGGACTTGCGGCCGCGCCCGCAGAATCTTGGCGATGTGGGGGCGAAACAGGTCAAGCTCGGGTTTCCGGTCGCGACCAAGCTGTGATAGGGGAATGGCAGGCAAGAAACGGACGAGCCGGTGCGTACCGGCTGTGAGGGAATGCGTGAATGGCGGAGCGAAAGTCTAGCTACGATTATGAAGACCTGCTGGCATGCGCGCGGGGCGAACTGTTCGGCCCGGGCAATGCCCAATTGCCTGCGCCGCCCATGCTGATGTTCGACCGCATTACCAGCGTGAGCGAGGAGGGTGGAGAATATGGCAAGGGATTCATCCGTGCCGAACTCGACATCCGGCCGGATTTGTGGTTCTTCCCGTGCCATTTCATCGGCGATCCGGTGATGCCGGGCTGCTTGGGGCTGGACGCCCTGTGGCAGATGACAGGCTTCTTCCTCGGGTGGCTGGGGGAACCCGGAAAGGGCCGGGCCATCTCCACCGGCGAGGTGAAGTTCTCCGGCATGGTGACTCCGGAGACCCGGCTGGTGGAATATGGCGTCGATTTCAAGCGCGTCATGCGCGGGCGGCTGGTGCTCGGAACTGCAGACGGGTGGTTGAAGGCGGATGGCGAGACCATATACAAGGCCAGTGACCTGAGGGTCGGTCTGTTCAGGAAGGAAGCCGCCTGACGGCGGAGAGGAATGTCCATGAGACGAGTAGCGATAACCGGTATGGGGATCGTATCCTCGATCGGCAACAACAGCCAGGAAGTCCTTGCCTCGCTTCGCGAGGGCCGGTCCGGCATCGTCAGGGCAGAGGAATATGCCGAGATCGGGTTTCGCTGCCAGGTTCACGGCGCTCCCGACATCGACGTGGAATCCATGGTCGACCGTCGCGCCATGCGCTTTCATGGCGGCGGCACCGCCTGGAATCATATCGCCATG
Source organism: uncultured Rhizobiaceae bacterium (assembly GCA_964386015.1). Taxonomy (GTDB): domain Bacteria; phylum Pseudomonadota; class Alphaproteobacteria; order Rhizobiales; family Rhizobiaceae; genus CAYLGY01. The sequence goes on along the minus strand of CAYLSN010000036.1, from coordinate 8,383 downwards.
GATCAGGCCATTCGCGATGCCGGCCTCGAGCCGGACGAGGTTTCCAACGAGCGGACCGGAATCATCATGGGTTCGGGCGGACCGTCGACCCGCACCATCGTCGAAGCGGCACTGACCGCGCGCGAAAAGGGACCGAAGAGGATCGGTCCCTTCGCGGTGCCGAAGGCAATGAGTTCGACCGCGTCGGCGACGCTCGCTACCTGGTTCAAGATCAAGGGCATCAATTATTCCATCAGTTCCGCCTGCGCCACCTCGAACCATTGCATCGGCAGCGGCTACGAGCAGATCCTGATGGGCAAGCAGGACATCGTCTTTGCCGGTGGCTGCGAGGACCTCGACTGGACACTTTCGGTCCTGTTCGATGCGATGGGCGCGATGTCCAGCGGCTTCAATGACCGGCCGCATGCCGCTTCCCGCGCATTCGATACCCGGCGGGACGGATTCGTGATCGCCGGCGGGGCGGGGGTGATCGTGCTCGAGGAACTCGAGCATGCCAAGGCGCGGGGCGCCCGGATCTATGGCGAACTGGTCGGCTACGGCGCCACCTCCGACGGCTACGATATGGTGGCTCCGTCCGGCGAAGGTGCAGCGCGCTGCATGCGCCTCGCCCTGCAGAATGTGTCGGCGCCCATCGATTACATCAATCCGCATGCCACCTCGACACCTGTCGGCGACCGCCAGGAGATCGCGGCGATCCGTGAAGTATTCGGGAAGAAGATCCCGCATATTTCCGCGACCAAGTCGCTGACCGGTCACTCCCTTGGCGCCACGGGCGTACAGGAGGCGATCTACTCCCTTCTGATGATGAACAACAATTTCATCTGTGCGAGCGCCAATATCGAGGAGCTGGATCCGGAGTTCGAGGACGTTCCGATCGTGCGCGAGCGGATCGACAATGCCCAGATCGAGACCGTCCTGTCGAACTCGTTCGGATTTGGTGGCACCAACGCCACGCTCGTATTCCAGCGCTATCTCGGGTGAGGAAACTTTCATGCAGAATCTGATGCAAGGCCGCCGCGGCCTGGTCATGGGCGTGGCGAATGACCACTCGATCGCATGGGGCATCGCCGAGAAGCTTGCGGCGGCGGGAGCAGAACTTGCCTTCACCTACCAGGGAGAGGCATTCGGCCGCCGTGTCCGGCCATTGGCGGAGAGATGCGGCGCCAGCCTGGTGATCCCTTGCGATGTGGAAGACGAGCAGTCGGTGGCGAGCCTGTTCGAGACGATTACCCGCGAATGGGGCCGGCTCGATTTTCTGGTCCATGCCATCGGGTTCTCGGACAAGAACGAGCTGAAGGGACTCTACGCCGACACGTCGCGGGAAAACTTCCTGAGGACCTTGCTGATCTCCTGCTACTCCTTCACCGAAGTAGCCCGCTACGCGGCCCGTCTGATGGATCGCGGCGGTTCCATGCTGACGCTGACCTATGGCGGCTCGGTCCGCGTCATGCCGAACTATAATGTCATGGGCGTGGCGAAGGCGGCGCTGGAATCGAGCGTGCGGTATCTGGCCAATGATTTCGGCCCCTCCGGAATTCGCGTCAACGCGCTGTCCGCGGGCCCTGTACGCACGCTGGCCGGGGCCGGCGTATCCGATGCCCGGCTGATGTACTCCTACCAAAGCCGCAATTCGCCACTGCGCAGGAGCATCTCCATCCAGGAGATCGGCAGTTCGGCTCTCTACCTGCTTTCCGAGATGTCCTCCGGGGTGACCGGCGAGGTCCACTATGTCGATGCCGGATACAACATCGTGTCGATGCCGGTACTGGACGAACTCAAGCGCACCGATCCCGTAACCTGATCCTGCGCTACTTCCTCGCTTCCAGCACCTTGTACCCGCCTTGCCCGGCGAGTTGCCGAAAGCCCGAGAAGTGATCGCGAAGAACCTGTTCGTAGGGTAGATGCCGGTTTGCGACCAGCAATAGCCTGCCGCCCCGTTTCAATGCCGATGCAGCGCGGAGCAGGATCGTCCGTCCAAGGTCCGGATCCGACCTGCGCCCGACATGGAATGGCGGGTTGGAGACGATCGCATCGTAGCGCGCAACTACCGCCTCTCCGGCGAGATCCTGCCAGAGAAAGCGGATATCCAGGCCTTCTCGCGCTGTCACATTGCGCTTCGCCGCCACGAGCGAAGCGAAGTCGGCCTCATAGAGATCCAGCTGCCGGACAGCCGGAAAACGGTCTGCCACTACCGCCGATAAATATCCCCATCCGGCACAGAAGTCCGCGACCTCTCCGGCAAGATCCGCAGGAAGGTTCATGGCGAGCAGACACGAACCCGGGTCGATGCGATCGCTCGAGAACATTCCCGGTGCGGTGTGAAACCTGCCGTCGATCGGCGGCCGCGGTGCGGGACGAATTTTCCTGGCCAGATCTTCCGCATCCGCCGGCATCGGAAACCAGAAGACCTCGCCATGATTCATGGCGGCATGTTGCAGTTCCGCAACCAGCCCGGCCATTCGCTTGCGCAGGCTTGCCGCGCCTTCCGTGCGCGCGCCGGCAATGACGACCATGCTGCCCGGGGCCAGGCGCTGCACTGCCTCCGAAATCCATTGTTCGTTCTGGCCGCGATGCCGTCCCAGCCGGATCAGCGCCGCATCGAACCGTTCGTTGCAGATTTCCGGCAGGACCCGATATCCGGTGGATTCAAGGGCAAGATAATCCGGGCGGAATCCCTGGATGAAGGTGAGATCGCCCGAAAGCCGCGACAGCTCTGCCGACGCCTCGCGCAGGCCGATGCATAAAATCCGGCCATTGAACCGGGCGGAGCGCTGGAAAGGAAATATCAGGGATTGGAGATGCGGATCGGACAAGCTGGTCGTTCCACGGGCGCCGCGCGGGCGGGGTCAGGGCGCGCCGCGATGGCGCGCCCCGGCCGGCTTATTCAGGCACTGCCTCCGAGCGCGGTTCGCGTACGATCTCAAGCCCGGTTTTCTGATCGACAACCTTCATCGACAGGCGGACCTTGCCGCGCTCATCGAAGCCCATCAGCTTGACAAACACCTTGTCGCCTTCCTTGACGACGTCGGTGGTTTTCGCGACGCGCTCCGACGAGAGCTGCGAAATATGCACCAGCCCGTCCCGGGGACCGAAGAAATTGACGAAGGCTCCGAATTCGGCGGTCTTGACGACCGTGCCCTCATAGATCTGTCCCACTTCCGGCTCCGCCGTCAGCGAGTGGATCCACTTCTTCGCCGCCTCGATTTCCTTGGCGCTGGAGGAAGCGATCTTTACCGTGCCGTCATCTTCGATATTGATCTTGGCGCCGGTTCCGATGACATCCCGGATCTTGTCTGTCGGAATGGTCATGACCTCGATCCGCGGCGCATATTCGCCCAGCTGGCTGCGGCTCTCCGACAAGGCCTTCGCCATCTCGCCGAGAATGTGGATGCGCCCCTCCTTTGCCTGATCGAGGGCGATCTTCATGATCTCCTCGGTGATGCCGCTGATCTTGATGTCCATCTGCAGCGAAGTGACTCCCTTCGCCGTGCCGGCAACCTTGAAATCCATGTCGCCGAGATGGTCCTCATCGCCCAGGATATCGGAAAGGACTGCGAAGCGGTCGCCTTCCTTGATCAGGCCCATGGCAATTCCGGCCACGGGAGCGGCCAGGGGAACGCCCGCATCCATGAGCGCAAGCGACGTGCCGCATACGGTTGCCATGGAGGACGAACCATTCGACTCGGTGATCTCGGAAACGGTGCGGATCGTATAGGGGAACTGATCCTGCGGCGGCAGCATGGGCCGGATCGCCCGCCAGGCAAGCTTGCCATGACCGATCTCCCGGCGTCCCGGCGAACCAAGCCGCCCGGTCTCACCGACCGAGTATGGCGGGAAGTTGTAGTGCAGCAGGAAGGACTCGCGATAGGTGCCGGTCAGCGCATCGATATATTGCTCGTCCTCACCGGTGCCGAGCGTGGTCACGACCAGCGCCTGCGTCTCGCCACGCGTAAACAGCGCGGATCCATGCGTGCGCGGCAGGACGCCGACCTCCGCCACGATCGGACGGATCTGGGTCAGGCTGCGGCCATCGATGCGGCTGCCGCTGTCGAGGATGTTCCACCGCACGATCTTGGCCTGCAGCGACTTGAAGGCCGTTGCCAGCTGTTCCGGCGTGAACTGCGCCGCTTCACCCTCGCCGGCGAAATGCTGCATCACCCGATCGCGCGCCGCATCCACGGCGGCATAGCGCTGCTGCTTGTCCGTGATCCTGTAGGCATCGCGCAGCTCGTTCTCGACCAGCTTCAGCATCTGCTCCTCGAGAGCCGAAAGGTCTTCGGGAACATGCTCGCGCGGTTCGCGCGCAGCCACTTCCGCCAGGCGGATGATGGCATCGATCACCGGCTGGAAACTCCGGTGGCCGAACATCACCGCGCCGAGCATGGTTTCCTCGTCCAGCTCCTTCGCCTCCGATTCGACCATCAGGACGGCGTCGCCGGTGCCGGCGACGACCAGATCCAGCGACGATTCCGGCATCTCGTCGATCTGCGGGTTCAGGACATAGTTGCCGCCAATATAGCCGACGCGGGCGGCGCCGATCGGCCCCATGAAGGGAACCCCCGAAAGGGTCAGCGCCGCGGAGGAGGCAATCATTGCCACAATGTCGGGCGCATTTTCCTGGTCGTGCTGCAGCACCGTGGCGATGACCTGCGTCTCGTTCTTGTACCCTTCGGCAAAGAGCGGCCGGATCGGGCGGTCGATCAGGCGCGAAACCAGCGTCTCATGCTCGGAGGGACGGCCCTCACGCTTGAAATAGCCGCCGGGAATGCGGCCGGCTGCGAAGGCTTTTTCCTGGTAGTTGACGGTAAGCGGAAAGAAATCCTGTCCCGGCTTGGCCTCCTTAGCCGAAACCACCGTTGCGAGAACGACGGTCTCGCCATAGGTGGCAAGGACGGCGCCATCGGCCTGGCGAGCAACCTTTCCGGTTTCGAGGATGAGCGGACGCCCACCCCATTCGAGTTCGACTTTGTGATGATTGAACATGTCTTGTCCTTGTCAATGCCGGCAGCATCCGGCCGGCCCATCCGGCCAGATGCGAATCCGGTCGTCAGTAGCTGAACGAGCCACGGGCAAGACAGATGGCGGCTTCCGGACGGCCAAGCCGCCATCAATCCTGCCCCATGACCTGTTCAGGTTCGCCATGCGCCATGGCGAAGGTTCGGGCCCGGTTCCGGAACCCGACGGCGGGCCCCCAGTGGAGGCCCGCCGGGAAAATCAGCGGCGGAGACCCAGTCTCTGGATCAATGCCTGGTAGCGGCTCTCGTCACGCGATTTCAGGTAGTCCAGCAGGCGCCGGCGCTGGGAGACGAGCTTCAGCAGACCGCGGCGGGAATGATTGTCCTTGACGTGGTCCTTGAAATGCTCGGTCAGATTCCTGATCCGCTCCGAGAGCAGTGCGACCTGCACTTCCGGGGACCCGGTATCTCCCGGCGCGGTCGCGAATTCCTTCATCAGTTCCTTCTTCCGTTCGGCAGTAATCGACATCGGAGACTTCCTTTCAGACTCTTGTTCAGGAAACTGGGCGCCCTCAGCCAGGATGTCGTCCAGCAGGGGCCGTGAACTGGGAACGCTTCCCGAGGAAGGTCCCGGCACGTGCGCTCGCACAATGCTGCGCGGCATATAATGGAAAACCATCCTCTTGGAAAGGGCAATAACGCCGAAGTGCCTCCACCTCGGCAAGGAAGTGCATTATCCGCGGAACACCCTGCTCGGGCGGAACTGGCCCGCCTCGACGGCACCGATGGCAATCAGCCTGCCGCGGCAGGTTGCGTACGCCTCTTCC
>CAYLSN010000036.1:0-2591 GCA_964386015.1 uncultured Rhizobiaceae bacterium | reverse complement strand
GACGGGATTGCCCAGCCTGATCCTGCCGGCAGCCTCATCCCCCAGGGCAATATGGGGAAGTCCCTGAAGCGCCGCGCCCGTATCGAGCAACAGGGCATCGAGCTCCGCAAAGCCCTCCGCCGCGGCGGGATCCTTCGTGCGCGGACTTGCGCGCTCGATTTCTTCCAGCGTCACCAGATCGTCCGGGGTGAAGGGCTCCACCTCCGTCCGGCGAAGTTCCGACACATGGCCGTAGCATCCGAGCAGGCGGCCAATGTCGCGTGCCAGCGAGCGCACATAGGTGCCCTTGCCGCACTCGACGACGAAGCCCGTATGTCCATCGTCCGGCATCGAGGTGATCTCGAGCCGAAGAATCTCGACCTCCCGCGGCGCGATTTCCAGCTCCTCCCCGGCCCTGGCAAGATCGTAGGCGCGCGCGCCATCGATCTTGATCGCCGAGAATCTGGGTGGAACCTGTTCGATGACCCCCGTGAAGCGGGGCAGCAGCGCCTCGATCGCGGCGCGGGACGGCCTCGTATCGGAACGCGCCACGACCTCACCCTCCCGGTCATCCGTGCTGCGTTCTTCGCCCCATGCCACCGTGAACTCGTATACCTTCACCCCGTCCATCACATAGGGCACGGTCTTGGTGGCTTCACCCAGCGCGATCGGGAGCATGCCGGAAGCCAGCGGATCCAGCGTCCCGGCATGGCCGGCCTTCTGTGCCGCAAACAGCCACCGGATCCGGGAAACCGCCTCAGTCGAGCCCATGCCAACAGGCTTGTCCAGCACAAGCCACCCCGACACCGGCCTGCCCTTCTTCCTGCGCTGCCCTGCCATCAGTTCTCCTCTTCGTCCGCGGAATCGAGATCGCGCGCCACCTCCGGCGAACGCAATAATCGCTCGATCTTCTCGAAATTCTCGAAGCTGCTATCGAGCCGGAAGCGGATTTCCGGCATGTATCTGAGCTGCCGCAAGGCCGGCGAGAGCCGCCCGCGAATGAAACGCGCATGCGCCTGAAGCAGCGTCACGATGTCCGGCCCCTCGGCTCCCAGGGGCGAAACATATGCCGTGGCAATACGCAGGTCGGGCGACATTGCCACCTCGGTCACGGAAATGACCAGGCCATCCAGTTCCGGATCACGCAGCTCACCGCGCAGCAGCAGGTCCGACAGGGCGTGCCGTACCTGCTCGCCGACCCGGAGCTGGCGTTGTGAAGGGGCTTTGTTCATCGGTCTTTCCAGTCAATGCGCAAGTCGATCGGCGAGGAACCGCGGAGACTGCCAGCCATGGCGGCATGAACCGGCTCCGGGTTTCCCGCCGTGCCGCAGCGCCGGCACCCGTGAAGAATCAGAGCGTCCGGGTGACGTGCTCGACGCGGAATGCCTCGATGATGTCGCCGACGCGGATGTCCTCGTAATTGGCGAACGCCATGCCGCATTCCTGCCCGGCCGGGACTTCCGCGACCTCATCCTTGAAGCGTTTCAGCGTCTTCAGCGTGCCTTCGTGAATGACGACATTGTCGCGGATCAGGCGCACGCCCGCCCCACGCTCGACCTTGCCCTCCGTCACGCGGCAGCCGGCGACCTTGCCGACCTTGGTGATGTTGAACACCTCGAGAATCTCCGCATTTCCGAGGAAGGTCTCGCGGCGTTCGGGCGACAGCATGCCGGACATTGCCTGCTTCACATCGTCGATCAGGTCGTAGATGATGTTGTAGTAGCGGATCTCGATTCCGGCCTGCTCGGCTGCCGTCCGCGCCTGCTTGTTGGCACGCACGTTGAAGCCGATGATCGCGGCATTGGAGGCCTCGGCAAGCGAAACATCGCTCTCGGTGATGCCGCCGGCAGCCGCATGCACGATGCGGGCGGACACTTCCTCGTTGCCGAGCTTTTCCAGGGCCGTGGTAATGGCCTCGATCGAGCCCTGGACATCGCCCTTCACGACCAGCGGGAATTCCTTCTTTCCCGCAGTCTGAAGCTGGCTCATCATCTGCTCGAGCGAGCCGCGCTGCACCGCCTGGCGTGCGACCGCCTTCTCGCGCGACCTGCGCTGGCGATATTCCGCGATCTCTCTCGCCTGTGCCTCGTTGGTCACGACGGCGAACCGGTCTCCGGCCTGCGGCGTGCCCTGCATGCCCAGCACCTCGATCGGAGTAGACGGACCCGCTTCCTTGCGATGCTTGCCCTGGTCGTCGATCAGCGCCCGAACCCGGCCCCACTGGTCTCCGGCGACGATGATATCGCCCGGCCGCAGCGTTCCGGCCTGGATCAGCATGGTCGCAACCGGCCCGCGCCCGCGATCCAGCTTTGCCTCGATCACGACGCCTTCCGCCTTGCGGTCCGGATTTGCCTTGAGTTCCAGCAGCTCTGCCTGCAGCAGGATGGCTTCCAGCAGCGCATCCAGATTGGTGCCCTTGGTGGCCGAGACCTCGACATCGAGCACGTCGCCACCCATGGATTCCACGAACACCTCGTGCTGAAGCAGCTCGGTGCGCACCTTCTGCGGATTGGCAGAGGGCTTGTCGATCTTGTTGATCGCGACGATGATCGGCACGCCGGCCGCCTCGGCATGGTTGATGGATTCCACCGTCTGCGGCATGACGCTGTCAT
>CAYLSN010000035.1:299-15684 GCA_964386015.1 uncultured Rhizobiaceae bacterium | reverse complement strand
CGCACCTTGAGGCGACCAAACGTCTCGCCGTCCCATGGCCGTTCGTTGTTGTCGTCGTCCGTGACCTTCATCTCGACGCCAAAGGGCGCAAAGCCCTGCTTTTGTGCGACATCAAGCCGGGCCTCGCCGGTCAGACCGACATATTCGGGCTTAGTGGTGCACAGGCTACCAAGCGGGCTCATCTCGGTCATGCCCCAGGCGTGGATAACCTCAACGCCATAGTGATTTTCAAACTTTTCTGTCATGGCGCGCGGACAGGCCGAACCACCAATGACGACACGCGACAGATGCGGCAGCATCTTGCCGGTCTCTTCCAGATATTGCCGATGCGTGGTGCAGCGCACTTGCGGCAGCGGGCACACATCGGCGGCGAACCGTTCCAGCGCCTCCCAATAGGCGCCACCGTTCATCAGGGTGAAGTGCAGGCCGATCTGCAACGGCCGGCGCAAGCCGCCGAATTCGCGCTCGAACGCCGCCATGAAGGCGGAATAGGCGCGTTCGCGGTAGATGTCGGCCGCTTCGGGCTGCTCGGTGGCGCCGGAATGGCGGACATAGAGATTATAGTCCATGGCGATCACCGGGCGGGCGCGCGGTCCTTCCGGAATGAGCGGCAAGGCGAAGCGGACGATCCCTCCCTTTTCGCCGGGCGTTGCCGGGGCGCTGGAGACCGCGCTCGCATCGTAGCGCAGCCCCTCTTCCGCCAGGGCTTCGTACATTGCCGCATTGACGGAAAGATAGGGCGCGCGGAAACCGACGACGCCGGTCTGCGCCAGATCGCGCCAGCCATGCGGCTCGCCGGGGATCTCGTTCAGCGTCCACGCCTCGCGCAGGAATTGCGAGAAAGCCTGCAGTTCCTCGCGCCATTCCTGGCGGGTCCAGTCCTTGCCGTCGAAATGGCCGCAGGCGTGGTTGGCAATCTCGTGTCCCTCCAGATGCGAAGCCCAGATATGGCCCAGCCGCTGCGCGACTTCCTGCCGCGATGCGGCAAAGCCCGTATTGGACCTGCCGGCGCCCTTCCCGGGTGCGCGGTAGAAGGCGGCGGTCTCGGGAGACAGCAGAAAGGTGCAGGAGAGGAAATAGGTGAATCGCGCGCCCGTCTGCTGCGCCAGTTCGCGGCTCCGCTGCCACTGGTTCAGATCATGCGCGCCGTCGAAGGAGATCAGCACATATTGCGGCTGCAGCGGCACGGCCGGCGCCGGCATGCAGAGGATGGCGCTCAGCGCGAGCGCCAGGAAGGACGGCAGGACGGATCTCAATGGTCAGGCCTCGTGATTCGCGGATGGGCGCTTGGTGGGGCACAAATGCGGTGATGCTGTGACCGCCGCTGTTGCCGCTTGTCATCCGCCGGGCAGCCGGTACGATCACCGGCGTTCGAGGGAGGCGCAAACATGCTGATTCTGATCGCCGGACTGGTTCTGTTCATCGGGGGGCATTCGGTCTCGATCGTCTCGCGCTCCTGGCGCGACGGCATGGTCGGGAGCATGGGAGCCGGCCCCTGGAAGGGGCTGTATTCGCTCGTTGCGGCCGCCGGGCTGGTGCTTGTCGCATGGGGCTTCGGACAGGCGAGGGCGACGGCGCCGATCCTGTATGCGCCGCCGCAATGGCTGCAGCATCTTGCCGGCCTGCTGATGCTGGCTTCGACGGTGTGCCTGGCCGTCGCCATCCTGCCGGGCGGCCGGCTGAAGCGGCTGCTCAAGCATCCGCTGCTGGCCTCGGTCAAGATCTGGGCCTTCGCCCATCTGCTCACCAATGGCGACCTCGCCTCGGTGCTGATGTTCGGCGCCTTCCTTGCCTGGGCGGTCGTGGCGCGCATCTCGCTGAAGCGGCGCGGCGCACCGATCGCCGAGGCCGGGCCGCCGCTGTGGGACGCTGCGGCCATTGCCGCCGGCATCGGCCTGTGGCTCCTCATCGTCTGGCGTCTGCACGAGCTGCTGATCGGCGTTGTGCCATTCGTCTGACACATTTATATCGGCTATGCCCTCCGGGAGGGCGACGTGGCCGGGAAACGGACGGGTAGTGGATGTCGGACGACAGTTTCATTCGCGAGGTGGACGAGGAGCTGCGGCAGGATCGCGTCAAGGCGTTCTGGCAGCAATACGGCCTCTGGATCATTGCCGGCGCGGTCGCGATCGTGCTGGCCACGGCCGGCGCGGTCCTGTACCAGAACTGGGTACAATCCAGGGCCAACGCCTCCGGCGATGCGTTCCTGCAGGCATTGGGCCTGGCGGAGCGCGGCCAGGCAGGTGAGGCCGAGGCGGCGCTGCAGCAGCTCGAAGCCGACGGGTTCGGCGCCTATCCGGTGCTGGCGCGGCTGCGTCTGGCGACCCTGAAGGCCGGGCAGGGCGAGATCGACGCGGCCATTGCCGGCTTCGACTCCGTCGCCGCCGATTCCGGCGTGCCTGAAGTCATCCGCGATCTTGCCCGCCTGCGCGCCGCCTATCTGCTGGTGGACCATGGCAGTCGCGAGGACGTCGCCGCGCGGGTGGAGCCCCTGACCGGCGATGCCCATCCGCTGCGGCATTCGGCGCGCGAGGCGCTCGGCCTCGCCGCGTTTCGCGCCGGCGATCGCGACAATGCCGCGGCCCTGTTCCAGCAGATCGTCAACGATGCCGAGGCACCGCTCAATCTTCGCGAGCGCGCCGGCATGATGGCAGAGCTGGTGCGCGGCACCGGCGCGTCCGGGTGACCGGCAGCTGATGGCGTTCACCGTAGCCATTGTCGGTCGTCCCAATGTCGACAAGTCGACCCTGTTCAACCGGCTCGTCGGCCGCAGGCTGGCGCTGGTGGACGATCAGCCCGGCGTGACGCGCGACCGGCGTGTCCATCCGGCCCGGCTGATGGATCTTTCCTTCGATGTCATCGACACGGCCGGCTACGAGGATGCCGATGCGGAAACGCTGCCGGGGCGCATGCGCCTGCAGACGGAGCGCGCCGTCGCCGATGCCGGCCTTGTCCTGTTCGTCGTCGATGCTCGCAGCGGCCTGACGCCCGCCGACCGCCATTTCGCGCAGTGGCTGCGCCGCTCCGGCAAGCCGGTGGTGCTGGTTGCCAACAAGGCGGAGTCGCGCGCCGCCGACGCGGGCCTGCTGGAGGCATTCGAGCTGGGACTGGGTGATCCCGTGGCGATTTCGGCCGAGCATGGCATCGGCATGCCCGAGCTCCGCGAAGCAATGGTCGAGGCGGCGGGCGGATCCTTGCCGGCCGGCGAGCAGGAGCGGGCAAAGGCCGGCGAATCCGCCATGCCGGGCGAGAATGTCGAGGATCCCGACAGCGAGCCGGCCTATGACGCGACGAAACCGCTGCGCATCGCCGTGGTCGGCAGGCCGAATGCCGGCAAGTCGACGCTGATCAACCGGCTCATCGGCGAAGAGCGCCTTCTTACCGGGCCGGAAGCGGGGATCACGCGCGATTCCATTTCCGTCGACTGGATGTGGCGGGGCAGGCAGATCAAGCTGTTCGACACGGCCGGGCTCCGGCGGCGCTCACGCGTCCAGGAGCGGCTGGAGAAATTGTCCGTCGCCGACGCCCTGCGCGCGATCCGCTTCGCCGAGGCGGTGATCATCGTCCTCGATGCAACCATGCCGTTCGAGAAGCAGGACCTGCAGATCGCCGATCTCGTCATCCGCGAGGGCAGGGCGCCCGTGATCGCCTTCAACAAGTGGGACCTCATCGACGACCCGCAGCAGACCCTCGCCGATCTGCACGAGAAGCTGGACCGGCTGCTTCCGCAGGTTCGCGGCCTGCGCGGCGTGCCGGTCTCGGCACAGACGGGCTACGGCCTGGACCGGCTGATGCGGGAAGTGGCGCGCGTCCATGAGATCTGGAACCGCAGGATTTCCACGGGCCGCCTCAATCGCTGGCTGGCCGAGGCGCTGGAGCGGCATCCGCCGCCCGCCGTGTCCGGCAGGCGCCTGAGAATCAAGTATCTCACGCAGGTCAAGACCAGGCCTCCCGGTTTCGTCGCATCCTGCACCCGGCCGGAAGCCGTGCCGGCGTCCTATGAGCGCTATCTCGTCCATGGCCTGCGCGAGGCGTTCGACATGCCGGGCGTGCCGATCCGGATTACCTTCCGGGCCGGCGAAAATCCGTACGCAGGACGGGCGCGTGCCAGGTAATCCGGTCGTCTTTTTCGGGTCGCGTTAACTCATGGTCAAGGTTAACCGCGCATTCTTCCCGCATGTCCTGTCCGAGGGAGTGGTATTCGTGAGTCGGTTTGCGTATCGAGCTGCAGCTGCATTGTCCGTGCCGCGACCCGCGGCATTGCGGGCCCGATATACCGGCTTTGACCTGCCATCGCCGCGCCGGTCCGGCGCCAGGCGCTCGCATCTGTCGCCGCTTGTGCTGGGTCTTGCCGTCTGGCTCGGCTTTCCAACCGTCACAGCCTACCAGGACATGGCGAGCCTGCTGGCAGAGGGTGCGCCGTCGCGCTGGAGCGGCTATGTCGAGCAGGCCGGGCTCGGTTCGGTGCAGGATGCGGTCCTGCCCTTTGTCGATACCGGCATCTCCACGGCCTCGATCGCGGGTGGCGGCGTGACGGTGCCCGGCCTCGGCCGGGTGGGTGTCGCCGCCGGCAAGACGGAAATTCCCTCGACGCCGGACGAGGCGCGGATCAACCGCACCGGCAAGGCAGGGCGGCTGCTGAAGGTGGCGCCGGTTGCGCCTCCGGCGAAATTCAATGCCGGCTCCGTCGTCGAGCGCACCAGCTCGCTGATTCCCCCGCCGAAGGCGTCCGACGTGACCATGGCATTCGCGCCGCCGGAGATCCATGGCAAGGAGATCCGGATTGCCACCGCCTTCCATACGCCCAAGCCGAAGGAAAAGGTGATTCCGGGCCTCAGTCCGGTTGTCGCCAGCCTGATCAACAACCTGACGCCGGATCCGCTCGCCACGGCCTATGTCCAGGTCGAGCCCGATTTCGCCCGGTCCTCGCCCTTCGACAGCGTGCTGCGCGAGGAAAGCCGCTTCGTGCCGCCGGTCGGCAAGGGCGACCATAACTGGCTGCGGCGGCCCTTGCCGGCTTCTGCCTTCAGCGAAAGCGAGCAGCGCTGCCTTGCCGCCGGCATCTATTTCGAGGCGCGCGGCGAGCCTGTGCGCGGCCAGGCGGCGGTGGCGCAGGTGATTCTCAACCGGGTGCGCAATCCGGCCTATCCGGAAACGATCTGCGGCGTGGTCTACCAGAACAAGGACTGGCGCAATCGCTGCCAGTTCTCCTTTGCCTGCGACGGCATCCGCGACAGCATCACCAGCCAGCGGCACTGGAAGATCGCCAGGGAAGTGGCCGCCGCCGTCTCGGCGGGGCTGATCTGGCTGCCGGAGGTCGGCTCCTCGACCCACTATCATGCCGATTACGTCAAGCCCCGCTGGGCCAAAGCGATGAAGAAGGTCAACACCATCGGCCGCCACATCTTCTATCGCACCCAGGGCGGCGGCTGGAACTGACCGGGGATTCGCACCGCCCGGGGAGCGCTTTCCCGGGCCGGCGCATTGTCGCACCCCATCAAGCCATTGAATTCATTAGCGATTATGACTGTGGGCAGTTTGCCTGCCGTGACTTGACTGGGGAGAGGGCTGTAACTATTGTGCGCGCGACTTTGAAGCGGGCATCCGACTGGCCGGGCGGGTAGCGGTACGCGGAGGCAAGAATGCCGGACGAGACCGAGGGACCTGACCGGAGCGGCCCGTCCGACGAGGAGCTTGACAGGAGGCGTCAGGCTCTGGAGCGGGCGCTGGCCGGGAGGGCGCAGGCGGATGCACGGGCCGCGAGGCCGGGACGCGCGGATGCCGGTGCCGGCATGGCGGCGGCATTGCGGCTCTCGAGCGAGTTCGTGGCCGCGATCCTGGTCGGGGCTGCGATCGGCTGGCTGATCGACGGCCTTGCCGGCACGACGCCGTGGGGAATGATCGTGTTCCTCCTCCTCGGCTTCTGTGCGGGCATACTGAACGTGCTGCGCTCGGCGGGACTGATCGCCGAGCAGGCAGCGGCAAGGGATGGGGCGAAGGCTCCGGACGACGAGTAACATCCGCTTCGCGCGGCATCCTAGACGGGGTTTGAAGTTGGCTTCTCCTGACAAGGTCGATCCGATCCACCAATTCGAGGTCTACGAGCTGATTCCGATCCGGATCGGCGGGCTGGACCTGTCCTTCACCAACGCGTCCCTGTTCATGGTGGTCACGGTCGTGCTGGCCTCCGCCTGGCTGTATTTCACGACGGCGAGCCGCGGGCTCGTTCCCGGGCGGGCGCAGTCGGTCAGCGAGGTGAGCTACGAATTCATCGCCAACATGCTGCGCGATGCGGCGGGGCAGGGGGCGATGCGCTACTTCCCCTTCGTGTTCACGCTGTTCGCCTTCATCTTCGTCGCGAACATGCTGGGCATGTTCCCCTATTTCTTCACCGTCACCAGCCACATCGTCGTGACGGCCGCGCTGGCGCTGACCGTGATCCTGCTGGTGATCGCGGTCGGGCTCCGGCGCAACGGGCTGCGATTCCTGAAGCTGTTCGTGCCTTCGGGAGTGCCGCCGGTCCTTCTCCTTCTGGTCGTGCCGATCGAGATCATCTCCTTCATCGCGCGCCCGGTCAGCCTTTCCGTCCGTCTCTTCGCCAACATGCTGGCGGGGCACATCACGCTGAAGGTCTTCGCCGGGTTCGTCGTCTCGATGAGCGCGCTGGGCGTCACCGGGATCATCGGCGCGATCCTGCCGCTGATCATGACGGTGGGCATCACGGCGCTCGAATTCCTGGTCGCATTCCTGCAGGCCTATGTGTTCACCATGCTGACCTGCATGTATATCAACGACGCCCTGCATCCGGACGGCCACTGAAGACACCCATCGGCCGGAAGGCCTCAACGCAAACCACTCAAAGGAGCATGAAAATGGAAGCGGAAGCTGCAAAGATGATCGGCGCGGGCATTGCCGCGGTCGGCACGGGCCTGGCGGCCGTCGGCGTGGGCAATCTGTTCGCGCAGTATCTTTCGGGCGCCCTGCGCAATCCGTCCGCGGCGGATGGCCAGTTCGGCCGCCTGATCCTCGGCTTCGCGGTGACGGAAGCGCTCGGCATCTTCGCGCTGCTGGTCGCGCTGCTGCTGCTGTTCGCCGTCTGACACGTGCGGCTGCCCCGTTCGCGGGGTAGCCTTGCCTACAGGAGCAACCAATGTTCGTCGCAACCGCCTTTGCGCAAACGGACGACGGCGAACCGGCCGTCAATGGTGCGGGCGCTGCCTCTTCCGGGGACCTCCACACGGAGACGGGGGTGCCGGCGGATGCGGCGCATCACCAGGGCGTGTTTCCGCCCTTCGATTCCTCGACCTATGCCTCCCAGGTCTTCTGGCTGGCGCTGACGTTCGGCCTGTTCTATCTGTTCCTGAAGCGGGTCGTGCTGCCGCGCATGGCCGGGATCCTGGAGACCCGGCGCGACCGCATCGCCCAGGATCTGGACCAGGCCGCCCGCCTGAAGCAGCAGGCCGACGAGGCCATCGCCGCCTATGAGCAGGAAGTGGCCGAGGGGCGCGCCAATGCGGCCAGGATCGGTCAGGAGGCGCGGGACAAGGCCAAGGCCGACGCCGATGCCGAGCGCCGGAAGATCGAGGCCGAGCTGGAGAAGAAGCTGGGCGAGGCGGAAGCGCGCATCGCCGGGATCAAGTCCAGTGCCATGGCCGAGGTCGGCAGCATTGCCGAGGACACCGCTGCGGCTGTCGTCGAATCGCTGCTCGGGGTGAAGGTCAGCAAGGCGGACGCGGCGAAGGCCGTGAAGGCCGTGCACGGTTGAAACAGGGATAGCCAGCCATGGATGCAACCTCACTTGCCTCGCTCTGGGCCCTGGTCGGCCTGGTGCTGTTCCTTGCCCTGGTGATCTGGTTCCGTGCGCCGGCCATGATCGCCAAGGCGCTCGACGATCGTGCCGACCGGATCCGCAAGGAACTCGACGAGGCGCGGAACCTGCGCGAGGAGGCGCAGCAATTGCTGGCCGAGTACCAGCGCAAGCGCAAGGAAGCCGAGCAGGAGGCCGCCGAGCTGGTCGAGGCGGCGCGGCGTGAGGCCGACGGCATCATTGCCGAGGCGAAGGCGAAGTCCGAGGAGTATGTCGCGCGTCGCACCGAGCTCGCAGAGATCAAGATCGCCCAGGCCGAGCGCGATGCGATCGCCGAGGTCCGCTCCAATGCGGTTTCCATCGCCATTGCCGCTGCCGGCAAGCTGCTGCAGGAGCGGGTGGACGACAAGGTTCGCTCCGACCTGTTCCGCTCCACCCTGGACGAACTGAAGTCGAAGCTTCACTGACGGCTGGCCGGGTCACGGATGCGGTCCGGTCGAGTCCGCATCATGATCCGGATCCCTGTTCGGGCGTGACCTCTTAGGCACTGGCACGCTCCGTCACCATCGCGGCCGCCCCGCCTTCTCTCCTCGGGCCTGTCCCGAGGTCCTCCCTCGCAAAGAAGCGCGGAACGGTGTGGCACCCTCCATCGGCAATGTGCGAACCCGCCACGGGGCCCTCGCCACAAGGGCGAGGATGACGCATGGGAGAAGGTGGACCCTCATCGGGAAAGGGGCATCAACGGTACTGGCGCCCCCCACTTCCACCGTCGCCAATTGTCAGAAGATTCCCGGCGCAAGCCCGGAAACATGTGCATCGGCGCGCCTCAGGGGCGGGCGACTCCGTGGCCCCGGCTCATGTCTCGCCCCAGAGATCCAGCTCCCCCTGCCGCAGCGGCGCGAAGGTGAACCGGTGCAGCCGCGGCAGGCCGCCCAGCGAGGCGATGACCGCCCGGTGCATCGCCGAAGCATAGCCCTTGTGGTGCTCGAAGCCATAGGCCGGCAGGCTCAGGCCGAGCCGGACCATCATCCGGTCCCGCAGGGTCTTGGCGACGATGGAAGCCGCCGCAACCGACAGCGAGCTGCCATCGCCGCCGATGATGGTCTGGCCCGGGCAGGGGAGTCCGGCCGGCAGGTCGCGCCCGTCGACCAGCACCCAGGCCGGCTGGAGGCTCAGTCCCTGCACCGCCCGGCAAATCGCCAGCAGCGACGCCTTGCGGATGTCGCTGCGATCGATCGATTCAGCCGATAGCGAGGCAACGGAAACCGCGAGGGCGCGGGCGAGAATCTGCTCGAACAGGGCCTCGCGCCGCGCTGGCGGCAGCTGCTTCGAATCGTGGATGCCGTCGGGAATGTCGTCCGGATCGAGGATCACCGCCGCCGCCACCACCGGGCCGGCGAGCGGGCCGCGGCCGGCCTCGTCCGCACCGGCGCAGGGCCAGCAGCCATTGGCGCGCGCAGCGGCCTCGACGCGAAAATGCGGCCTCGCTTCCGGAACCCCGCCATGCATGGCCGCCCGCCCTAGGGAATGGGCGGCAGGCGCAGGCGCTGCCCCGGATAGATCCGGTGCGGATTGCCGGCCAGTTCCGGGTTGAGCCGCAGGATTTCCTGCATGCGGCCGGCATCGCCCAGCACGTCCTGCGCGATCGACCACAGCGTCTCGCCGCTGCGCACGGTATGGCCAGGCTCATCCGCCGGAGCCTCGGCGACTTGCTGAATCCCGGCGCTGGCCTCCTTTTGCGGCGGCTCGATCCCGGCCAGCCCGTGCTTCAGCTTGTTCTCGATCTGCTGCAGCAGTTCCGGCTCCGGTCCGAGATCGCGCGCGTGCCGCCACTGATAGACCGCGTGCAGCTTGCGGCCGACCTTCCAGTAGGCGTCGCCGAGATGATCGTTGAGGATCGGGTCCTCCGGGCGCAGCGAAACCGCTTTCTCCAGTTCCACTACCGCCTCCTCGTAGCGCCCGAGGCGATAATAGGCCCAGCCGAGCGAATCGACGATATATCCGTCATTGGGGCGCAGCCGCACCGCCCGGGCGATCATGTCGAGCCCCTGCTCGAGATTCATGTTCATGTCGACCCAGGAATAGCCGAGATAATTGAGCACCTGCGGCTGATTCGGCTCCAGCTCCAGCGCCTTGAGGAAATTCGGCTCTGCTTCCTCCCACCGCTTCAGGCGCTCATAGGCGATGCCGCGCTGGTAGAAGATGCTCCAGTGCGCGGCATCCGGCTCTCCGAGCCGGGCGACGGCCCGGTCGTAGAGCTCGGCGCCGGCGGCGAAATCCTTGCGCGAATGATAGACGCCGCCAAGCGCGAGATAGGCGCGCACATCGTCGGGGTCCTGTTCGACCAGCGCCTTGAGGTGGCCGATCGCCTCCTCGGTCCGGTCGATATCGGCGAGGTTGAGGCCGAGCTGCATTTCCGCCAGGCGCTTCAGCGGCGACTCGGCGCTGACCCGGCTGTAGAAGCCGATCGCTTCCTCCTGCCTTCCCTGCTGTTCCGCCACCTGTCCGAGCTGGACGAGGGCGGCATCATATTCCGGCCGCAGCACCTGCGCGAATTGCAGGTAGAGCCGCACGAAGGCCTCGCCGCCGCCGCGATTGAGCGCCGTGGCGACGTTGAGCAGGATCTCGGCCGCCCCGTCGGCCGGGGAGGACACCAGCGGCTCGACCACGCCGCCTGCGGCGATCTGGTCGCGCAGCGCCTGGAATTCCGGCCGCGGCAGCGAAAGGTCGATGCTGGCCAGGCTGTCCAGCGCTGCCTGGGTCTCGCCGTGCCGCGCAAGAAACCGCGCCTGCGCCAATATGGCGCGCAGATAGGTTTCGGGCGCCGTGCCGCCCGCCGCCCGGTCGGCGGTCACTTCCTCATAGGCGGCGTGCGCCTCGTCGGTCAGTCCGGCATGCTCGGAGATCAGTGCGCGATGGTGGGCAAGAAAGATCGCGAACCAGTCCGGACCGTCGATTTCGTCGAGCAGTTCCAGGGCTTCGACGGCCTCGCCCCTGCCGGCGGTCGCCCAGGCCGTCATGATCGTCGCGACCAGCCGGTCGAGTTCGGTTGCCAGCGCCAGTTCGAGATAATATTCGGCGTCGGCATATTCGCCCTTGCGGATGGCGTCGACCGCGAGCGCCACTCTGGAGAAGCGCTCGACTTCGGCGACATTCTTCAGCTTTTCCGCCAGCGGCAACGCCTCTTCGAACTCGCCGACGGCGATCAGCGACAGCATGAGACTGCGCTGCAGTTCCTCATTGGCCGGATCGAAGGCCAGCGCCTTGCGATAGAAGCGGACGGCCGCTTCCAGATCATTGTCGATTTCCGCCGTGCGCGCCGCCAGGAACGCGCCGGAAAGCGAGCTGACGCGAACCTCCGGCGGCAAGGTCTCCGGCGCTGCCGCCTGGCCGGTCGACGACAGGGCCAGGAGAACGGCGCATGCGGCACCCGGAAGCGATTTCATCCAGTGCATCACGATGTTCCTACCATTCTTTCCGCTGCCCCCATTGTGACGCCTGTCGGAGCCGCCCACCCGGCGGCGCGCGGCGTCAATGCGTCCTGCCGATGCAGAAATCGATGACGTCCATCAGCGCATCCTTGGCCGGGCCGGGACGCAACGGCGCCAGCGCATCGCGCGAAATCTGGCCGAAATGGCGGGCGCGGCCGAGCGTATCGGTGATCGCGCCCGAGCGCTGCAGCAGGCCGATTGCCCGGTTGAGCGCCTCGTCGTCATTCTGTCCGCCTTCGATGGCGGCGCGCCAGAACGCCCGTTCCTCCTCGGAGCCGCGCCGGTACGACAGGATCACCGGCAGGGTCACCTTGCCCTCGCGGAAGTCGTCGCCGATATTCTTGCCGAGGTCGCGGGCATTGCCGCCATAGTCCAGGGCGTCGTCGACGAGCTGGAAGGCAAGGCCGAGATTGGTGCCGAAGGAGCGCAGCGCCGCCTGGTCGGTGCGAGTTGCGCCGGCAATGACCGGCCCGACCTCGCTCGCGGCCGAGAACAGTGCCGCCGTCTTGGCGTTGATGACGCCGAGATATTCGTCCTCCGTCGTGTCGAGGTTCTTGGCGGAGGCGAGCTGCATCACCTCGCCCTCCGCGATCACCGTCGCCGCGCGCGAGAGGATGTCGAGCGCCGCGAGGGACCCCACTTCCACCATCATCCGGAATGCCTGGCCGAGCAGATAGTCGCCGACCAGCACGCTGGCCTGGTTGCCCCAGATCATCCGTGCCGTCTGGCGCCCGCGCCGCATGCCGCTCTCGTCAACCACGTCGTCATGCAGCAGCGTCGCCGTGTGCATGAATTCGACGCTGGTCGCCAGCTTGATGTGGTCGTCGCCCTCATAACCGAACATCCGCGCCGCTGCGAGCGTGATCATCGGCCGCAGGCGCTTGCCGCCGGAAGAGATCAGGTGGTCGGCGATCTGCGGGATGAGATCGACGTGCGATCCGGCCCGCGCCAGGATGAGCTCGTTGACGCGTTCCATCTCGGCGGCCGTCAGCTCGAGTAGCGCCCGCACGGAAGGCCGGTCGGGCTCCCTGCTCTTGATGGATACGACAGTTGCCAAGCTTCAGTCCCTTCCTTCCTGCCCGCCTGCCGCTTGACGCGACGGACCCTCGCCAAGCATATTGCCGCGAGCCGTGCCATTTCAAGCGGCGATTTGGCGCTGGCATGTCGGGCCGCGCGATTGCGGGTCACGCTTTGTTGACCCCGGGACAAGGCCGCAGGAGATGATCGAGCTCATTCGCACCAACGATGCCGTCACGCTCTCCTATGCCGAGGCGCTGCTGCGCGACGCCGGCATTGCAGTGCTGATCGCCGATCAGAATATGAGCATTGCCGAAGGCTCGATCGGCATCCTGGCGCGAAGGGTGCTCGTGCCCGAGGACGACGAGCAGCAGGCGCGAAGGATCCTTGCCGATGCCGGCATTGGCGGCGAGATGCGCGATCGGCCGTGACCCTTGCCGGCGACTCGACCCTTGACGCCTTCCACCGCGGTGGCTTCTGGCTTGTACAGCCGGCCGGGCGCGGCCATCGCGCCGGTCTCGACGCCATGCTGCTGGCGGCGGCGGTGCCGCAAGGATTTTCGGGAGAGCTTGCCGATCTGGGCGCCGGAGCCGGGGCAGCCGGACTGGCGGTCGCCGCACGCTGTCCCGGCGCAAGGGTGACGCTGGTCGAGAATCATCCGGTCATGGCCGAACATGCGCGGCAGAGCCTTGCGCTCGAACAGAACCGCAGGATTGCCGGCCGCGCGCGGCTTGTGGTCGCCGACGTCACCCTGGCGGGAAAGGCAAGAGGCGCTGCCGGGCTTGCCGACCGCTCCTTCGATTTCGTCATCGCCAACCCGCCGTTCAATCGCGATGCGGACCGGGCCTCCCCCGATGCGCTGCGGCGTGCGGCGCATGTCCTGCCGGCCGGCCAGCTTGCGGCATGGCTGCGCACCGCGGCGGCGATCCTGCGTCCGTCCGGCGGCCTCGCACTGATCGCCAGGCCGCAGATGCTGCCGGAGCTCTTCGCCGCCATGGCAGGCCGCTTCGGCGCAATTGCACTGCGGCCGGTGCATCCGCGCGCCGACGCTCCCGCCATCCGCATCGTCCTCCGCGCCGTCAGGGGTTCGCGCGCCCCCCTGTCGCTGCTGCCGATGCTGGTCCTGCACGAAGGCAAGGACAATCGCCTTGCCGGCGAGGCCGCAAGCCTCGTCAATGGCGAAGCCGAACTGTTCGCGCCTTGCGCCGCGCGCGACGGCGACTACATGTAACCGGATGGTTGCAGCCAGGAGAGGAGCCCTTGCGGAAATATCTCGACAGGATCTTGCCGGAATCCATGCGCAGCAAGGGCGTCACCATCCCCGTGGTGCGGCTGCACGGCACCATCATGGCGAGCGGCGCCGGGCTGCGCCCGTCCCTGTCGCTCGCCGGCGTGGCCGCCATGCTGGAGAAGGCGTTTGCGGACCGGCAGGCGCCCGCGGTCGCCCTTGCCGTCAACAGTCCGGGCGGGTCGCCGGTGCAGTCGCGCCTGATCTACAGCCGCATCCGCGATCTCGCCGTCGAGAAGGACAAGAAGGTGCTGGTCTTCGTCGAAGATGTCGCGGCATCCGGCGGCTACATGATCGCGCTCGCTGGCGACGAGATCATTGCCGATCCGATGTCGATCGTCGGTTCGATCGGGGTCGTCTCGGCGACCTTCGGCTTTCCCGAACTCCTGCGCAGGATCGGCGTCGAGCGCCGCGTCTACACGGCCGGGCGGAACAAGTCGATGCTCGATCCGTTTCAGCCGGAGAAAGCGGAAGATGTCGAGCGGCTGAAGGCAATCCAGTCGGCCATTCACCAGGTCTTCATCGACATGGTCAAGGCACGGCGGCCGCGCCTTGCCGATGATCCGGATCTGTTCACCGGCGAGTTCTGGACCGGGGAGCGCGCCATGGAGCTGGGACTGGTCGATTCGCTCGGCGAGATGCGCTCCTTCCTCAAGGCCCGCTACGGTCCCGACACGAAGCTGCGCCTGATCGCGGCGCCGCGAAGCCTGTTCGGCCGCAGGTTCTGGGGCATGTCGCGGGGCGAGGCGGCCGGTGCGGCAATGGGCGCGGCGATCGGCGGCGGGCTGATCGGGGCGCTCGAGGAACGGGCATGGTGGAGTCGCCATGGCCTCTGAATCCAACCTGTGCAGGCAGAGGGCGGAAAGGTGCCACATCTTCTGATCTTCGCCGCGGCGGCGGCGGTCGGCTGGCTCGGATACCGCGCTTTCCGGCGCGAGGCCGAACGTGTCCACCGGCGGGTGCGGCGCGCCGAGCGGGAAGCGGCGAACGGCGTGCAGGGCACGCTGGTCAGGGACCCGGTCACCGGCGTCTACCGGGTCGAGAAGGACTGACCCCGCCGATGCATGCGGAGGTGCTGGCGCCCGCCAAGGTCAATCTTGCCCTGCATGTGGTCGGGCGGCGCGACGACGGCCTGCATCTGCTCGAGACGCTGGTCGTCTTTTCCGGACCGGGCGACCGGCTCGCGATCGGTCCCGCGAAGCATGACGAATTCGAGATTCACGGTCCCTTCGCCGCCGCCCTGGCCGGCCAGCCGGAAAATCTGGTCACTGCGGCCCGCGATCTCCTGCGCGCCCGTTTTCCGGCGCATGAGTGCCCGCCGATGCGGATCGCGCTGGAAAAGAATCTTCCCGTGGCGGCCGGGATCGGTGGCGGTTCGAGCGATGCGGCGGCGGCACTGAAGGCGCTGGCGAAGCTGTGGCGCCTGCCGGTTGCGGCGGCGGAGCTGGCGGAGTTGGCGCTGGCGCTCGGCGCCGACCTGCCCATGTGCCTGCATGCGCGTCCGCTCCTTGCCGGCGGTATCGGCGAGCGGGTCCGCGAAGTCGGGACGCTCCCCGCCCTGCCGCTGCTGCTGGTCAATCCGGGCGTGGCGGTCGCGACCGCCGAAGTCTTCCGGTTGCTCGCCGCCCGCGACAATGCGGGACTGCCGCCCCTGCCGGATACGGTCGATCTTCGGGCCTGGATCGGCTGGCTCGGCCAGACGCGCAACGATCTCGAGGCGGCGGCATGCGAGCTTGTCCCCGAAGTCTCGGTGGCGCTGGAGGCACTCGCCGGTTCCGGGGC
>CAYLSN010000035.1:0-289 GCA_964386015.1 uncultured Rhizobiaceae bacterium | reverse complement strand
GCGAATGTCCGGTTCGGGTGCGACCTGCTATGGTCTGTTCGCCGAAGAAGGCGCCATGCGGGCGGCGGCGGCGGCAATCCGCGCTGCCCGGCCGGAATGGTTCGTCATGGAGGCATCTACGCCGCGGCAAGGAGAGGAGGGGCCCCGATGAGCGCAGAACGGCAGTTCGTTCCCGTCGGCATCGCAGTGCTGACCGTCTCGGATACGCGCACCCTGGCCGATGACCGTTCGGGCGACACCCTGGCCGGGCGTATCCGGGCCGCCGGCCATGTGCTGCGCCAGCGCGCCA
>CAYLSN010000034.1:0-15807 GCA_964386015.1 uncultured Rhizobiaceae bacterium | reverse complement strand
GCCTGCGGCGCAAGTCCGCCATGCATGTGGTGCGCGTCCTGTTCGACTGCACGGTCAAATGGCTGGCGCCCCTCTTGCCCTTCACCACCGAGGAAGCCTGGCAGGAGCGCCATCCCGAGTCGGTCTCGGTGCATCTGGAGCAGTTCCCGCCGGTGCCGGAGGCGTGGCTGGACGAGGAACTGGCGGCGAAATGGCGTCTTGTCCGGCGGGTGCGCCGCGTCGTCACCGGCGCGCTGGAGATCGAGCGCCGGGAGAAGCGCATCGGCTCGTCGCTGGAGGCGGCTCCGCTTGTCCATATTGCCGATCCGGCGCTGCGCGCGGTGATCGCCAGCGTCGACATGGCCGAGATCTGCATCACCAGCGGCTTCGAGCTGGGTGAGGGTGAACCGGGCGCGGACGCGTTCCGCCTGGACGATGTCGACGGCGTTGCCGTCGAGGTCCGGCCGGCCCAGGGGCGCAAATGCGCGCGCTCCTGGCGCTATACGCTCGATGTCGGCAGCGACCCGGACTTTCCGGACGTGTCCGCCCGCGATGCGGCGGCCCTGCGCGAGCTGGCCGCGGCGGGAAGGTTATGAGCGCCGGCAATTGCCCTTGCGCGGGCAAACATGTTAGTAACCCCTTCTTGATACAATGCGCGCTACGTGCCGCAGCGGGATGCGCGGCAGAGTGAAACGGATGTCGGCGAAAGGATCCTGCATGAACCAGTCCCGTTGGATCGGCGCGGCCGCGCTGGTCTCCCTGTTCGCGTTGACCGGCTGCATGAGTTCGCCGACCTATGGCACCGGCAAGACCGCAGGACGCCAGCTTCTCGAGGACGTGACCGGAATCCTGTCGCTGGGGCCGGGCGAGACGGAGCGGATCGAGTACAAGCCCCGCCCGAAGCTGGTGACGCCGGCAAACCGGGCAGAGCTGCCGCCGCCGCAGCAGAGCGTGGTCGAAGCCGGAACCGGAGTGTGGCCGGAATCGCCGGAAGAGCGGCGCGCCCGCATTCGCGCCGAGGCGACCGAGAATCGCGACGATCCGTCCTTCCGGCCGACCGTGCGCAGCGACAAGCCGGACGTGGCGCTGCTGGACCCGATGAGCCCCGAAGTCATGCGCAACCAGACCGTACCGGTCAGCGCCGCCAGCCGCCGCGAAGAATTCAACCGCCGCCTCGCAGTGGCCCGCCAGGGCAATCCGGAAGTGCGCCGGTTCCTGTCCGAGCCGCCGCTGGAGTACCGGGCGCCCGCACCCACCGCGCCTACCGACGACATTGGCGAGGACGAGGCCAAGAAGGAGCGCAAGCGCGAGGCCGAAGCGCGCAAGAAGGGCGGCAAGAGAAGCTGGCGCGACATGGTGCCCTGGCTCTGAGCCGCGGCGTCTCCTTTCGAGCACGGATCCGGCCCGGCGGGACCTACTCGCGCCGGCGCGCAAAGAAGCCGGCCAGGAGCGCCCGCGACCTCGCCTCGTCCATGCCGGAATAGACCTCCGGCCGGTGGTGGCAGGTCGGGGACGAATAGAAGCGCACGCCATTCTCGACCGCGCCGCCCTTCGGATCCGGCGCGCCGTAATACAGGCGGCGGATGCGGGCAAAGCTGATGGCGGCGGCGCACATGGCGCAGGGCTCGAGCGTGACATGCAGGCTGGCGCCGGCCAGCCTCTGGCTGCCGATCCGGCGGCATGCCTCGCGAATCGCCAGCATCTCGGCATGGGCGGTGGGGTCGTCGAGTTCGCGTGTCCGGTTGCCGGCGCGCGCCAGCACCTCGCCATCCAGCAGGATGACCGCACCGACCGGGACTTCGCCACGTTGCGCCGCTGCTTCTGCCTCGGCGAGCGCGAGGTTCATGGGTTTGTCGCTCATAGTTCTCGCAACCCCGGAAGGAAGCTGGTAGAAGCCGGATGGCCGACGGTCATGCCCTCTGCCACCATATTGTCGATCGCCGCAATGTCGACCGCGAGTATTTAGCCAGTGCGTATCGGGAACTCCATATGTCCGAGACAGGAAAGAAGCGGCCCGCCAGACCGCGCCGCGCCGTAGGGAAGGAGCAGGGCCGTCCTGCCTCGCCCGGTGGCGAGCGCATTGCCCGGCGGCTGGCGCGTGCCGGCATCGCCTCGCGCCGCGAGGCCGAGACGATGATCGCGGCCGGGCGCGTGAGCGTCAACGGCAAGGTGCTGCAATCTCCCGCGGTCAATGTCACGGACAAGGATGTGATCCGCGTCGACGGCGAGCTCCTGCCGCAGCGCGAGCGCACGCGGCTGTTCCTGTTCCACAAGCCGGCGGGCACGATCACCAGCGATCGCGATCCGGAAGGACGCAGGACGATCTTCGACCTGCTGCCCGAGGGCCTGCCGCGCCTCGTGACCGTCGGCCGGCTGGACTACGCAACCGAAGGCCTGCTGCTCCTGACCAATGATGGCGGTCTTGCCCGCGTGCTCGAGCTCCCCTCGACCGGATGGCTCCGCCGCTATCGCGTCCGTGTCCATGGCCAAGTCGACCCGGCGGCGCTGGAAGAGCTCAGGAACGGCATCTCCGTCGATGGTGTGCTGTACGGGGCCATCGAGGCGACGCTCGACCGCAAGCAGGGAAGCAATGCCTGGCTGACCGTTGCACTGCGCGAAGGCAAGAACCGCGAGGTGCGCAACGTGCTCGGGGCGCTCGGTCTCCAGGTGGCGCGCCTCATCCGCATCTCCTACGGGCCGTTCCAGCTCGCGGAATTGCCGGAGGGCCAGATCGTCGAGGTTCGCGGCCGCACGCTGCGCGACCAGCTCGGCCCGCGCCTGATCGCCGAGGCCGGGGCGGATTTCGACGCGCCGGTCCGCAACGTGCCCAAGGGACCGGCACCACGACCGGCGGAGGCACCGGCAGGCGCGCGGTCCGCTCCGCTCACGCGCGAAAAGGCGCTGGAAAGGCTGCGGACACGGCCGGAACCGCGAGGCAAGGATGCGCGCCGGCCCGGCGCGGGGCGCAAGCAGGATCCGGCCGAGGAGCTGCGGACCCGTACGGCCAATGTCTGGCGCGCGCCCGATGCAAGGCCGCTCGGTCCTTCCGGCCTGAAGCAGAAGAAAGGCAAACCGGCGCCGAAAAGGCCGGG
Source organism: uncultured Rhizobiaceae bacterium (assembly GCA_964386015.1). Lineage (GTDB taxonomy): Bacteria > Pseudomonadota > Alphaproteobacteria > Rhizobiales > Rhizobiaceae > CAYLGY01. The sequence goes on along the minus strand of CAYLSN010000034.1, from coordinate 12,736 downwards.
CAAGCACAACGGACCGGCGCGGCGCAAGGGCGGGAGCCATGCGGATCGTCGCCGGTGAGTTTCGCGGCCGCCGCCTGCGTGCGCCGACGGGCGATTCCACCCGCCCGACCTCGGACCGCATGCGCGAGACGCTGTTCAACATCCTGCAGCACCGCTTTGCCGGGCTGCTCGACGAGGCACGGGTCCTCGACCTGTTTGCCGGCACCGGCGCCCTCGGCCTGGAGGCGCTTTCGCGCGGCGCCCGCTTCTGCCTGTTCGTCGAGATCGCCGCCGGGGCCCGCGCCCTGATCCGGGACAATGTCGAGGAGCTCGGGCTGCAGGGCCGCTCGCGCATCTTCCGGCGCGATGCCACCCGGCTCGGACCGGCCGGAACCATGCAGCCCTTCAGCCTGCTGCTCGCCGACCCGCCCTATGGCAGGAGGCTGGGCGAAGCGGCGCTGCGTTCGGCGGCAGAGGGCGGCTGGCTCGAGGCCGGCGCCCTTGCCATCGTGGAGGAAGCCGCTGCCGCCGGGTTCGAGACGCCGGCTGGGTTCGAGCCAATCGACCGGGTCGGCCATGGCGCCACCGTCCTGCATCTCCTGTCGTGGCGCGGCTCGCCGGGCACAGATTCTTGACCTGGCTCCTCTTTCCAGCCGCCATTGCCTGCCTATATGGATGCAGGGGCGGCCTCAGCCGGATCGACAGGAGAGACTGAAGGAATGCGACGCTGGACGAGTTCATTGCGCGGTGCGGGCCTGGCGCTCCTCTGCCTGGCGGCGGCGCCGGCCGCGGGCGCGGAGGAATCGGCGGTCGCCACCTTCCGGCTCGACAATGGCATGGAAGCGGTCGTCATTCCCGACCGGCGCGCGCCGGTGGTCACGCACATGGTCTGGTACAAGGTCGGCAGCGCCGACGATCCCGCCGGACAATCCGGCGTCGCCCATTTCCTCGAGCATCTGATGTTCAAGGGCACGACCAATCATCCCGCCGGGGAATTCTCGGCGGCGGTCGACGCCATTGGCGGCGAGGAAAACGCCTTCACCTCCAACGACTACACCGCCTATTTCCAGCGCGTGGCACCCGAGGCGCTGGGCACGATGATGGAATTCGAGGCGGACCGCATGCGCAATGTCGTGCTCAACGAGGAAATCGTGCGCACGGAGCGCGACGTGGTCCTGGAAGAGCGCCGGTCGCGCGTGGAGAACAGCCCGCAGGCGCTTCTGGCCGAGGAAACGGATGCGACGCTGTTCCAGAACCATCCCTACCGGATTCCGGTCATCGGCTGGATGCACGAGCTCGAGGAGCTGGATCTCGATGACGCAATGCACTTCTACCGCCGCCACTATGCGCCCAACAATGCGATCCTGATCGTTGCCGGCGATGTCGAGGTCGACGAGGTGCGGCGGCTCGCCGAATCCACCTATGGGCGGATCGCGCCCAATCCGGACCTCGGGCCGCGCCTGCGTCCGCAGGAGCCGGAGCACAATACGGCGCGGACAGTGACGCTGGCCGATGCGCGCATCACGGTGCCGTCCATGCGGCGCTTCTGGCTGGTGCCGCAATACCGGAGCGGCGCGGCAAGCGACGCGGAGGCGCTGGAACTGCTGGCCGAGATCCTCGGCGGCGGCGTGCGCAGCCGCCTTTATCAGGAACTCGTCGTGCGCCAGGGCATCGCCCAGAATGTCTCGGCCTGGTATCGCGGCACGGCGCTCGATCCCACCAGCTTTTCCGTCGGCGGCACGCCCCGGGCGCCGGCCACCCTCGAGGAGCTCGAAGCGGCGATCGATGCCGAGATCGCAAAGATCGTCGCCGACGGTGTCGGTGAAGCCGAGCTGGAACGCGCCAAGGACAGGCTGGTGCGCAACATGATCTTCGCGCGTGACAGCCAGTCGACCATGGCGCGCATCTTCGGGTCCACCCTGACGACCGGGGGCACGGTGGCCGACGTCCTCGAGTGGCCGGAACGCATCCGGTCGGTCAGCGCCGCGCAGGTGCGGGAGGTCGCGGTCAGCTATCTGAAACATCCGACCACCGCCTATCTCCTTCCGGCGGAGACGCGGGAGCAGGCGCCATGATGTCAAGACCCTTCCATCCCCTGCCCCTGTTCGGCGCGCTGCTCGCACTCGCCCTTTTGTGCCTGCCGGCGCGGGCCCAGATCGACATTCGCGAAATCCGGTCCACGGGCGGCGTGACGGCCTGGCTGGTCGAGGACTACACCGTGCCGCTGATCGCGGTGGAATTCGCCTTCCGCGGCGGTTCGACCCAGGATCCCCAGGGCAGGGAAGGCATGGCGCGCCTGATGACCGGCATGTTCGACGAGGGCGCCGGCGATCTGGACGCGGATGCATTCCAGGACCGCATGGACGAGGTCGGCGTGGAAATGTCGTTCAGCTCGCATCCCGACGCCATTTACGGTTCGGTGCGCATGCTGTCGGAAAAGCGCGACGAATCCGTCGAGCTGGTGCGCCTTGCGGTGACGCAGCCGCGTTTCGACGACGAGCCTTTCGAACGAATTCGCGCCCAGCTCACCGGTTCGATCCGCGCACGCGAGCGAGATCCGTCCACCCAGGCCGCCCATCGCTGGGCCGAGCTGCTTTACGGTGACCATCCCTATGCGCGGCGCGAGGAAGGGACGCCCGAAACCCTCGCCGCGATCACGCCCGACGAGCTGCACGCCATGCACCGCAGGCTGTTCGCGCGCGGCGAGCTTTTCGTCGGCATTGTCGGCGCCATCGACGCGGAGACGGCCAGCGCCATGCTCGACCGCATTTTCGGCGAGCTGCCGGCCGAGCCGGACCTCGAGCCTGTCGCCGACGCCCACCTCAATTTCGGTAAAAGGCTGCATGTCGAATATGACCTGCCGCAGTCGTCGCTGCGATTGGCATGGCCCGGGGTCAAGCGCTCCGATCCGCAGTTCTTTGCCGCCTATCTGATGAATCACATATTGGGCGGCGGCACCTTCTCGTCACGCCTCTACAAGGAGGTGCGCGAGAAGCGGGGCCTCGCCTATGGCGTCAACTCCTACCTGGCAAATCTCGACCATTCTTCGGCGCTGATGGTGTCGACGGCGACGCAGGCCGCCCGCGCCGGCGAGGCGCTGGACGTGATTCTCGCCGAGGTCCGGCGAATGGCCGCGGAAGGACCCTCGCCGGAGGAGCTCGAAGCGGCCAGGCGCACGGTGATCGGCGGCTATGCCGTCTCCAACCTGACTTCTTCGGGCTCGGTCGCGCGCACGCTGGTGGAGCTGCAGATCGAGGATCTCGGCATCGACTACATGGAGCGGCGGGCCGGACTGCTCGAACAGGTGACGCTGGACGAAACGCGGTCGGTGGCGGCGCGGCTGTTCGCCACACCGCCTTCCATCATGATCGTCGGCCGCGACGACGGAGGGAACCGCTGATGGACCGCCCCCCTCCGAGCCTGCCGGCGGCCGGAGGGCCGACATTCGCGGTCGCCTTCGGCGGCGGCGGCGCCCGGGGCCTCGCGCATATCCATGTCATCGAGATCCTCGACGAGCTCGGCATCCGGCCCGTCGCCATTTCCGGTTCCTCGATCGGCGCCATCATGGGTGCCGGCATGGCCGCCGGAATGTCCGGCAGCGATATCCGCGCCTATGCGACCGGCCTGCTGTCGAACCGGGCGGAGATCGTGCGCCGCATCTGGCAGGCGCGCCGCGGCGGCAATGGCCTGATTGCCGGAGCCGGGTTCCGCTTCACCCAGTTCGACATCGAGCGGCTGCTGCGGGCCCTGCTGCCGCAGCAATTGCCGGAACGGTTCGCGGACCTGCAGATCCCGCTACGGGTGACCGCAACCGATTATTACGGGCACAGGCTGGTGGTGCAGGAACAGGGCGATCTCTATTCGGCGCTGGCGGCCTCGGCGGCAATTCCCGGCCTGTTCCGGCCGATCCGCCGCGACGGACGCATCCTGATCGATGGCGGCATCTACAATCCGGTGCCCTACGACCTCCTGCTCGACCGGGCGGACATCGTCATTGCCATCGATGTCGCCGGCGCTCCGTCGGGAAGCGGCATTCGCATGCCGACCTCGTTCGACCTGATGTTCGGCACGTCGCAGCTCATGATGCAGTCCATCACCAACAACATGCTGGCCCTTCGCCGGCCCGACATCTTCCTGCGCCCGAAAGTCTCGGGTTTCCGCGTGCTCGACTTCTTCAAGATCGACACGATCCTGAAGGAATGCGCGTCGATCCGCGGCGAGCTGAAGCAGGGAATCGAGGAGGCGGTCGAGGCTTTTTCGCGCAGGCGCGCGATTGCCGCCGCGACAGCCTGACCGTCAGGCAGGCCGGATCCGGGAGAATTCCATTTCAGCATGAAAGGCACTAAATGAGGCATGCGGACGCGGGTAGCCGGAACGGACAGGATCGATGAGCCGGAGCGATGACATGGACGAGCTGACCGGGCATGTCGCCCGGCTGGTCGAGGCTGCCCGGCGGGCGGGAGCGGATGCGGCCGATGCCGTTGTCGCGCGTTCCCGCTCCACCTCGGTGACGGTGCGCCTCGGCAAGGTCGAGGCGACGCAGTCGGCGGAAAGCGACGATGTTTCCCTGCGGGTCTTCGTCGGCAGGCGCGTCGCCAGTATCGCGGCGCCCGCCGCAAGCGATCCCGACAGGCTGGCCGAACGCGCCGTGGCCATGGCCCGGGTTTCGCCGGAGGATCCGTTTCAGGGTCTTGCCGACCCGGAGCGCATCGCACGGGAAATCCCGGATCTCGACCTGTTCGATCCGGCCGAAATCGGCGCCGCCGCGCTGCAGGAGGCGGCGCTGGAAGCAGAGGAGGCGGCGCTCGCCGTGCCCGGCATCACCAATTCCGGCGGCAGCTCCGCATCTGCCGGATCCGGCGGCATGGTGCTCGCGACTTCCGGCGGATTTCTCGGCCAATACCGGGTGTCGAGATTCTCGCGTTCGGTCAGCGTCATTGCCGGTGAGGGCACCGGCATGGAACGCGATTACGATTATTGCTCGCGCACGCATCATGACGAGCTCGAGGAGCCTGCCGTCATCGGCCGCAATGCCGGCATGCGGGCGGTGCGCCGGCTCGGCTCGCGCCAGGCGGCGACCGGCAGGCATGCGGTGGTGTTCGACCCGCGCGTCGCGCGCAGCATTGCCGGTCATTTCGCCGGCGCCGTCAACGGCGCCTCCGTGGCGCGCGGGAGCAGCTTCCTGCGCGATGCCATGGACAGCCGGATCATGCCGGAATCCATCGTGATCCGCGACGACCCGCTGCGCCGGCGCGGCCCCGCTTCGCGCCCGTTCGACGGCGAGGGCGTGCAGGGTACGCCGCTGACGCTGGTCGAGGACGGCGTACTGCGCCATTGGCTGCTGTCGACCTCGACCGGCCGCCAGCTCGGCCTTGCGACCAATGGGCGCGGCGTCCGCTCCGGCTCCTCCGTGGTGCCGGCGCCGACCAACCTGTCCATCGAGCCCGGGGCGGCCACTCCGCAAGAGCTGATCGGCAGCATCCGCGACGGCTTCTACGTCACCGAAGTCTTCGGCCAGGGAGTCAACCTGGTCACGGGTGAATATAGTCGCGGCGCTTCCGGCTTCTGGATCGAGAACGGGCAGATCGCCTGGCCCGTATCCGAGGTCACCATTGCCGGCAATCTCAGGGACATGTTCCTGCACGTCACGGCTGCGAACGATCTCGACCGCAATTTTGCCATTGCCGCGCCGACGTTGCTCATCGAGGGAATGACCATTGCCGGCTCCTGACTCTCCGGCACAGGCCGATCTGGCGCTTCTCGATGCCGCCGCGGCGGCCGCGGGCGTGCTTGCCATGCGCTATTTCGGCCGCAATCCCGAAGTCTGGCTGAAGAACGGGAATTCCCCGGTCACGGAAGCGGACCTCGCCGTGAACCGCCTGTTGCGGGAGGAATTGCTCGCGGCCCGCCCGGAATATGGCTGGCTGTCCGAGGAAGATGTGGGGCATGCTCCCGATGCGCCGCAAGGTGCGCCGGTCTTTGTCGTCGATCCGATCGACGGAACCCGCGCCTTCATCGAAGGCAAGCCGCTCTGGTGCATCAGCATCGCCATCGTGCACGCCGGCAGGCCGATGGCCGGTGTGCTCCATTGCCCGGCGCGCGAGGAGGTTTTTCTGGCGTTGCGGGGCGGCGGCGCGACCCGCAACGGCGAACGGATCGCAGTCGGCAAGCCCGGCGGGATCCTGAATATTGCCGGGCCGAAATACATGCTCGACCGAGTTCCGCACGAGCTGCGCCGGCGCTTGCAGCCGGCCGACTATGTGCCGTCGCTTGCCTACCGTATCGCCATGGTCGCCGACGGCAGGCTGGACGCGACCTTCGTGCGCCCCAATGCTCATGACTGGGATCTTGCCGCGGCCGATCTGATCGTCGAGGAAGCCGGCGGCGCAATTCTGGATGACCGCGGCGACCGGTTGCGCTATTCCGGTCAGGATCGCCGCCACGGAGAGATGATCGTCGGCAGCGGCGAACTTCTCGCCCGCCTTCAGGCAAGCGTGCGGGCGCATGAAATGGGGAACGACCGGTGACGGAAGGAAGCTCGCGGCAGTTGCTGCATCTCGTATTCGGAGGCGAACTCGAATCCCTTGAGGGCGTCCGCTTCCGGGATCTGGAAAGACTGGACCTCGTCGGCATCTATCCGGATTACAAGTCGGCCGAACGCGCCTGGCGCGCCAAGGCGCAGGCGACCGTCGACAATGCACATATGCGCTATTTTATTGTACATTTGCACAAACTGCTCGATCCTGATTCGGGGTCCGACAGCTGATTCATGAAGGAAGACACCGATCTCCCCACGTGGCAGGAACGGGCCGGGCACGGTGATCGCCCGGTCGAGACGGCCAGGATGAAGTCGCTCTGGCGCAAGATCCGGCGGCCGCTGGCGGAATCGGCAGTCCTGAAATATGCGATCGCCTGGGCGATCCACCTGTTTCTCCGCTTCACCTATCTGACCAATCGCTGGGTCGAGGGAAGTCATGACATTCAACGCGACCTCGTCCCGCTGCGCGGATCCATTTTCGTCATGTGGCACGGCCAGCATCTCCTCATGCCGACCCTGAGGCCCCGCGGCCAGCCGGTCGCGGCGATGTTCTCGCGCAGTGCGGATGCGGAAATCAACGCGATCCTGGCCAGGACCTTCGGCATCGAACCGGTGCGCGGCTCGGGCGGCGATCCCAGCCGTCGCTCCGCCTCGAAGGGCGGCGTGCGCGCGCTGATCGCCCTGCGCAATCGTCTCGGCGAAGGGATGACCGTCTTCATGGTCGCCGATAACCGGCACGCGCCGCGACAGGCGACTTCGGGTTCGCTGATGCTGGCGCGGATCTCCGGGCGGCCGGTCTATCCGATCGCCATCGCCACCAGCCGCCGCAGGGTCCTGCACCGGACCTGGGACAAGACGACGATCAATCTGCCTTTCGGACGCAAGTGCTTCATCATCGGAGAGCCCGTGCAGGTTCCCCGGAGCGTGAGCGACGACAGGCTCGAAGAGCTGCGCGTTGCCCTGACGGCAAGGCTCGACGCGGCGACCGACGAAGCCTATCGGAGGGTGGACCGCAACGCATGAGCGAACGTTGGGCACGCACAATGTTGTCGGCCTATCGCCTGGCGGGCTCGGCGGCCTACCCGCTGATCGGCGGATATGTCAACTGGCGCGCTGCCAAGGGCAAGGAAGAGCGGTCCCGCCGGCATGAGCGCTACGGCTATGCCTCGATCCCGCGCCCGGAAGGCGGCCCGCTGGTCTGGGTGCATGCGGCCAGTGTCGGCGAATCCATGGCCGTGGTGCCGCTGGTGACGCATTTCCACGCGCTGGGGCTGAATGTGGTGATGACCACCGGCACGGTCACATCGGCGCAGGTGGTGGCGGACCGTCTCGCCGGCATGGCGATCCATCAATATGTGCCGCTCGACCTGCGCCCGGCGGTGAGCCGCTTCCTCGAGCATTGGCGCCCGGATCTCGCGGTGATCGCCGAGTCGGAAATCTGGCCGATGACGATCCTGGAGCTGGGCGCAAAGCGCATTCCGCAGGTGCTCGTCAATGGACGCCTTTCCGACCGCTCCTTCAATTCATGGCGCAGGATCCCGCGCGTCTCCGAAGCGCTGTTCGAGAATCTGGCGCATGTCGTCGCCCAGTCGGAACAGGACGGCGAGCGCTTCCGGCTCCTCGGCGCCCGGCCGGTGACGGTGTCCGGCAACCTCAAGGTCGACATGGAGATTCCGCCCTATCCGGCCGAGGCGCTCAGCGTCCTGCGCCGGCAGATCGGCCAGCGTCCGAACTGGGCGGCAATATCCACCCATCCCGGCGAGGAGTTGCTCGCGGCGCGCATCCATCTGCAGCTGCGCAAGCGCATGCTGGATCTGCTGACCATCATCGTTCCCCGTCATCCCGAGCGCGCCGACGCCATTCACAGCCAGCTCAACGCCATGGGGCTGGTGGTGGCCCGGCGCAGCTTCCAGGATCCGGTCACGCCGGATACCGACATCCTGCTCGGCGACACGATCGGCGAGATGGGCCTCTATCTGCGCCTCACCGAAATCGCCTTTGTCGGCCGCTCCATGGTACCGAATGGGGGCGGCCAGAATCCGCTGGAGCCTGCCGTGCTCGATACGGCGATCATTGCCGGCCAGGCGGTGCACAATTTCCGCGAGACCTACGACATGCTGCTGGAAGGCGGCGGGGCGCGGCTGGTTCCCGATGCCCGCACTCTGTGCGCGACCGTCTTCGAACTGCTGCAGGATCGCGACGAGCGCCAGCGCATGATCCTGGCGGGCCGCGCCACCATGGACCAGATGCGGGGCGCGCTGCGCCGCACGCTCAAGGCGCTCGAACCCTATGTGCAGCCGCTCGTGGTCAAGGCACGCCTCGAGAGAGACCAGCAGGTGCCAGGCAAGACATGACCTCCGAGACACCACCGTTCTGGTGGAACGAATCCGACTGGCGACCCTGGCTCTTCTATCCCGCCTCCCTCATCTACGGCATGGTTTCTGGCAGGCGCATGGACATGGCGCGCCCGCCCGCAGCCGCGATTCCCGTGCTCTGCATCGGCAACTTCACCGTGGGCGGCGCCGGCAAGACGCCGGTCGCCATCCTGCTGGCAAGGCAGGCGCGGCAGGCCGGGCTGAAGCCCGGTTTCCTGACGCGCGGCTATGGCGGCAGCCATTCCGGCCCGCATCTCGTCGACCCCGATACCCATGCAAGCTGGCATTCGGGCGACGAGCCGCTGCTGCTGGCGCGCGAGGCGCCGGTAGCGGTCGCCGCCGACCGCATGCAGGGCGTCCGGCTCCTGCTCGAGCAGGGCTGCGACTTCGCCATCATGGATGACGGGTTCCAGAGCCGTCGGCTGCACGATGATTACGGGCTGCTGATCGTCGACGGGCATCGTGGCATCGGCAACGGCCATGTGCTGCCCGCCGGTCCGCTGCGTGCTCCGATACGCACCCAGCTGCGTCACGCCCATGCGATCCTTCGTCTCGATGAGGGCCGTCACGCAGTGCCCGTCATCCGCCGCGCCGCCCGGGCGGGACTGCCGGTCTATTCGGCGATGACCCGGGTGGTCCGGCCCGAGCATTTCGCCGGCCGGCGCATGCTGGCCTTTGCCGGGATCGGCAATCCGGCGAAGTTCTTCCTCACCCTGTCAGGTACCGGCGCGGAAATCGTTCGGACCCGCGAGTTTCCGGACCATTATCCCTATCGCGACGAGGATCTGCGCCAGCTCGAAGAGGAGGCAAGCGCACAAGGTCTCGAACTGGTCACGACGGCAAAGGACGCCGTCCGCCTGGTTCACGGCACCGCCTATGCGCGCGCCTTCCATGCGCGCCTTCATGTTCTCGGCATCGAGATCGACCTGACGCCGCCCACCCTCGGGCCGCTGATCATCCGCGAGACCGTCGCCAATTTCCGCCGTCGCATCTTCGGCTGAGGCGCGGTCTTACGCAGGCTCGCCGCGAGGTGCGCCGACCGGAGCCCGGCCGAGCCGCGCCTTGAGCTTGCGGAAATGCGCCGACATCTGCTCCAGCTTCGCCTCCCATTGCGGATCGGGCTGCTGGCCCTCGATCGTGCGGAAGAAGACCTGCATCATGCAGGCGATGGCGAAGGGCTCCAGCAAAGCGGCCTTGACGCTCCAGGCAAAGATCAGCGCGAAGACCACGCCGCCCGCCGCCCAGGCCCCGGGCATGAGGTAGACGACGAGCGCCGCCGGCGCCAGCATGACGAGAAAGACCACGAAGCTCAGCAGGTAGATGAAGGCGGCCAGCCAGGCGGCGTTGCGCAGCATCACCCGGTAATTCTGTCCGTACAGGACCAGCGCATTCCTGGCCGAATTCCACGGATCGTCCGACCGGGTCCGGATTGCGTGCGCGAGGATGACCTCGTCGATGAAACCGACGGCGACACGCAGGAAGGCGTGCAATATGCCGGCAAGTTGCTGCACCGCGGGCAATGGCAGGACGGAAAGAATACCGCGCACCAGGCCGGTAATGGCGCGGATCACGCCCTTGACCAGCTGATCGATGGCAAAGAGCACGCTTGCCTGCGCAAAACGCGATCTCACCGTTTCCGCGGCATGGGCGATCTGCGAGCGGCCTTCGGGCATCGGTTTGCCATCGAGCAGCTCGACCAGGACCGCAATGTGCCCGGCCTTGACGAGATAGAGAATGTACTCGCGCGCCCAGTACATCGCCGCGGCGAACAGGCCGAACCCGATCAGCCCGCCCCAGAAGGTCGAGCCGGCACGGAATTCCTCGTCGCCGAACCCGCCAATGCCGTAGCCGATGCCGGCGCCTGTCCCGGTTACCAGCACGTAGCCGACCGCAACGCCGAAATAGACCGCCATGCGAAGCAGGATGAAGGGCAGCGTCTGCACCATCATCGCCAATGCGCGGCCGATGCTGAAATCCCACATCTGCTCCCCCGATGCGATTCGATTTGTGTGTACTTCAATATAACCAAAACCGGCGAAAGATCATCCGGAACCTTGCCGGGCGGTTGTGTGTTGTGCCGGTCCGGAGGTACCGATGACCAGCAGCAACGGCGTTACATCCATCCCTTCACTCGATCTCGGCCGCTATCTCGGCAAATGGTACGAGATCTGCCGCTTGCCGATCCGTCATGAGGACGAGACCGCAACCGACATCACCGCCCGCTATTCGCTCAATCCGGATGGCACTGTGCGGGTCGACAATCGCTGCTTCGACGGTGACGGCAAGCCGAAGCAGGCCTTGGGCCAGGCGACTCCGGTCGACGAGTCGCGGGCGCGGCTGAAGGTGAGTTTCCTGCCGCAGGCCTTGCGCTGGATCCCGTTCACCAGCGGCGACTACTGGGTGCTCAGGATCGATCCGGACTACCGCGTTGCGCTGGTCGGATCCCCCGACCGGCGCTATCTCTGGCTGCTTGCCCGCGAGCCCGAAGTGGAAACCGGCCTGCGCGAGGAGTTCCTCGCTTCGGCCCGGTCGCAGGGATTTGCGACGGACCGCCTGATCGTGCCGCGCCACACCGGCCGCGACGTCACCGACGAGATGGTCCGGGGTCAGTAGCGACGCTCCCCTTCCCACTCGAACATCACTCCAATCTCATACAGATCAATGACTTACAAAGCAACGAATCCACAAATACCGTAAGAAATACCAGACCCCAATGACCGCTCCCGCGCCCTCTCCCTCGCGGCGATGCTCCCTGCCACACCGAGGGGGCGTCTGCCCAGCCCCGTGCGCGATCGAAAGCTGCTCTCCGATATCGAGCCGTCGGTGCAGCCGGTATATGTTCTCGAACCCCCGAACGGGTGTTCCTGCTGGCGCGGACGCAGGAGGAGGACCATGGCGCCGTCTGACGGACGACTGTGGCCGGAAGCCGCAAGGCTTCCGGCCCTGAGAATGTCAGCAATATTTGCCGGACTGAGGCACGACGGACAGGTCGATCCCTCTTTCCTGCATGTACTTCGTGATCTTGGCGCAGGCCAGGCCGAGCGTGCGCTGCTGGATCGACCAGTTGGCGAGCACGTTCATGAAACCGGCATTCCCTTCTTTCCGGGGAACGGCGGTCATCATCGGATTGCGCAATACCGGCTCGGGCACGATTGCCTTGCCTATTCCGGCTTTGTGCAGCTGGGCGGCATTCTGGTCGGCGAGCACGATTGCGTCGGCGCGGCCGGACTGGATCTCGAGCACCGCTAGATCGCGCGTCTTGACCAGAATGATGTCCGCTTCCGGCGCCATGGTTTCGGCGATGACCTGCATCGTGCTGCCGGACTGGGCCACCAGACGCACTTCGGGCCTGTTCAGCTCGCGCCAGGTCTTCACCTCGAAACCGTCGCGCGCGAGAATGGTCCACACGCCCTCGACGATGGGCTCGAGCACATAGTCCACGACAAGGCCGCGCTGCGGATTCGGATTGACGCCGAATGCCATGTCGATGCGGTGGGCCTGGAAATCAGCGGCGAGATTGCCCCAGGTCGTCTCGACGAATTCGATCTCGACGTCCAGAAGCTTGGCGATCTCTCGCCCCCAGTCCACGTAGAAACCGCTCCACTCTCCCGTCGCCGGGTCGCGGATGAAGTCGGGCTCCTCACCGGACATGACCGGATAGCGCAGCTTGTTGCGGGACTTGATCTCGTTAATGACCGCGAAAGGATCAGCGGCGCCTGCGGGAACCGTCATGAAGGCAGCCATGACGGCGGCAAGGGCAATCGCGAAAAACCTTCTCATTCCCTCTTCCTCCTTGGGGGGCTGGTTGCGATGGCTTACGCCGGCAAGGCTAGTGCAGGCGCAA
>CAYLSN010000033.1:2266-16218 GCA_964386015.1 uncultured Rhizobiaceae bacterium | reverse complement strand
CTGGGCGCGGCGCTGGCGAGCCTGCGCCGGGGGGACGGACGGGTGGCGGTGCCCTTTTTCGGCGATGGCGGCAGCAACCAGGGCGTCGTGCACGAGACCATGAATCTGGCGGCGATCCTGAAACTGCCCGTCGTCTTCGTCTGCGAGAACAATCTCTACGCCATCAGCGCCTCGATCCGGGAAATGGGGTCGGTGCAGGACATCGCAACGCGCGCCGCCGCCTATTCCATGCATGGCGAGGCGGTCGACGGCATGGATGTGCAGGCCGTGCACGAAGCGGCCAGCCGCCTCATCGAGCGCGCGCGGCGCGGCGGGGGGCCATCGCTTCTCGAGTGCAAGACCTACCGGCTTGTCGGTCATTTCACCGCGGAGCGGGCCCTCGGCCTCAATTATCGGCCGGAGGAGGAGGTCGAGCAATGGCGCCGGCGGGATCCGCTGACGCTCTGCGAGAAGGCCCTCACCGAAGCGTCGATCGCCACGGCGGCGGAAATCGAGGCGATCGGCGACGAGATCGGCCGGGAGATCGAGGCGGCGATCGAGTACGCCCGGGCAAGCGCCTGGCCGGCGCCGGAAGAAGCGCTGGCGCACATGTATGCCGAGCCGGACGCGGCCGCGCCGATGCGGGGCTGGTGATGCGCCGGCTGCGATACACCCATGCCCTGAACGAGGGGCTGCGCCAGCTGATGGCCGAGGATCCGGACATCTTCCTGCTCGGCGAGGACATCCGCCATTCCATGCGCGGCCTCACGCGCGGCCTTGCGGACGAATTCGGCCCCGACCGGGTCATGGACATGCCGATTTCCGAGGCGGCGTTCACGGGACTGGCCACCGGCGCGGCGATCGCGGGAATGCGCCCGATCGTCGAATACCAGATCGGCGCGCTCGCCTTCGTCGCCTTCGACCAGCTCGTCGACCAGGCAATGAAGCTGCCCTACATGATGGGCGGGCAATGCCGGGTGCCCGTCACCTACATCTTTCCGGCCTCCGGCTTCCGCACCGGGCTGGCGGGCCAGCATTCCGATCATCTCTATCCCTACCTGCTGCATGCCGGCATGAAGGTGGTCATTCCCTCGACGCCGGCCGATGCCAAAGGATTGCTGGTGGCGGCCGTGCGCTGCGACGACCCGGTGGCGCTGTTCGCGCCGGCCGCCGTCATGGCCGAGCGCGGCGAGGTGGACGAGGCGCTGTATGAGATTCCGCTCGGAAAGGGCGCAGTGCGCAGGGAGGGCGACGGGGTCACCGTCATCGCCGTCGGCCATCTGGTGCGCGAGGCGCTGCTGGTCGCCGACGAACTCGAAGGCGAGGGCATCTCCGTCCATGTCTTCGAGCCGAGAACGCTGCTGCCGCTCGACCTGGAGGGGCTGGAAGCCGCGGTGCGCAGGACCGGCAGGGTGGTGATCCTCGACGATTCCAATCTCGTCTGCGGGTTTGCCGCCGAACTGGCCGCGCTGATCGCCGAGCACTGGTTCGACGCGCTGAAAATGCCGGTGAAGCGGATCGCGCGCGCCACGGTCCCGGTGCCGTTCAGCCCGGCGCTGGACCGGGAGGTCGTGCCGTCGGGAGAGCGGCTCAAGGCCTGCCTGCGCGGCATGGCGGCGGCAGGAAGGACGGCGGCGGACGAAGCGGAGAGACTGGCATGGCGCTGATCAAGGTGAAGATCCCGAAGATGGGCATGACCACCGAGGAAGTGGATGTCGTCGCGCTGCATGTGAAGCCCGGCGACCGGATCGCCCCGGGCATGCCGCTGGCGGAGGTGGAGTCGGAGAAGACGACGATGGTCATCGAAGCCGAGGTCGAGGGCATCGTCCGCGAAATATTCGTCGAGGCCGGCGCGGAAAGCGCCGTCGGCAATGTCATCTGTTCGGTGGAAGTGTAGCTGGAAGCGGTTCCCATTGGCAGGAACGAGGAGGAGGAGGAAACAATGAAACGGATCTATGGGCTCCTGTGCTCGACGGCGATGCTGGCGGCCATTGCGGCCGCACCCGCAAGCGCGCAGGATACGCAACACAAATGGCGCATGACCTCGCATGTCCCGGAGACTTCGATCATCTGGGACTTCTACATCTCCAATGTCGCCAAGCGCATCACCGACCTCACCGACGGCGAGATCGAGGTCACCCCCTATCCCGCCGGCGTCATCGCGCCGCCTTTCGAAGCGGTTTCGGCAGTGCAGGACGGCACGGCCGACGCGCTCAACATTCCGCTGATCTACCTGGTCAACCAGGATCCGGCCAATGGCATTCTCGGTGCGCTGCCGGGCGGCATGTCGGCGGAGACGCTCTTCCACTGGATGTACAAGGGCGGCGGCAAGGAGCTCCTGGCAGAGTTCCACGAGGCGACGCTCGGCATTCATTCGCTGCCTTGCGGCATCGGCGCCAGCGAGCTGTTCGGCCATGCCCACAAGCCGATCCGCACGGCGGAGGACCTCAAGGGCATCAAGTTCCGCACCTCCGGCCCGATGGCGGACGTGCTGCAGGAATATTTCGACGCGGCGCCGACCGTCGTCCCGGGCTCGGAAGTCTATACCATGCTCGAGCGCGCCGGCATCGACATTGCCGAATGGTCCGGCCCGGCCGACAATCTCGGCATGGGGTTCCATGAAGTGGCCGAATACATCATGTATCCGGGGCCGCAGGTCAATGCCTTCTTCCATTTCTTCGCGGTCAGCAAGGACACCTGGGACGGATTGCCGGACCGGCTGAAATACAAGGTCGAGGCAGCCTGCCAGCTGGCTTCCGTCGACGGTCTCCTGTCGTTCGACGCCGCGGATATCGAAGCCTGGAAGAAGATCAAGCAAGGCAAGAACCAGCTGGTCCGCATCGACGATTCGCTGATCGCGGCGTTCCGCGACGCCGCGCGCGCCTGGTCGATGAAGCGCGCCGAGGAGCAGAAGGCCCAGGGCAACGAATGGACGGAAAAGATCGCCAACGCCTATTGGGACTTCTACGACAATTGGCGGCAGAACACGGAGTACCGCTACATCGACACTCCCGAATCGGCGACGGGGAACTGAGCCGCCGCCGGTCAGACGGGTGCGGGATGTCCCGCGCCCGCCCGGCCCCGGGCTCCGCTTGCCGATGCTGCATCGCCTGATTTCCATTGCCGACCGGATTGCCGGACTGCTCGCCGCCATAACGGTGGCGGCGCTGATCGCGATGGTCGCGATCACCAATTACGAAGTGCTGGCCCGCTATGTTTTCGGCCGCCCGAGCGTCTGGTCGATCGACGTCACCTATTTCCTCAACAGCACGCTTTTCCTGCTGGCCGCCGCCTATGCGCTGCGCGAGCGCCAGCACATCACCATCGACATCTTTTCCGCCCGCATGTCGCCGCGCGCGCGGGCACTGGTCCTGTCGCTGTTCTACCTGATCCTGTTCCTGCCCCTGCTGGCGGCGCTGACCTTTGTTGCGGGCAAGCAGTCCTGGCGGGCATGGGTGACCGGCCAGCGCATCCTCGAGAGCGCGTGGCGGCCGCCTTTCTGGCCGTTCTACCTGGTGGTCGTGCTCGGTATGGGGGCGCTGGCCGTGCAGGTGATCGCCGATCTCGCCCGCCAGCTCCTGGTCCTTGCCGGGCGCGCCGGGGAAGCGGATACCGGCATCGGCGAGGGAAACCGACATGATTGAGGTGCTTCTTCCGGCGCTGATGCTGCCCGCATTGTTCGCGCTGATCTTTCTCGGCATTCCGGTGGCATTCGCGCTCATGGCGACGGCGATGCTGTTTGCCTTGCCGGTCTTCGGCAGCGTCGCCGGGGTGCAGGCATTCCGCTTCGTCTCCTCTGTCGGCTTCAACTATGCGCTGACGGCGGTGCCGCTGTTCGTGTTCATGGGGGCGATGCTCGAGCGCACCGACATCGCCGCCAAGCTCTATCATGCCATGCGGCTGTGGTTCGGCCGGCTGCCGGGCGGCCTTGCCGTCGCCACCATCGCCATGTGCGCGGTGTTCGCCGCCGGGTCGGGCGTGGTCGGCGCCGTCGAGGCGCTGGTCGGCCTGATGGCAATCCGCCCGATGATGAAGATGGGCTACGACAAGGGCCTGATCTCCGGCACCATCTGCGGCGGCGGCTCGCTCGGGACGATCATCCCGCCATCCATCGTCGTGGTGATCTATGGCAGCATCGCCAATGTCTCGATCGGCCGGCTGTTCGCCGGGATCATCCTGCCGGGCCTGCTGACCGTGGTGCTGTTCATCGGCTACATCATCCTGCGCTGCAAGCTGCGGCCGCAGGACGGCCCGCCGGTGCCGCGCGAGGAGACGGACGTGCCGCTGGGGCAGAAGCTCTACATCACCGTGACGGCGCTGCTGCCGGCGCTGTTCCTGGTGCTTGCCGTGGTCGGCTCGATCATGGCCGGCATCGCCTCGCCGACCGAGGCCGCCGGCGTCGGCGCCCTGTCGGCGATCGTGCTCGCCCTGATCTACCGGACCTTCAGCTGGCGGGCGCTGCGCGAGGCGCTGGTCACCACTGTCGCCGTCAGCGCCATGATCCTGCTGATCACGGTCGGCGGCGTCATGTTCACCAGCATTTTCCGGATGAATGGCGGCGCCGCCCTGGTGACGACGACGATCGACTTCTTCAGCCTCACGCCGGCGGGGGTCGCGATCCTGTTCCTCGTCATCGTCTTCCTGTTCGGCTTCGTGCTCGACTGGATCTCGACCGTGCTGATCGTGGCGCCGATCTTCGTGCCGCTGCTGGCGGCGGCAGGGATCGACCCGGTCTGGATCGGCGTCACCGTCATCTGCGCGATCCAGACTTCATATCTGACGCCGCCTTTCGCGCCGTCGATCTTCTATCTGCGCGCCATCGCACCGAAGGACATCACCATTACCGACATGTATCGGGGGATCGTGCCGTTCGTCGTCTGCCAGCTCTTCGTCATCGTGCTGGTCTGGTATTTCCCGGCGCTGGCGACCTGGCTCCCGGACAGGCTGGTCGGGTTCTGAGCGTCGCGATGCAGGACCGGCTTCATCGGCGGAACAACATCTCGGCCCGCTCCGGCGGCGGGGTATCCCCGGCCGTGCGGCGAAGCCGGGTCGCAGGAATGCCGGGCAGGTCGCGCCCCGGCGGCACGGCGTGGCGGCTACTTGATCGCCAGCGGATTGATCGGCGAACCCACGCCGCCCGTGATCGGCAGGGGCGGGGCGACGAACATGAACTCGTAGACCGAATCCTGCGCGCAATCGGCGGCAAGCTCGCCGAGCATGAAGATCTCCCCGACCGTCAGCCCCATGTTCGGGATCACGACCCAGTGCCAGGGCCGCTTGATCTTGTCGGTCGCCTCGGGCCGCACCTCCACCGCGTAGGTATCGCTGGCAATGGCGGCGATCGAGTGATCGAAGATCCATTCCGCCGTGTCCAGCGACAGGCCCGGCGCCACTCCCGAGGCATAGCCGTTCCACTGGCCCGATTTCAGCCGGTCCTCGATCTGGCCGGTGCGCACCAGCACGAAGTCGCCCTTGCGGATGTCGACGCCCTGGCTGCGCGCGGTCCGGTCCAGCTCGTCCTGCGTGATCGGATAGCCGTCCGGCAAGGCGTCCATGCCCAGTTCGCGCGCCACGTCGAGCAGCACGCCGCGGCCCACCATGCGGTCGGCCGTCTTCTCGATGCCGTTGCGGCGGGCGCCGCGCGTGTCGACCAGCCGTGCATCGTAGCCATTATACATCTGTTCGCCGTAGAAGACGTGGCTGAGCGCATCCCATTGCGTCCCGGTCTGGGTCGGCAGGATGATCGCGTCGTCGGCGAAACGGTGCCCGTATTGCTCCTGGCATCCGGCGACCGCGTCGGTGCCGGTGTGGATCATGTAGTGGATGGTGTTGTAGCGGAGGTTCTTGCCGGTCTGCGGCCCGGTGCCGTCGAAGGGATAGGCGAGGGAGAAGACCTTGCCCCTGCGCACGAGCCGGGCGGCGGCAACGATGTCCGAGGGTTCCACGAAGTTCAGCGTGCCGATCTCGTCGTCTTCGCCCCAGCGGCCCCAGTTGCGGAAGCGCTTGCACAACTGGTGAAACTCTTCCTCGCTCACGCGCCGCTCGGACTTCATCACGCTCTCCCTCGTCTCCGATTGACCCGGTTTCACTCATATTGTTATCGTGATCATAGATCAATCGCAAAGCACCGGCACTGCAAGCAAGGGAACCGGACCGCATGAGCCTCCTTGCCGCAGGCGCTGAGGAGATCGCGGCGGATGTCGTGGTGATCGGCGCCGGCGGTGCGGGCTTGCGGGCGGCGCGGGAATCGGCCCTCGCCGGGGCGAGAACCATCCTCGTCACCAAGGGACGGCCGGGCAAGACCGGCACCACGGCCTTCGGCGTTGCCTCCACCGCCGGATTCGCCGTGCCGGACGGCGCCAAGGATCCCGAGGATTCCCCGGAAGTTCATTTTGCCGACATCATGGAGCGGGCGCAGGGCTGCGCCGATCCGGAGCTGGTCAGGATCCTGACGCAGGAGGCCCGAGCCGCCTACGAGGACCTCGCCCGCTGGGGCGTCGACTTCATGACCGATCCGCGCACGGGCGGGCCGCTCATCACCATGGGCGATTTCGCTTCCCGGGCGCGGAACCGGAAGATCTACCATCACGGCAAGTCGATCGCGGTCAGCCTGGCGCGGGAGGCGGCGGCCGCCGGCGTCATCGTTCTCGAGCAGACCATGGCCGTCGACCTCCTGACCGGGGATGGCGGCGTGGGCGGCGTGCTGGCGCTCGGCCACAAGGGCAAGCCGCTGGTCATCCGCGCCGGGGCAACCGTGCTGACGACCGGCGGCGCCGGCCAGCTCTTCCGCTTCTCGCTGCTGCCGCCGGACGTCACCGGCGATGGCTATGCCCTTGCCTACCGGGCGGGGGCGGTGCTCGCCAACATGGAGTTCATGCAGGCCGGCTTCGGCACGATCAAGCCGGCGCTGAACGCCGTGCAACCCTGGTTCTGGCTGCTGTTCCCGCGCTTTCTCGACCGCGACGGCGCCGACATCCTGGATCCGTCCCGGCGTCCGCCGGAAGTGACGGTGGAAGAGGTGCTGCGGGCGAAATCGCGTCATTATCCCTTCAGCACCTCGGACCCGTCCATGTGGCTGGAGATCTCGGCCAAGCTGGCGCAGGAGGAAGGGAAGGCGACCGCGCTCGGCGGCTTCAGCCTCGATCTGCGCAACGTCGACCTGACGCATGTGCGCGGCACCGATGTCGAGACGATGTGGCAGATCTCGAAGGAGTGGCTGCTGCGCAAGGGGCTCGATGTCGACAGGGCGCCGCTCGCCGTCGGGCTCTTCGGCCATGCCATCAATGGCGGCGCCTGCATATCGGCGGATGGCGAGACCAATGTGGCGGGCCTCCTCGCCGCGGGCGAAGCCTCGACCGGCCCCTATGGCGCCGACCGGCTCGGCGGCAACATGCTGCTCAACTGCCAGGTTTTCGGCCGGCGCGCCGGCGTCTTTGCCGCCGAGCGGGGACGAGCGCGGCGGCATGAGGCGGAGCGCATTTCCGGCCGCCGCGAGCTGGATGCCCTGCGCGAACGGATTGCCCGCATGCGCGCCGATGCGCCGCCGATCCGCGCGGCGATCGACCGCATCAAGGACAATCTTACCGACAACCTGCTGATCGTCCGGCGTGCCGACGGCCTGGCACGGGCCGAGGCGGCGCTGCGGCAGGTGCAGGCGGAGCTGGAGGACGGCGCCTTCGCGCTCGCCGGCGGGCGCGATCTCTTCCGCCTGCACGAAGCATTCAACCTGATCGATGTCGGCCGGATGATGGTTGCCGCCGCAGCCCTGCGCAAGGAGTCGCGCGGCAGCCATTACCGCGCCGATTTTCCGCATCGCGACCCGGCCTGGGACAGGCCGATCCTGATCCGGCGCGGCGGGCAGGGGCCCGTCCTTTCCGCCGGCCCGTTTCCCGGCAACTGAAGAGGTGATGATGAGCGAGCGTCCATTTCTCAAGCAAAGACTGCGCGAAGGCAGGGTCCAGGTCGGTGCCTTCGTCATGGCTCCCTCGCCGGCATTGATCGAGATGTTCGGCTATGGCGGGTTCGACTTCGTCATCGTCGACCGCGAGCACGGCGCCAGCACGCTGGAGACGCTGGAGAACCAGATCCGGGCGGCCGAAGTCTCCGGCATCGAAGTGCTGGTGCGGATACCGAACGGCATGCCTTCCGAGATCCTCTCGGTACTGGAGGCGGGCGCCAGCGGCGTTGTCGTGCCGCATGTGCGCACGGCGGAGCAGGCGCGCCAGATCGCCAGCGCCGCCCATTATCCGCCCTACGGCACGCGCGGCTTCGCCACCACCACCCGGGCCGGACGCCATGGCAATGTCACGCGCGAGGAACATCTGGCGCGGGCGCGCGAACGGACCCTGGTCGTCGTGCAGATCGAGGACGCCGACGCCATTGACGGCGTCGACGGCATCGCGGCGACGCAGGATGTGGACGTGCTGTTCATCGGCCCGGCGGATCTGTCGATGTCGATGGGCTTCGGCGGCGACATGCACCATCCGGAAGTCGTTGCCGCGATCGATCGCATCCTGGAGAAGACCCGGCGCGCCGGCCAGGCGGTGCCGGCCTGCTTCGCGCCGGACCGGGCGACGGTGCAGGCGCTCGAACGCAAGGGGGTGCGCATGATCTGCGTGTCCGGCAACAGCATCGTCTCTTCCGCCATCCGCGAGGCGGCGCAGGAGCTGATCCAGGGCTGAAACGGCGGAGCGCGAGACCTCGGCACAGGCAAGGAGAACGCAATGAACGAACAGCTGCGCGAGCCGGTCGTGCTCGGCATGTGGTTTGAGGATTTCGAGATCGGCAGATCGTTCCTCACGCCCGGCAGGACCATCACGGAAGCCGACATTGCCGGCTTCGCGGCGCTTTCCGGCGATTACAGCCAGGTCCACACCGATGAGGAGTTCTGCCGCCGCACGGAATTCGGCACGCGAATCGCCCACGGCCTGCTCGGCCTGTCCATCGTCGCCGCCCTGTGCTGGCGCACGAACTACACCCAGGGCACCGGCGTCGCCTCGCTCGGCTATGAGGACTGGCGCTTTCACCAGCCGATCTTTCCGGGCGACACGATCCGGGGACGCCTGACGCCGATGGCGAAACGCGTCAGCTCGCGTCACCCGGACAAGGGAATTGTCAGCGACCGGATCGAGGTGATCAACCAGAAGGGCGAGATCGTCCAGAGCGGCACGCATGTCATGATGGTGCGGAGACGGCCCGATGCAGCATGAACGCTATCGCGACCTGGAAGTGGAGAGCGAGGGGCCGGTCGCGATCCTGGCGCTGAACCGTCCGCAAGTGATCAATGCCTGCGATGCCGCCACGCATGCCGAGCTGCAGGCGGCGATCGCCGCCGCCGAGGCGGATGTCGCCATCGGCGCCATCGTGCTGACGGGTCGGGGCCGCGGATTCTGTTCCGGCTCGGACCTGCGCCACACGCGAACGCTGAAGGGTACGGCGATCTCGGATTATGTCGAACTTGACCTGCGCACCAAGGACAGGATCGCGCAATGCCGCAAGCCGGTGATTGCGGCGCTGCACGGCGCCGTCGTCGGCGGCGGGTTCGAACTGGCGCTGGCCTGTGACATCCGCCTCGCCGCCGAGGACGCCTTCTTCGCCTTCCCGGAAGTCTCGCTCGGCACCATCCCGGCCTCGACCGGCCTGCTGCGGCTGGCGGAGATTGTCGGCGCCGGGCGGGCGAGGGACTGGGCGCTGACCGGCCGCCGCATCGACGCCGCGACGGCGCTCGCCTGCGGGCTGGTCAGCGAAGTCCTGCCGCGCGACCGGCTGCTGCAGGAGGCGGTGGAACGCGCCCGCGGCCTGGCAAGCAACAGCGCCACGGCCATGGCGCTGGTGAAGGGCGCCTTCGCCTTGAGCCAGCGCGGCGGCGGCGACCCGTTCATCGAGTTCCAGCGCCTGGCGGCGCGAACCTGCCATGACGGGCGCGAATACGCGGAAAATACCGGGAAATTCGGCGCCGGCCAGACGGGCGGGGACCGGGGGCCCGAGCGGCGCTAGCGGCCCGCCGCGCCGGCCAGCGCCGGTCCGAGCGCTTCCTCGAACAGGTCGATGTCCGCCTGCGGCCCGACGCTCACCCTGATGCAGCGGTCGAGAACGGGCGCCATCGGCTTGCGCACGAAGACATCCCGTCTCGCCAGCTCCTGCAGCACGGATTGCGCGAAGGCGCCGTCGCCGCCGCAATCGATGGCGACGAAATTGGTCGCGGATGGCAGCGTCTTCAGCCCGTGCGCCGCGGCGATCGCGGCGAGGCGGCGGCGGCAGGCGGCAACGCTTTCGACCACGCGATCGAGATGGGCCCGGTCGCCCAGCGCCGCAATGCAGGCGGCCTGCGCCATCCGGTTGACGCCGAAATGGTCGCGCACCTTCTCGAAGGCGCGGATTGCCGCCTTCTCGCCGATGGCGTAGCCGCAGCGCAGCCCGGCAAGGCCATAGGCCTTGGAGAAGGTACGCATGCGCAGGACGTTCGGCCGGTCCGTGTCGAGGGCCGGCCGCGCCGAGGCGGGCGCCGTTTCGCAATAGGCCTCGTCGAGCACCAGCAATGTGGCGGGGGGCAGGGCGTCGATGAAGCGCTGCACCTCCTCGCCCTCCCACCAGGTGCCCATCGGATTGTCGGGATTGGCCAGGTAGACGATGCGCGCCCGTTCCCGCCGGGCGGCCGCGAGCAGCCCGCCGAGATTCTCGCGGTCATCGACGTAGGGCACCGTCACCAGCCGCGCGCCATAGCCGGCGACATGGAAGTTGAAGGTCGGGTAGCCGCCGAGCGAGGTGACGATCGCGTCGCCCGGCTGCGCGAACAGCCGCACGGCCAGCCCCAGCAGCGCGTCGACGCCGGGGCCGGCGACGACATTCTCCGGGCCGACGCCATGGAAGCGCGCCAGCGCATGGCGCAGCTCATGGTTTTCCGGATCGCAATACATCCACATGCCGGGCGCGCTTGCCCGCATCGCCTCCACCGCGGCCGGAGACGGGCCGAACCCGTTCTCATTGGCGCCGATCCGTGCCCGGAACGGCCGCCCGCGTGCACGCTCCAGGGCTTCCGGTCCAACGAACGGCACGGTTTCCGGCAAGGCGGCGGCGATCGGGGCAAGAGAAGGGCGGTCTGACATGAGGCTCGTTCCTGCGACTTGCACTTCTTATGCCCGCCGCCGCCGGCGACTGCAACGGTCTCCTGCCGCCATTGCCGCGCTGACGCGGACCTGCGGTTCGCTGACGCGCACCTCCGGTTCGGGATCATGCATTGCTGTCTGAGCATGATCTTTTCCAAAAAGTGGGAGCCACTTTTTGGGATCATGCATTGCTGTTTGAGCATGATCTTTTCCAAAAAGTGGGAGCCACTTTTTGGGATCATGCATTCCTGCCTGAGCATGATCTCGTCCGGAAAGTGGTTTCCACTTTCCGGGATCATGCTCTATCTTCACCTTCCACCCTGGACGGTTACCCATGTCATCCCTGAAGCTCGACGCGGTAGATCTGCGCATCCTGGCCGAGATCCAGAAGGAGGGACGCATCACCAAGCTGGCGCTCGCCGAGCGCGTCGGCCTGTCGCCGACGCCGTGCTGGATGCGCCTGAAGCGGCTCGAGGACGCCGGCATCATCAGCGGCTATCATGCCCGCATCGCCCTGAAGCTCCTCGCGCCGGTCACAATCGTCTTCGTCGAGGTGACGCTCGGCGCTCACCGCCAGGCGGATTTCGACCGGTTCGAGAAAGCCGTGCGCGACGTACCGGAGATCATTTCCTGCTGGTCCGTCGGCGGCGGCGTCGACTACCTGCTGCGCATCGTCGTCCGCGACGTCGACGCCTATCAGCGGCTGATCGACGGCCTGCTCGAACGGGAGATCGGCATCGATCGCTATTTCACCTACATCGTCACCCGGACGGTCAAGGACGATCCGGTGATTCCGCTGGCGGCGGTGACGGGCTCCGGCTAGAGACATTCTCTTTTTCGCCGCCCCTGCGGCGACCGATCCTCTCGCCGGGGCACGCAAATCGGACCCGCTTTCCGCCACAGCCGCACTATGCTGGCCGTGAGGCCGGCCAGCGGGAGAAGCGTTCATGACCGTCCATCACGCACCACACCATCCTGCCCTTGCAAGGCTCGCAGATCCGCGCCTTCTGCGCGAAATGTCCCATGTCGGCGGCGAGTGGATCGCCGCCCCCGGCGGGGCTGCGACTGTCGTGCGAAATCCCGCCGATGGTTCGGAGCTTGCCCGGGTCGCAAGGCTCGGCGCGGCGGAAACCGAACGGGCGGTCGCCGCGGCGCAAGCGGCGTTCGCCACCTGGTCCGCGCTGCTGCCGCAGGAGCGCGGCCGCCATCTCGCCAGCTGGCACAGGCTCGTGCAGGAGGCGCGGCAGGATCTGGCCCTCATCCTGACGCTGGAACAGGGCAAGCCGCTGGCGGAGGCAGAGAGCGAGATCGACTATGCCGCCTCCTTCATCGAATGGTACGCGCAGGAGGCCCGGCGCGTGAATGTCGAGTCCGTCACCAGCCACCTCCCGGGCGCCGAAATGCTGGTGCAGCGTATGCCGGTCGGCGTCGCCGGCCTGGTCACGCCGTGGAACTTTCCTTCCGCCATGCTGACCAGAAAGGCGGCTGCCGCGCTCGCCGCGGGCTGCACGGTCGTGGCGCACCCGTCTTCCGAGACGCCGCTGTCGGCGCTGGCACTGGCCGAACTCGCGGACCGGGCCGGGCTGCCGGCCGGAGTCTTCAATGTCGTGACCGGCGAGGCAAAGGCCATTGTCGGGCATCTGTGCCGCGATGCGCGGGTCCGGGCGATGAGCTTCACCGGCTCCACCGAGATCGGCCGCCTGATTGCGGCGCAATGCGCGCCGACAATGAAACGCCTGGTACTGGAACTTGGCGGCCACGCCCCCCTCATCGTCTTCGCCGACGCGCCGCTCGACAAGGCCGTCGACATCGCCATGGCCGCCAAGTTCGCCACTTCCGGCCAGGATTGCCTGGCGGCGAACCGCATCTATGTGGAACGCCCGGTCTACCGCGAGTTCTGCGACGCCCTTGCCGCGCGCATCGCGGCGTTGCGGGTCGGCCCCGGACTCGAGCCGGGCGTCGAGATCGGCCCGCTCATTCACGAGCGCGCGGTGGAAAAGGTCGAGGCGCAGGTCCGCGACGCCATCGGACGGGGCGCGCGCTGTCTTGCCGGCGGCCGTCGCTCACCGCTGGGCGCGCTGTTCTATTTGCCCACTCTCCTCGCCGACGTGCCCGACGAGGCACGAATCATGCGCGAGGAGACCTTCGGCCCGGTCGCTGCCGTCACGCCCTTCGACACCGAGGACGAAGTCGTGGCGCGCGCCAATGCCACCGAATACGGGCTCGTCGCCTATCTCGTCACCCGCGACGGCGCGCGCATGCTGCGGCTCGGCCGCAAGCTCGAATTCGGCATGGTCGCCGTCAACCGCGTCCGGATCACCGGAGCACCGATCCCGTTCGGCGGCGTCAAGCAGTCCGGCATCGGCAGGGAGGGTTCGCGCCACGGGCTCGAGGCCTTCACCGAGCTCAGATATGTCTGCCTCGACGCCGCCTGAAATCATCTTGCTGAAGGAGCCTGCAATGTACGGCAATGAACTCGACGCCTGGGATCGCGACCATTTCTTTCATCCCTCGACGCACATGGCCCGGCACGCCCGCGGCGAGACGCCGAACCGGATCATGACCGGCGGCGAAGGGGTCTATGTCGTCGATCGCGAGGGCCGGCGCAGCCTCGATGCCTTTGCCGGGCTCTATTGCGTCAATGTCGGCTACGGGCGGCGCGAGATCGCCGAGGCGATTGCCGAGCAGGCCGGCCGGCTGGCCTATTACCATGCCTATGCAGGCCATGGCAGCGAGCCGTCCATCCGCCTGGCGAAAATGATCATCGACCGGGCGCCGGACCACATGAGCCGCGTCTTCTTCGGTCTGTCCGGTTCGGACGCGAACGAGACCAACATCAAGCTGATCTGGTACTACAACAACGTGCTC
>CAYLSN010000033.1:0-2256 GCA_964386015.1 uncultured Rhizobiaceae bacterium | reverse complement strand
GGGCGCCCCGGCAAGAAGAAGATCATCTCGCGCTGGCGCGGCTATCACGGCTCGGGCATCATGACCGGCAGCCTCACGGGCCTCGACACCTTCCACAAGGCCTTCGACCTGCCGCGCGCGCCGGTGCTGCATACCGAGACGCCATATTATTTCCGCCGTCCCGACCCGGAGATGAGCGAAGAGGAATTCTCGCAATATTGCGCCGACCGGCTCGAGGAACTGATCCTCGCCGAGGGGCCCGACACGGTCGCCGCCTTCATCGGCGAGCCGGTGCTTGGCACAGGCGGCATCGTGCCGCCGCCGAGGGGCTACTGGGAGAGGATCCAGGCCGTGCTGCGCCGCCATGACGTGCTGCTGGTGGCCGACGAGGTCGTCACCGGCTTCGGCCGGCTCGGTTCGATGTTCGGCTCGCAGCATTACGGACTGCAGCCGGACCTGATCACGATCGCCAAGGGCCTGACCTCCGCCTACGCGCCGCTGTCGGGGGTGATCGTGTCGGAGAAGTTCTGGCGCGTGCTCGAACAGGGATCGGACGCGCTCGGTCCGATCGGCCATGGCTGGACCTATTCCTCCCATCCGCTGTGCGCCGCGGCCGCCATCGCCAATCTCCGGCTCATCGACGAGCTCGGCCTGGTCCGCAATGCGGCCGAAGTCGGAGCCTGGTTCCGCGAGCGCCTCGCCGACCGGCTGGGCGATCATCCGATCGTCGGCGAGGTTCGCGGCGAGGGACTGCTGGCGGCGGTAGAGTTCGTGCGCGACCGGCGGAACCGGATCTTCTTCGATCCGGATGCCAGGGTAGGACAGCGCATCGCCGCCGCCCTGCTCGAACGCGGCGTGATCGCGCGGGCAATGCCCGACGGCGACATACTCGGTTTCGCGCCGCCGCTCTGCCTGACGCGCGAGGAAGCCGACATCATCGTCGATGCGACGGGCGAGGCAGTCGACGCCGTCGCCAGGGAGCTGACCTGACGCGGGCACTTTGCCGGCGCCAATGTTCCCGGTCCTCCGATGCCGCCCGGCCGACGATCCTGGCCGGGCGAATCAGTGTCGACAGGATGCAGACATGCGCGGCCGACTTTGGCCGTACAAGCCGGTTTTCCGGCATGGATCACAACCATTCAAAAATTGTTAACGACGTATGAATCTGTGATATCCGGGTGAGACCAGGCGGAAGCGAAGACTGGTCCCGCTCGGAAAAACCGCAGGATTTGTCGGGATTCAGGCTTCAGTTCAATTTGCAGAGCGCCAGTTGTACAGTGCGGCTTTGCTTGCCCGGCTAAGCGGTTGACATCCGGGACAGCATAGTGCCAGTCTATCTCCAGGAAGAGAACCGAGCCGATCAGGTTTTACTTTCATCTGAAAAGTGCCTCGCTTTTCAGGAAGCGGGGACGTTGTGGGGTTGCTGGGCGTGTAAAAGAATGACTCACGCGATAAGAGTGTTTGTGTGCGCTCATCAAGCGCCGCCGCTCTGCGTGTGCTCGGAAGAATAATAACATAAGCAATCCGAGAAACTTACTTTTCCCAAGGGGCTAGTCTTCGTGCGCCGCATCGCGCGGTGCGAAGGTGTGCGTAGCGTTAACAGTGCCAGCGAGTTCTTGGCGCATTCCAGTCCGTTCGAGCTGATCGGACCTTTTGACGTTTTGAATTTCGAGGGGATTGTCATGTATGCAATGATCACCAACAAGCTCACTGGCGTAACTGCCCGTGTTACTGCGGATGTGATCGTGCTGGACGATCCCAGTGTCGTAAAACTGTTCTTGCATCCGCGAGATATTCTGTCATTTGAGCGCCAGGGAGACGACCTCGTCCTTCGTCTGCGCGGCGGACAGATTATCCGGATTCAGAACTTTTTTGTGCAAGAAGAAGGGCAGGAAAGCCAACTTGTTCTTGAAGACGATGACGGCAATCTCTGGCTGGGCAAGCTTGGCGACGGCCTTGCGGATCTGAACTTTGTCGAGATCGCCTCGATCGACGAGCTGGCCAGGGCGACGGGCCTGTCGCCGCTGCTGCTCGGCCTGCTTGCCGTCGGGGGTGGAGCGGTGGTGGCTGGCGCCGCGGGCGGAGGCGGCGGTTCCGACCCCGACGATTCCGACTCGGATTCCGATTCTGATGCCGATGCAGACGCCGACGCCGATGCGGACGCCGATGCCGATGCAGACGCCGACGCTGACGCCGATGCCGATGCTGACGCGGATGCTGATGCTGATGCTGATGCCGATGCTGACGCCGACGCCGATGCTGACGCGGATGCCGATG
>CAYLSN010000032.1:16333-16607 GCA_964386015.1 uncultured Rhizobiaceae bacterium | reverse complement strand
TGCTGGACATGGGCTTCATCCCGGACATCGAACGGATCTGCAAACTTCTGCCGGTGTACCGCCAGACGCTGTTCTTCTCGGCCACCATGCCGCCGGAAATCACGCGGCTGGCGGACCAGTTCCTGCAGGCCCCGGTGCGGGTGGAAGTGTCGCGGCCGGCGACGACGGCGGAAAACATCACCCAGCGCCTGGTCGGGTCCGGCAGGAAGCCGCACGAGAAGCGCGCTGTCCTTCGCAGCCTGATCGATCAGGAAGGCGACGGAATCAAGAATGC
>CAYLSN010000032.1:10362-16323 GCA_964386015.1 uncultured Rhizobiaceae bacterium | reverse complement strand
TGGCGGCTTTCCGGGAAGGTCAGCTGAAACTGCTGGTGGCTACCGACGTGGCGGCGCGCGGCCTCGACATTCCCGATGTGAGCCATGTGTTCAATTTCGACGTGCCGGTGAATGCCGAGGATTATGTGCACCGGATCGGCCGCACCGGCCGTGCGGGCAGGTCCGGCAAGGCGTTCACCATCGTCACCCGCGCCGACACCCGGCTGCTGGACGCGGTGCAGTCGCTGATCGGCATGAAGATCCCGTGGCTCGAAGGCGCCCTCCCCGTCACCGAGGAAGAATCGGGTCCGGAGGAGAAGGAACGAAAGAAACCGGCCTCCAGAAAAGCCAGGCCGGCGAAGGAGCCGAAGGCACCAAGGGAGCCGAGGCCGGTAAAGGAGCCGGCAGCGACGAAGGAGGCGAGGCCAGCAAAGCCCGTCGCTTCGCCGGAAGCGGCGCCATCGAAGACGCCGCCGAAGTCAGCAGAGAAGCCGACCGGGAAACCGGCCGGCAAGCAGCGGCATCAGCCTCGCGACGAGGAACCTGTCGTGCTCGGCTTCGGCGACGATATGCCGGATTTCATGAAGATCACGGTTTGAACGCCGCGCCTTGCCTGATGCGGCGTTTCGCATCAGGAAAGAAAGCCGAACAGCCATAGCAGGATGATGATCGGAATTGGCAGGCCGATCAGCCAGAGCAGCAGACCTCGGAACATGGCAGCGTCGCTTTCGTTTGGTTGCAGGAACCGTGCAACGCCTGCCGCGAGGATTGGTTCCCCCTGCACCCTCCGGGACAGGCTTGCGCACGGCACCGACCGGCGGGATAAGGTCTGTGCCGCGCGCAAATGTCAGGACAGTTCGTCCTCCCCAGCCTAGGCCCTGTCGGCCAGCATCGGCTCGGTCATGGTCCGGCTATAGGCAATCGCACTGGCGAGATAGGCATCGTAGCTCTCGAGAACGCGCGCCACATCCGCGCTTTGCGCGCGCAGCTCATCCCGCACTTCCATCCAGGCATTGCGCATGGCCGCCACGACATCGGCGGGAAAATGCAGGAACTCGACTCCCTCGTTCTTCAGCGCCTCCATGGCCTGGGCATTGTGGAAATCGAACTGCGCGTGCATCTCCAGCGCCACCGCCGACGCCGCATGTTCGCAGATCGCCTTGAGGTCGTCCGGCAGTTCATCCCAGGCGTCCTGGTTGAAGACGACGGCAACCGCCGCGCCGGGTTCGGCATGTGCGGGGACATAGCAGAACTTGGAGATGCGCTGCAGGCCGAAGGCCTGGTCCAGCAGCGGGCCCACCCATTCGGCGGCGTCGATGGCGCCGGACTGCAGTGCCTGGAAGATTTCCGTCGGCGGCAGCAGCACGGCATTGACACCCAGCTTGCGCATCATTTCGCCGCCGAGCCCGGCAATGCGCATGTTCAGTCCCTGCAGGTCGTCGAGGCTCTCGATCTTCTTCTTGTACCAGCCGCCGGACTGGGTGTTCGAATTGCCGCAATAGAACGGCTTCAGGCCCCGCTGGGCATAGATGTCGTCCCAGATTTCCTGTCCGCCGCCCCAGCGCAGCCAGGCATAGTGCTCATTGGAGGTCATGCCGAACGGAACGCCGGTATACCAATGCAGGGCCGGGTTCTTGCCCGCCGCATAGTATGTCGGGCCGTGACCGACCGGAATATTGCCCTGCTGCACGGCGTCCTCCACCGAAAACGGCGGAACCAGCTCGCCGGCGCCGTAGACGGTGAGCTGCATGCGGCCGTCGGACAGTTTCGCCACCAGTTCCGCATAGCGCGTCACATTGGTGCCGACCCCGGGCGCGGCCTTGGGAAATGCCGAGGCAATGTTCCACTCGATCTTGCCCTGGGCGATGGCCGGCGCCGCCAGCGTGCCGGTGGTTGCCAGTGCCGCGCCTCCGGCCAGAAATGCTCTGCGTTTCATGTCGATCGTCTCCTTTCCCTCAGATGCCGAATTGATTTCATCTGCAGCCGGACATCGCAAGGGCCTGTACCGGCTAACCGAAAATCCTGCGCGGCAGCCAGGTCGCAATTTCCGGCCAGATCCAGACCAGCGCCAGGGCCGATAGCTGCAGCAGGATGAAGGGCGCGACACCGCGATAGATCGCCGCCGTCGCAATGGATCGCGGCGCAACCGAGCGGTAGTAGAACAGGGCAAAGCCGAAGGGCGGCGTCAGGAAGGACGTTTGCAGGTTCATTGCCAGCAGCACGCCGAACCAGACCGGCGAAATGTCGCCGCCAAGGATGGCTGGGCCGAGGAGCGGCACGACGATGTAGATGATTTCCACCGCCTCGAGGATGAAGCCAAGGAAGAACACGATGATCATGACGACCACCAGTGCGCCGAATTCCCCGCCGGGAAGGCTGCGGATCAGCCCGGTGACGATGTGGTCGCCGCCAAATCCCCGGAACACCAGGGCCAGCAGCGAGGCGGCGATGATGATTCCGAACACCATGCCGGAGATGGCCATGGTCTCGGAGATTGCCTGTGAAAGCACGCCGCTGCGCCAGAGGCGCCAGGCGCCATGGGCGAAGCCGGCGGCGATCAGGCACGCCGCAGCCACGGCCGCCATGCCGGCCGGACTCGTGACCGGGGCGCGGCCATACCCGGCCATGCGCAGGCTGACCAGGGCGAATCCGGCGAGGCCGGCTGCCAGGATCAGCGCCCTGCCCCATCGCGGCCCGCGGCCGATGAAGGCCGCGAGCAGCAGCGCCCCGACCGCTCCGAGGCCAGCAGCCTCCGTCGCCGTGGCCACGCCCGCGAGGATCGAGCCGAGCACGGCCAGGATCAGCAGCATCGGGGGCAGCAGGGTCTGGAGCACGTCCGAGGCCGACACCGGCTCGCGCTTCGGCTTCGGCGCATCCCGCGCCGGCCGCAGGCGAATGAGCAGATAGACAGCGTAGATCGCGACCAGAACCAGCCCGGGAATCAGCGCTCCGGCAAACAGGTCGCCAACGGAAACCGAGGCCGGCGCAAAATTGCCCGCCCGTTGTTGCGCCTCCAGATAGGTATTGCCGATCTGGTCGCCGAGCAGCACGAGCAGGATGGACGGCGGAATGATCTGGCCGAGTGTCCCGGAGGCGCAGATGAGACCGCTCGCCGTCGTCTCGTGCACGCCGCTTTCGAGCATCGGCCTCAGGCTGACCATGACCAGCATGACGATCGTGGCGCCGATGATCCCCGTCGCCGCGGCGATCAGCGTGCTGAAGAGCAGCACGGACATGCAGATGCCGAGCGGGCTGCCGCCCATGAGCCGTGCCAGCACGGTCAGCATCCGCTCGGCCAGATTGGCTTTTTCGAGCAGGACACCCATCAGCACGAAAAGCGGCACCGCCATCAGCAGGCTGTTGGTCATCGTGCCCCATATCCGGGCCGGGAAGAATTTCAGGAAGGAAAGGTCGAAGGCGCCGACAAGGCTCCCGGCAACGCCGAGAACGAGCGGCACGCCGGCAATGGCGAGCATGGCCGGAATGCCGCTCAATATGCCTGCCAGGAGGCCCATGAACAGGAGGACGAGGAAAATCTCCTGGAGAATCACGCCGCCGGGCTCTCCCCTCTGCATTGCCGCAACACTGCCGCGATCCCCTGCACGATCATCAGGGCGGCGGACAGAGGCAACGCCGTCCTGACCAGGAACAGGCCAGGCAGTCCGCCTGTCTCGACGGAGCCCTCCAGGATCGACCAGCTATAGCTCAGGTCGGGCAGCCAGGCCCAGAGCGCCAGGCCGAATACCGGGATCAGGAAGAAGACGAGCGCGACCCGGTCTGCTGCACGCAGATAACCGCCCGGCATGCGATCTGATACGATGTCGACCCGGACATGGCCATCGCGCGCCATGCATACCGGCACGGACAGCGCCAGGAAGATCGCGAAGGCGTAGCCGGCAAACTCCTGCAGCCAGATGAAGCCAACCCCGAAGCCATAGCGCAGCACGACGATGGCAAGTATGGACGTGACGAGCAACGCGCAGGCAATCGCGCAGACGCCGCGGGTGACGCGGTCCAGGACATTGCCGAGCCCGATGATGCAGTTGTGCAACGTCACCTGATTTCCAAGCCGCGGCGGCTCCCTGAAGATGAGGACCCTTGTCTGATGGCGCGAATTTCCTGCTTCGGCAAGGAGAATCAGAAATCTCTGAACAATCTCGCCGCCACCCGCCCTCCTCAGACGGGGCGGGCACGGCGGCGGGCACGGAGGATGCGGAAAATCTGCGCGAGGTTGAGCGCCATGAACAGGAGATTCCAGGCGACGACGTTCAGCATCGGCACCGGCTGATTGTAGAAATAGACGGCGAGGCAGCTTGCCGCCGCCAGCGTCATCAGGCGCAGCCGCAAGAGGTCCGCGGTGAAATAGGCAACGACATAGAGAAGATTGGCCGTGTTGATGAGAATATCCATCGCAGTCACCTGCCGATCGCGGCGCCGGGCCGGCGAGGGTCCGGACGGTGTCGCCGTCCGGGACCCGCCGGAGCAGGCAGGAGGTCAGAGCCTTGCTTCCAGCACCAGGTTGAAGGGAGTTTCGAATGCGCGCCGGAAGCGGCTGAAACCGGCCTTGCGGAAGACCTCCTTCAGCCGCGCCTCACCCGCCTGCGCGCCAAGCACCAGCCGGCCGCCGTCCGAAATGGCATGGGCGCAGCAGATGGTCGTGGACGCGGCGTAGTACATCCGCGCCACCGGCGAGACATTGTCCTCGACCCGGTCATTGGCGAAGGGTTCGACCAGCATCACCGTGCCGTCCGGGGCCAGCGCCTGCGCAGCGTGCCTTGCCGCAGCGACGGGATCGCCCATGTCGTGCAGGGCATCGAAGAAGCAGATCAGGTCATAGCCCTTGCCCGGAAAATCATCGGCGCGTGCCACCCGGAATTCGGCCTCCACGCCCTCCTCGCTGGCAATCCTGCGCGCCTCGTCCAGCGATTGCGGATGATTGAATGGGACATTTCATTTTCTCCTCTGCGGTTCCCGGCTCATTGGCCGGACGCGAACCAGATCGCAGAAGCGCAGGCCCGGGAGGAGTGCCGCATGACCCGAAACCGGTTCATTCGTGCCAGGGTGGCGTCAATTGTCAGGTGCTGCTAATCTTCACGAAGCAGAGAGTGCCCGGATGCAGGGATCGACCGAACCGCAAGGCGCAACGCCGGTTCATGTAAGTCTCGTTGCCATACCCGAAGCAGCGGTCTCGACTCTTTCGGGCATCTTCGACGTGCTTAACGGTCCGACCCTGCTGCACCCGGCCAACCGGCCCTTCGCCGTCGAGATCGTGGGATCGCGGCCTGGTCCTCTGAAGCTCGCCTCCGGCATTCCGGTCACCGTTCATCGCGGATATGCGGAAGTCACCGAGACGGACATCGTCATCGTGCCGTCGATCCTGCTGCCGGAGGGCGGATGGCAAGCCGGCGGGCATGCCGATCTCGTCGAATGGGCGCTGGCAATGCACCGCAAGGGCGCCCTGCTCTGCTCCGCCTGTTCCGGCATCTTTCCGCTTGCCGAGACCGGGCTCTTCAACGGCATGGATGCGACGGTGCATTTCGGCTATGCGCAGGCGCTCTCGGCGGCCTTTCCGCAAGTGCCGATCCATCCGGAACGCGTCCTGGTCGTTTCCGGAAGACGCGAGGAGCTCGTCACTTCCGGCGCGTCGATGACCTGGCACGATCTGGTGCTGTATCTCATCGCCCGCTTTGCGGGAGCTACCGTGGCGCAGGATGTCGCCCGCTTCTTCGCGCTGCAATGGCATCAGGACGGGCTGACACCGTATATCGTCTTCGAGGGGCGCAAGAATCACGGCGATCAGCTCGTGCAGTCGGCGCAGGACTGGCTGTCGACGCATTTTTCCATTGCCAACCCCGTCGAGGAAATGGTGCGCCGCGCCGGGATCGCGGAGCGGACCTTCAAGCGTCGCTTCACCAGCGCCACGGGAATGAGCCCAATTGCCTATGTGCAGCGCCTGCGCATCGAGGATGCAAAACGCCGTCT
>CAYLSN010000032.1:0-10262 GCA_964386015.1 uncultured Rhizobiaceae bacterium | reverse complement strand
CGCCGTCTCTTCAAGCGGGTGACCGGCCTGACGCCGGGGTCCTATCGCCGGCGTTTCCGCATCCCGGACTATGCGCGCGCCGGATCTGTGGCGCGGTAGACGATCGCGAAGCGTTTGTCAGTCGCAGACCAGTGTCCGGCTCACCTGGTTGAAGGGCAGGTCGATCTGGCCGCAGGCGTGGCGGATCGCCTCCAGGTCCGGCGCGGCGTAGAGGCAGGCCATCCTCTGCCGGTCGCGTGAGAGATAGCTGCATATGTAGCGGACGCGGTGCATGACCAGGCAGGAGCTGGCCGCATCCTCGATCGCCTGCAGTTCGGCAAACTCTTTCGGCTGCCCGAAACTGCGGTCCACCAGACCGAAGGTCGCCTCTCCCTTGCGCAGGACGGGCCGCTCGCCTGGCACGCCTTCCTCGCGATATTCGTCAGCAACCCAGACACGCAGCCCCTTTCCGGAAGCTTCGGCTGCACGCCGGAGAATCGCATCGTCGCGAACATCGCAGATGGTGAACCCCATGCGGCCCTCGGGCGACAGGCTTCGCAGCAAGGTCCGGACTCCTTCAAGGGAATCGGTGAAAGCCCGGTCCTCATGAAGGAACTCTTCCAGGTTCAGCGGTCGGTCGAATTGCCTTTCCACGACAATAGCAGGCATGTGCTCAGGGTCCTTCTTGTGGAAGCAGGGACGCCGGAGCCGCGTGGGACAGGGCCATTGCCATTGCCGCCTCAGCCGCCTGGCGTGCATTGCTGGAAACTCCTTTCGCGACGACCGCGGCAAGTCGGTCGAGGTGCTCGCCGTCGCCGCATTGCGGCCGGACAAGGACCGAGAGCGCCATCGCCATGTCGCTGTGACGGTTCAGCAGAGTTGCCGCCGCCAGCGCCTCGAGCGCCAGGACCCGCGCCGCCTCGGGATTGCCGCGTTCCAGGAGGATCTTCGCCGCGGTGCTGGCGGCGAAGGCGAGACGATGCTTGGCGTCGAGCCGGCGCAGTTCCGCGAGCGCTGCCTCCAGCCCGTCACCCTCGCCGTGCAAGGCCAGCCGGCACAGCGCCTGCATCGCGGTTGCAAAAGGGTGCTCGCTGCCACTGCGAAACCTTCCGGCCAGCTCGATGATGTCGTCGCAAAGCCGCAAGGCATCCGCGAAATTTCCCAGCTCCATCTCCAGGGTGAGAAGATGTTCTGCGGCGAGGAACTCGTGCGCGCGCTCGCCATCGCGCCTCGCGATCATCCGTGCCTTCTGGAACAGGCGTGCCGCTTCGGCATATTCGCCGCGATAGGAGTGCAGCAGCCCTTGCGCATCGGCAATGGCGTCCGGCTCGTGGTCGATGCGGCGCGCGATCGCCTCGGCCTCCAGGACCAGGCTCTCGGCAGTGCCGAGATCGCGCTCCAGCATGGCAAGGCAACGGGCGGCCTCCGCCAGCGCCACGACACGCCCGCGTTCGTCGCTCGCCCGGCTGACAAGTTCGCCGCGCAAGGTGGCCAGCTGCGCGTCGGACCAATGGCCCCCCTCCCAGCGCAGATTGGCAATCATGATGTAGCACCGCCCGGCAAGGTCGGGCCGGCCATGATCGAGCGCATTTTCGGCCAGCGCCTCGATCCTTCCGACCAGTTCGGCCGGATCGGCAGGCCGGTCGACGCGCGCCTCGATCTCCGTCAGGCCTACCAGGCATTCGGTGCGGAGCGGCTCGGGCAGGTCCGCTGCATAGGTCTGTCCCTGCCGCGAAAGCCGAAGGGCCTCGGAATTGGCGAACAGCCGCACACAGTGCCGTCCTGCCTCGACGCAGGCCTCCGCCGCCATGCGCGCGTCGCCGCCTGCGGCGGCGTGGTGGGCGATGTCGAGCGCCGCCGTGCCGGACCGGGCAGTGGCAAGCAGTTGGGCGACCTTGAGGTGCATCAGCCGGCGCCGCGGCTCGGACAGGCCCGTATAGATCGCCTGGCGCACCAGTTCATGGCTGAAGACATAAGTCCCGGCGCCGGCCCTGCCCTCCATCGGCGCGAGCAGCGCGTGGCGCTCCAGCACCTCCAGGAGTCGCGTCAGCGCCGCCAGGTCCGGCTCGGCGATGCCCAGCAGGTTCTCCACTTCCACCACCGGCCCCAGCACGCTGGCCCAGCGCAGCAACTCCGCCGCCGCCTCGGGAAGCCGGTCCACCCGGTCACGGACGAGCTCCTTCAGAGGACGCGGAACCGCCTCGACGGCATCGCCTGAATGTCGAGCGATTTCAAGTGCATAGAGCGGGTTGCCGCCACTAAGCTTCAGGATGCTGCCGGCATCCGCCTCCGGCGCCACGCTGCCGATGAGTTGCCGCATTTCCTCTTCGCCCATCGGCTGCAGCCGGATTTCCTCGAACGGAATGTCGCGACG
This sequence comes from uncultured Rhizobiaceae bacterium, assembly GCA_964386015.1. Taxonomy (GTDB): domain Bacteria; phylum Pseudomonadota; class Alphaproteobacteria; order Rhizobiales; family Rhizobiaceae; genus CAYLGY01. Next base: position 7,909 of record CAYLSN010000032.1, on the reverse strand, counting down.
CAGGCTGCGCAGCACTGCACCTACCGCAAGGTTGTCGGGAAGTTCGCCCTCCCGTGCCGTCAGGACGACCGTCAGCGGGCAGCCGCGCCCGGCGCGGACGACGTGATGCAGGAGTTCCGCCGAGGCCTCGTCCGACCAGTGGAAATCCTCCAGGATCAGCAGCACCGGCTGCGCCGCATCGCCGATCACCTTTGCCGCCAGGGTCGCGAACAGCTGTTCGCGCCCTGAGGCGGGATCCTGCGCCGGAAAGGCGCCGAGCGCTTCGATCCAGGGACCGAAAGCGGCATGCAGGCCGGCATCATAGGATCGCCCCGAAAGCACACGCACGCCGCCGGAGGCGGCGTCGGCAGCGATCTCCTGCATGAGCCGGCTCTTGCCGAGGCCGGGTTCACCCAGCAGCAGCACCAGCCGCGCCCGGCCTTCCCGCCTCGTTGTCTCCACCGCCGCGGCCAACCGGCGCAGTTCGTCGGTCCGCCCGACCAGGCCGGCGATATTCGTTACGTCCTGACGCTGCGGAGCCGACTGCACCGGATCCGGCGCCGGCGCGGTCACGGCCGTGAAATCCCGGCGCATCTGGCGAAAGGCGCGCTCGAGCCGGTCGGCAGCGTCCTGCCCGATATCCCGAAACAGGCGGGCCGCCGTCTCGAAATGGCTCTCTGCCTCCTGCCTCCTGCCGCACAACAGCAGGAGGCGCAGCAGTTCCACCCGCGCGCCTTCATTGAAGGGATCGATCTGCACCAGCTGGCGCGCCGGACCGAGAGCCGCCCCGGGTTCGTCCCGATACCGGCGCATCAGTTCGCCGAGCAGCGCTGCCTGCAACCGGCGCAGGTCCTCACGCTCGGCCACGCACCACGCCTGGAAATCGTGCTGGTTCGGCAGATCCAGCCCCTCGAGGAACTCACCCCGGAACAGGGCTGCCGCGGCAGCGATCCTCTCCGCCGGAAGCTGGCGCAGATCGGTATTGCCAAGGCTGCGAACGGAATCGAGATCTACCGCCATGCCTTCTGGCCGGAATGCCACGGACTCCCGATCGGCAAGAATGCGGCGGACGGGACCATCGTCCACGATCGCGCGCAGCCGGCTGACGCTCCAGCGCAACGCGCCGCGCGGATCGTCGGGTATCTCCCAGAACATGGCGCACAGGCGCTCCCGGCGTTGCGGCCTGCCGGTCGCGGCGAGATAGGCAAGGAGCGCGCGAGTTTTTCGCGAAGGCGGCAGCGTCAGCCGCCCGCCATCGCGCAGCAGTTCGATTTCGCCCAGAAGACGCAGCTCCAGCATGGGGATACGGGTCTCCTCCCGAACGAAAAACGATATTGCATCGCCGGACGCCACGCAACATGAGGCAGCGGAACCAGGGTGCACCGCAGCCCGAAATTCCAGCATGGGAATCCGGATCTTGCGCCGCATCGGCAAACATATCCCGATGGACGTTTCGGCCGGGCCGCGCATAGAATGCCCCGCATGGACTCATCGCGGGAGAAACTTCATGCAGGTCACGGGTAGCTGTTATTGTGGCAAGGTAACCTTCAAGGCCGACGTTCTGCCGGAGACGACGACGGTCTGCCATTGCACCGACTGCCAGAAGCTGTCGGGCTCCCCCTACAGGGTCAATGTCTTCGCGCCGGCGGAGGGCGTCGTCGTCGAAGGCCCGGTGAAGACATTCGTGAAGGTCTCCGACAGCGGCAGGAAGCGGCATCAGGCCTTCTGCTCCGAATGCGGCTCGTCGGTATACTCGGCCCCGCTCGAGGGTCCGGACCGCTATGGCTTTCGCGTCACGCTCCTCGACCAGCGCGATCAGCTGATGCCCCGGCGGCAGATCTGGTGCGATTCGGAACTGCACTGGACCCAGGACCTGTCCGGCATTCCCCGGATGGCGAAGCAGCCGTGACCGCATCCGGATCCGGATGAATGAACCGGATTCGCCTGGGGGCCGGGACGTTCCTCGTCTTCCTGAAGCTCGGCTTGACCTCCTTTGGCGGGCCCGTCGCCCATCTGGGCTATTTTCGCGACGAGTTCGTCGTCCGGCGCAAATGGCTGGACGATGAATCCTATGCCGACCTGGTGGCGCTGTGCCAGTTCCTCCCCGGACCCGCATCGAGCCAGGTCGCTTTCTCTCTCGGGCTGATGCGGGCCGGATGGACCGGCGCCGCCGCCGCTTTTGTCGCCTTCACCCTGCCTTCGGCCTTTCTGATGTACATTCTGGCCACCACTGCCAGCCGGATACCGGGTGAACTGGTGCATGGCCTGAAGGTGGTCGCCGTCGCCATTGTCGCCCAGGCAGTCCTGGGCATGGCGCGAAACCTCTGTCCCGACCGCGAGCGGGCGGCCATTGCCGCCGCCGCGCTGTTGGTGCTCGTCTTCCTGCCCGGCGCGATGATCGAAGTCATCCTGCTCGGCGGGCTGGCCGGCTTCCTGCTCAGGCGCGGAGCCGTCCGCGAGGCGGCCGGATATCCGGTGCCGGTGTCCAGGTGGGCAGGACTGGCGGCGCTGGCCTTGTTCCTTGTCCTGCTCGCCGTCCTGCCGGTTCTGGCGCAATCCGGACAGGCGTTCGCGCTCGCCGGCGGCTTCTATCGCGCCGGCGCCCTTGTCTTCGGTGGCGGCCATGTCGTGTTGCCGCTGCTGCAGGCGGAAGTGGTTGAGCCGGGCCTCATCGGCGAAGATGTTTTTCTCGCCGGCTATGCGGCGGCGCAGGCAATGCCGGGCCCGCTCTTTGCCTTCGCCGCCTGGCTGGGCGCACATGGCTTCGCGCATCCGCAGACCGGCGCGGCAATCGCGCTTCTGTTCCTTTTCCTGCCGGGCTTTCTGGTGCTGGTTGCCGCCTTGCCGTTCTGGAGCGAACTACGCCGGAGCGCAACCGCGCAATCGGCCATGCAGGGCGCGAATGCCGCGGTCGTCGGCATTCTCGGCGCGGCACTCTATTCGCCGGTATTCACCAGCTCGGTCCATTCCCTGACCGACCTGTCCGCCGCCCTGCTGTTCTTCCTGATGCTGGTAGCGGCGCCGTCCTGGCTCGTGGTCCTGACTGGCGCCGTCTACGGCCTGGTTTTCGCTCCCGCCTGAGCGACGGGCGCCGAACCACCGCGGCGCCCTGAGGAGCGATCCGGACTCGCCGGATCGCTGCGGATCACTTCTCGCTCGCCGCCTCGTCGCTGGCCTTCTTCTTGCGGGCGGCCGGCTTCTTTCTGGCCGGCTTGGCCTCGGCAGCGGCCTTTTCCTCACCATGCCCGCCATCCTCGTCGTGATCATGATGATGATGGTCATGATCATGATCGTGGTGATGGTGGTGATCATGGTCGTGATCGTGGTGGTGGTCATGATCGTGGTCATGATCATGATCGTGGTCATGGTCATGATCATGCGGGCTGGCCACGGACGAACGGCCGAGTCCGCTGAGCGAGTTCTCTTCCTCGTCATCCGCCAGCAGTTCTTCCTTGCTCACGGTCTTGTCCTTGACCGTGATCTGGGTCAGCAGGTGGTCGATCACCTTTTCCTCGAACAGCGGTGCACGCAAGTCGGCGCGGGCATTGGCGTTGTTCATGTAGAACTCGTAGACCTGCTGTTCCTGGCCGCGATACTGCCGGGCCGTCTCCACGATGGCGCGCTGGAGTTCATCGTCGCTGACCTGGATATTGGCCAGCTCGCCGGTGCGCGCCAGCACCAGGCCAAGGCGCACCCGGCGCTCGGCCAGCCGCCTGTATTCCTCGCGGGCGCCCTCCTCCGTCGTCCCCTCATCCTCGAAGGTGCGCCCGGCGCTCTCAAGCTCGCGCTGGATATGACGCCAGATATTGTTGAACTCGGCATCCACCAGCCCCTTGGGCGGCTCGAAATCGTAGCGCTCGTCGAGCGCATCGAGAATCTCGCGCTTGAGCTTCTGGCGGGTGATATTGCCGTACTGCGCCTCGATCTGGCCGCGAATGATCTCGCGCAGGCGCGCGAGCGATTCCAGCCCGAGCGATTTCGCCAGCTCGTCATCGAGCTCGATCGGATCCGGCGACGCCACCCCCTTCACCTTCACCTCGAATTCGGCGTCCTTGCCGGCAAGATGCGCCGCACCGTAATCCTCGGGGAAAGTCACCTTGACCGTACGCTCGTCGCCGGCCTTCACACCGGCAAGCTGATCCTCGAATCCGGGAATGAACTGGCCCGAGCCCAGCACCAGCTCGGCGCCTTCTGCGGCACCGCCCTCGAAGGCCTCGCCGTCGATCCTGCCGACGAAATCGATGGTGACGCGGTCGCCGGTCTCCGCCGCTCCGTCCTTGGTCGTGAAGCTGCGGGAAGACTCGGCGATCCGGCGGACCTGCTCGTCGATCTCCTCGTCCGTCACGTCGACGACATGACGCTCGACCTCGATGTCGCGGACATCCTTCAGCTCGAATTCCGGCACGACCTCATAGGAGAGCGAGAAGACGAAATCGGCCTTGCCGGCCAGGACGCGCTCGGCTTCGGCCTCGTCCTCGGTCAGCTTGATCTGCGGCTGCATGGCGGCCTTCTCGCCGCGATCCCCCAGCACCGACCGCGTCGAGTCGTTCAGGATCTCGTTGACCACCTCGGCCATGAAGGACTTGCCATAGACCCTGCGCAAATGGTGCACGGGCACCTTGCCGGGACGGAACCCGTTCAGGCGCACCTGGCCCCTGACATTGTTCAGCCGCTCCATGAGCCTCGATTCCATTTCGGCCGCCGGCACCACGATCTTGATCTCGCGCTGCAGCCCCTCATTGAGCGTTTCTGTAACTTGCATCAGGCTATCCTTGTCCTCATCCTGTGCGGCGAGCGTGAACGGCGACGTTTCACTGGCTGCCGGAAAATCCTTTGCCCAGGCCCGGTCTGGTGCGGGTAGAGAGATTTGAACTCCCACGCCTTGCGGCACCAGAACCTAAATCTGGCGTGTCTACCAATTCCACCATACCCGCCGATCGGCGTGCCGAGCCCCGAAAAGCGCGGGTTCTATATCACCCCGCATCGCCGGATCAAAGGGAAATCCGTCGCGAGGGGTGAAGTTCGCGGCGCGGTCGGGCGCGGCCCCCGCTCCTGTCACAAACCCGCAACGATTCTGCCGCTTTCCTGCCATTGTGCATTGCACAAGACTCAAGACAGCTATGCAAGTTTGGCACTCCACTTAAGCAATCGCTCATCCTATCTACGCCTCGACAAGAGATGACGACGGCACAAGAGACTGGAGGACACCATCATGAAGCTGATCGAGAATTTCCGCAACTGGCGCCGCTACCGGCAGACGGTCAACGAGCTGAGCCGCCTTTCCAACCGCGAGCTCAACGATCTCGGCATCAGCCGCAGCGAGATTCCGAACGTCGCGCGTCGCGCGATCTGAATTCGCAAGGGGTTCTATCCTCCTCCCGGAACCCCTGCGATCAGCCCAGGCAACCTCTCCTCCTCCCGGGTTGCCGGGCACCCAAAAGCGCCACTCTCCGGATCCTCCTCCCCCGGTGAGTGGCGCTTAAGTTTTCTGCCCGCCAATCTTACCTCTCCCCCCAGACGCCGCGCCTGCGCCACTCTTCGAGCGGCAGGATGTCCGGCGCTCCGCCGGCCGGCTCGTACCAGCTGTCGACCGCCCATTTCCGGCCGCTGGCGCGTTCGCGCAGCACAGCCGTCGAATGCGGATAGCGCCCGTCGATGAAGGCGCCGCGAGATACATTGGCCAGGACGTCGTGATGGCTGAGCCAGCCATTGCGATGCAGGAACAGGAGCAGCGAGCGGCTGTTGGTCGATTCGTCGATGCAGTCCATCTGCCCCTTGCGCCCGGAATTGCGAAGGCTCGACTTGGCCTCGTCCGCGACCCCGATCGTCTGCGCCGCCCTTTGCTCGAAGAACGTGATCGCCCTGGATATTGCCTGCCGCTCGGCCGCCGGCGAAGATCCCGCCTCGGCCATGATGCGGGCAAATTGCTCGTGATCCGCCGGCGTGACCCGGTAGGTCGTGCGGAAATGGCAGTCGAATCCGTGGCAGACCTCGATCCGCGATTGCGTCGCCACCCTGCCGTCACCCGGATGATGGCTCGAGACAGAGGTGCAGCCGGCGAGAACCAGCACGATCGGGAGCAGTCCGGCAGGGCGCGGAAACAGCTGTCGCATCCGGGCACTGTAGTGGCATTCCCGTCGAAATGGAATCGTCGTGGTGCCGGGCCCGGACGATTCGGCGGCAACCGTGGCCGCGGGGCGACGAATGGCGTTGCATTGGCGCTGCAGCAAGCCTATGTCCTCGGCATGACCATGAAGCCCGTACATGTCATCGGCGGCGGCCTCGCCGGATCGGAGGCGGCCTGGCAGATCGCCAGCGCCGGCGTGCCCGTCATCCTGCACGAGATGCGGCCCGTTCGCGCTACCGAGGCGCACAGGACGGACGGGCTGGCCGAGCTGGTCTGTTCGAATTCCTTCCGCTCGGACGATGCCGAGACCAATGCGGTCGGCCTGCTCCATGCCGAGATGCGGCTGGCCGGATCGCTGATCCTGCAATGCGGCGACGAGCATCAGGTGCCGGCGGGCGGAGCCCTGGCGGTGGATCGCGAAGGCTTTTCCCGGGCAGTCACCGCCAGGATTTCGGCGCATCCGCTGATCGAGATCCGCCGCGAGGAAATTGTCGCGCTGCCGCCGGAAGAATGGGATCAGGCGATCATTGCCACGGGGCCGCTGACGGCGCCGTCTCTCGCCGGGGCCATCCGGAAGGCGACCGGCTCGGAGGCGCTCGCCTTCTACGACGCCATCGCGCCGATCGTGCATTTCGACAGCATCGACATGGATGTCTGCTGGTTCCAGTCGCGCTACGACAAGGCGGGGCCCGGCGGTACCGGCAAGGATTACATCAACTGCCCGCTGGATGCCGAGCAGTACCGCCGCTTCATTGCCGAACTGATTGCGGGCGAGAAGACCGAATTCCGCGAATGGGAAGGCACGCCCTATTTCGATGGCTGCCTGCCGATCGAGGTCATGGCCGAGCGCGGGCCGGAGACGCTGCGCCATGGCCCGATGAAGCCGATGGGCCTGACCAATCCGCACCGGCCGGACGTCAAGCCCTATGCGGTGGTGCAGCTGCGCCAGGACAATGCGCTCGGCACGCTCTACAACATGGTCGGATTCCAGACCAAGCTGAAGCATGGCGAACAGGTGCGGATCTTCCGCATGATTCCCGGCCTCGAGAAGGCGGAGTTCGCCAGGCTCGGCGGCCTGCACCGCAACACCTATCTGAACTCGCCGGCCCTGCTCGATCCGACCCTGCAGCTCAAGGGCCGTCCCGGCCTGCGCTTTGCCGGGCAGATCACCGGCTGCGAAGGCTATGTCGAGAGCGCGGCGATGGGCCTTGTCGCCGGCAGGTTCGCGGCGGCTGCCCGGCTCGGCCAGAGCCTGCCTCCCCCGCCGCAGACCACTGCCTTCGGCGCCTTGCTCGCCCATATCACCGGCGGCCACCTGGTCAGCGAGGACGAGCCCGGCAAGCGGTCCTTCCAGCCGATGAACATCAATTTCGGCCTGTTTCCGCCGCTGGATCCGGGCTGGGCGCAGGGTGCGCGGCTGCGCGGCAAGGAGAAGACCCTGGCGAAGAAGCGGGCCCTTTCCTCGCGCGCCATCGGCGACTGCCGCCAATGGCTGGAGCTCATGCAGCGCCACTGGCGCGTCGCGGCGGCATGACGGCGCGCGCAAGGGGTTGAAGACGGGGGCATTCGGTGCCAAATCACCAGAGCCTCGCAGGGACGAAAATGAAACACATGGTGACCTATCACGCCGCAGCAGAGCTTCCGCTCAGGAATACGGGCCAGATCCGGCTCTACACGAAGGAAGATTTCGAGGGCATGCGCAGGGCGTGCGCCGTTACGGCGCGCTGTCTCGATGCGCTCGTCGATTTCGTGAAGCCGGGCGTGACCACCGACGCCATCGACCGTTTCGTCTTCGAGTTCGGC
>CAYLSN010000031.1:6775-17523 GCA_964386015.1 uncultured Rhizobiaceae bacterium | reverse complement strand
GAGATCATGGTGCCGCTGGTCGCCAGCCAGGCCGAGCTCGACTTCATCAAGGCGCGGATCGATGCCGTTGCCGGCGAGGTGATGGCCGAGCGCGGCATCACCATCGACTATCTCGTCGGCACCATGATCGAGCTGCCGCGCGCCGCGCTGCTGGCCAGGGAAATCGCCGCGTCGGCGGAGTTCTTCTCCTTCGGCACCAATGATCTGACCCAGACGACCTTCGGCATCTCGCGCGATGACGCCGCTTCGTTCATCGAGACCTACCGGCAGAAGGGGATCCTCGACCAGGACCCGTTCATCTCCCTGGACATCGACGGTGTCGGGGAGCTGATCCGGATCGCGGTCGAGAGAGGCAGGGAAGGCCGTCCTTCGGTCAAGCTCGGCATTTGCGGCGAGCATGGCGGCGACCCGTCGTCGATCGCCTTCTGCGAGCGGCTCGGGCTGGACTATGTCTCCTGCTCGCCCTTCCGCGTGCCGATCGCGCGGCTGGCGGCGGCGCAGGCTGCCATCCGGGCCCGGTCGACGTGACTGGCCAGGCGTATTTCGTCAGCGCGGCAAGGCGATACGAGGATAGAAGGCTGTAGAATCCCATCAAAAATTGGTAATATCCCATATAAACGCGTAAAGCGTGCACGTGTCGGCCATGATCAGGGAGAACGATCGGCGTGGCGAAGGACGACAATCCCGGCATTCGCTCTGCGCGCAAGATCCGCTTTGTCGTCGATGCGATCGGCTCGTCGATCGCATCCGGTGAGTTTCGCCCGGGGGAGGTCCTGGCGACCGAGTCGGTAATGGGCCAGCAGCTGCAGGTCGGCCGCAACGTGCTGCGGGAGGGGCTGAAGATCCTCGCCGGCAAGGGGCTGGTGCGCACCGTGCGCCGCGCCGGCACTTCCGTTCTGGCGCAGACCGAGTGGAACATGCTCGACCCGGATGTCCTGCGCTGGATCCTCGCCGCGCCGCACCGCCGCGCCGAAATGCTCGGCGAGCTGGCCGCCCTGCGCCGGACGATCGAGCCCGAAGTGGCGGCGCTCGCGGCGCGCAACGCCACGACGACGGAAATCCTGCGCCTGTTCGAGTGCTACGAGGAGATGGAGCGGCTCAGAAGCGAGCCGTCGCGTGCCATCGATGCGGACATCGCCTTTCACCAGCGCCTGTTCGAGGCCGCGCACAGCGCGCTGCTGTCCAGCCTGTTCCGCGCATTCGTCGTCCTGCTGCGCGCCAATTTCGAGATCACCGTTGTGCGCTACGCCGACAATCTGACCCAGCACCGGCTGGTGGCGGAAGCGGTGCGCGATCGCGACCCGGCCGCCGCCCGCGCCGCCATGCTGCGCCTGCTCGACAATAATGAGGCGGCGATGGCGAGCATGGCGGGGGCTCTCCCATCCGGTTGATTCCTAAAATGGGATCTAATAGAATTAACATGGGATCTATCGCGGACATGGCCCGAGCCTGGCAGAGTGCCGGCAAGGCCGGACCGGAGGGAGAGGAAACTCATGGACGATCTGAGCACGCGCCTCGATGCCTGCTATTCGGGAGCGATCTATGACGTGATGCGCGAAATGGGGCGGGGGAACTGCGTCCTGCCGCGCCATATCCGCGCCATCGATCCGGATACGCGCGTCGCCGGAAGGGTCTATACGCTGCGGGGCATGCCCGATGACCAGCTGACCGCCGATGAAAGCATGCTGGCCTGGACCGAATTTCTCAGCATTGCCCCGAGCGGCCATGTCGTCATCTGCCAGCCCCAGGACGACACGCACGCCCTCATGGGCGAATTGTCGGCGGAGGTGCTGCACTACCGCGGCATCCGCGGCTACATCGTCGACGGCGGCTCCCGGGACAATGGCTTCATCCGCCGCCTCGGCTTTCCGCTGTTCGCCCGCTACCAGACGCCGCGCGACGTCGTCGCCGCCTGGCGCCCGGATGCATTCGGCGAGCCGATCACCATCGGCGGTGTCCGCATCGAGACGGGCGATTATGTACTTGCGGATATAGACGGGATCGTCATCATACCGCAGGCAATTGCCGGGGAGGTCATCACGAAAGTGGAGGAGATCATCCAGACCGAGAACCTTGTCCGCAAGGCGATCCTCTCGGGGATGGATCCCAAGGCCGCCTATCTGAAATACGGCAAGTTCTGAAATCTCTGCCGGCGAGGGGCCGGCGCCATTGCGGGACGGACACATGACAGAGGGAAGATTGGCGAACAAGCGGGCGCTGGTGACGGCGGCGGGCGCCGGCATCGGCCGGGCGACGGCGCTGGCATTCGCACGGGAAGGGGCACACGTAATCGCGACGGACATCCGGCCGGAGCTTCTCGACGGGCTGGAAAATGTCCGGGAGACGCACGGTCTCGACGTCCGCGATACGGATGCGGTGCGCAGCCTTGCCGAAAGGCTCGGGCCGGTGGACATCCTGTTCAACTGTGCCGGTTTCGTCCATCACGGCACCATCTTCGACTGCTCGGAGGAGGACTGGGATTTCAGCTTCGACCTCAATGTGAAGTCGATGCACCGCACCATATCCGCCTTCCTGCCGGGCATGCTGGAGAAGGGCGGCGGCTCGATCGTCAACATCGCCTCGGCGGTCTCTTCCGTGCGCGCCGCACCCAACCGCTATGTCTACGGCGCCACCAAGGCGGCGGTGATCGGCCTGACCAAGGCGGTGGCGGCCGACTTCATCCGGCGGGGCATCCGCTGCAACGCCATCTGCCCGGGCACGGTCCAGTCGCCATCGCTGGATGACCGCATCTCCGCCCTGGCGGCCCGGGAGGGCAGCCCGCCGGAAAAGGTGCGCCAGGCCTTCATCGACAGGCAGCCCATGGGTCGCCTCGGCACCGCCGAGGAGGTCGCGGCGCTGGCGGTCTATCTCGCCTCCGACGAATCCGCGTTCACCACCGGCCAGATTCATGTCATCGACGGAGGCTTCTCCTTATGAATGACGGCATGCCGGCTGCCGAATCGAGTGGCATGCCGGATGCCGAAATCGTCGCAACCCTCACCAGGGCCGGTGTCCTGCCCGCGGGCGGGCGCGCCGTCATCCAGCCGCTTACCGGCGGAGTATCCTCGGATATCTTCCGCATCGGGTGCGGCGAGGCGGCTGTCGTCGTCAAGCGGGCGCTGCCCCGGCTACGCGTCGCCGCCGAATGGACCGCGCCCACCGAAAGAAACCGCTACGAGGTCAGGTGGATGCAGGCCGCGGCCCGGATCGTTCCCGGCGCGGTGCCACGGATCCTCGGGGTTTTCCCCGGCTTTTTCGTCATGGAGCATCTCGACCCGGCGCAATACCGCAACTGGAAGGAAGAGCTGCTGGCCGGCCATGTCGATCCCGGCCTCGCGGCGGAGGTCGGCCGCATCCTCGCCGCGATCCATGCGGCAACGGCGCACGATCCGGCAATGGCGCGGGAATTTGCGACGGACCACATTTTCAGCCGCATCCGCCTCGAGCCCTATTTCGGCGCTGCGGCGCTGCGTCATCCGCAAATTGCCGCGCAGCTGGACGATCTGTCGCGCCAGACGCTCGGCCGCCGCATTGCCCTCGTCCATGGCGATGTCAGCCCGAAGAACATCCTTGCCGGCCCGGCCGGGCCGGTCCTGCTCGATGCCGAATGCGCCTGGTACGGCGATCCCGCCTTCGACATTGCCTTCTGTCTCAACCATCTGTTGCTGAAATGCCTCCGCCTGCCGGCGGCGCGCAGCCACTACCTGGAAGCGTTCGCGGCGTTATGGTCCGCCTATGAAGCCGGCATCGCATGGGAGCTGCCCGAAGCGCTGGCGCTCCGCGCCGGCAGGCTGCTGGCGGCGATGATGCTGGCCCGCGTCGACGGAAAATCGCCGCTCGAATATCTGACGCAGGACTGGCAGCGCCAGACGGTGCGCGCCTTTGCCGTGCCCCGCATCGCGGCCGCACCGCAATCGCCGCTTGCGCTGCGGCAGGCGTGGGCCGATGAACTGCAGCGGAAGGGAGCGACATGAATTCGGCGATAGCAAGCGTGCGCGGCAGGCGCGTCTGGGATTCGCGCGGCCGCCCGACCGTCGAGGTCGAAGTGCGCCTTGCCAGCGGCGCCGTTGGCCGCGCCATCGCTCCGGCCGGCGCCTCGCGCGGCCGCCACGAGGCCGTCGACCTGCGCGATGGCGGGGAGGGGTTCGGCCGCCATGACGTCACCCGGGCGCTGCGCGGCATTGCCGGGGAGATCGCGCCGGCGCTGCGCGGCTGCGACGCGTCGGACCAGGAGGCGGTCGACCGGCTGCTGATCGACCTCGACGGCACCGCCGACAAGTCGCGCCTCGGCGGCAATGCGCTGATCGCCACGTCGATGGCGGTGCTGCATGCCAGTGCGGCCGCGGCGGGCGAGCCGCTATGGAAGCATGTCGCCGGCTCCGGCCCGGTGACGATGCCGGTTCCCGAGATCCAGATCTTCGGCGGCGGCGCGCATGCGGCAAGGCGGGTGGACGTGCAGGATTTCATGGTCGTGTGCCCGACCGCCGCATCCTTTGCGGAAGCGCTCGACCGGACGGCGCGGGTCTACCACGCCGCCGGCGAACTTCTCGCCGCGCGCGGTCTGCTGCAGGGCGTGGCCGACGAGGGCGGCTACTGGCCGGCTTTTTCCTCCAATGAAGAAGCGCTGGACATGCTGGTTCGCGCCATCGAGGCGGCCGGATTCGTGCCCGGCGAGGAAGTGTCGATCTCGCTCGACATCGCCGCATCCGAATTCGGCGCCAACGGCCGCTATCGCCTGAGCCGCGACGGGACCGAGCTGGACAGCGACGGGCTCATCGAACTGCTCGGCGGCTGGCTGGCGCGCTATCCGATCCTGTCGGTGGAGGACCCCGTCGGCGAGGACGACGAGAAGGGCTTCCAGGCCTTTACCGCCGCCCATGGCGACCGGGTCCAGGTCATTGGCGACGATCTTCTGGTCACCAATGCCGGGCGCGTGCGGCGGGCCGCGGAAAATCGCAGCTGCAACGCCCTGCTGGTCAAGCCGAACCAGGCCGGCACGGTCAGCGAGACCAGGGCCGCGCTCCTGGCGGCACGGCAGGCGGGCTTCGCCACCATCGTCTCGGCACGCTCGGGCGAGACCGAGGATACGACCATCGTGCATCTGGCGCTCGGCTGGAATGCCGGCCAGCTCAAGGTCGGCTCGTTCTCGCGCTCGGAACGCATGGCGAAATGGAACGAGGGCCTCAGGATCGAGGAGGTCTCCGGGGCGCCGTTTGCCGGCCCCTCCGTATTCGGCCATCTCCGCATGCGCGCGGCCCTCCGACGATTTGACTTGTGAATAGATGGGACATAATAATTTGCCATATAGGACATAGACGCGCCGGGCGGCGGACTTGCCGCCGGTTGCCGGCCCGTCTATCGGGGAGGGAAAGATGAAGGTTCCAACTACCGGCACAATCATGCTTGCCGCGGTGCTGGCCGCGGTCACGGGGACGGCCGCGCTCGCCGACTATCCCGAGCGGCCCATCACGCTGATCGTCCCCTGGGCGGCCGGCGGCGGCACGGATGCGATCGCGCGCACGCTCGGCGCGCAGATGGAGAAGGAGCTGGGAACGCCGGTCAATGTCGTGAACCGTACCGGCGGCGCCGGGGTGGTCGGCCATGCGGAGATCGTGAATGCCCCGGCGGACGGCTATTCCATCGGCATGATCACCATCGAGCTGACCACCTTCTACTGGTCGGGCACGGCGGAGTTCACCTACAAGGACCTGACGCCGATCGCGCTGGTCAATGGCGATGCCTCCGCCTTCAACGTTTCCGCCAGCAGCGAGTGGCAGGATCTGCGCCAGGCGCTGGACGCCATCAAGGCGGCACCGCCCGGAACCTACAAGCTTTCGGGAATGGCGCCGGGCGCGGGCTACCATCTTGCCCTGTCCGGCCTGCTGCAGTCGGAAGGAATCGATCCGTCGGTGATCACGGTCGTGCCGAGCCAGGGCGCCGCGCCCGGCTTCCAGGAGCTTGCCGCGGGCGGCGTCGACCTTGTCCCGTCCTCCCTGCCGGAGGCGAAGGCGATGCGCGATGCCGGCGAGGTCAAGACCCTCGCGGTGCTGTCCGAGAAGCGCCTGCCGGCCTTCCCGGACGTTCCCACCGTCGAGGAGGCGATCGGCAAGCCCTGGGTCGGCGTGTCCTGGCGCGGCATTGCCGGCCCGGCGGGCATGCCGGAAGAGGCGGTGACGCGGCTGGCGGATGCGGTCGAGAAGGCGTGGAACTCGGAGGAATTCCAGTCCTTCATGAACGAGCGCGGCTTCGGGCTGATGTATGCCCCTGCCGGCGAGTTCGCCGAATTCCTGGCCGAGCAGCATGAGCGCAATGGCGAAGTCATGAAGGCGCTCGGGCTCCGCAATCGCGACTAGCCCTCCGGCATGCTGAAGACGAGCGACCTGGTCTCGGGGGCGATCGTTGCCGCCATCGGGACCGCCATCATGGTGCAGTCGGCGAAATTTCCGGCAGCCGGAGGCATTGCGATCGCGCCGTCCGTCTATCCGAGTGTCATCGGGGCAGGGCTGGCCCTGCTCGGCGGGGCCATTGCTCTGCGGTCGCTGTTACGGCGGGAATTCCGGCCTGTCGTGGAATCTCCCGCCTGGCTCCGTCCCGGGCGGCCGCTCGTCGCGGTGCTGGCATCCCTGGTCGCCATTGCCGCCTATGCGATCCTCGCCCCGAAACTGGGCTTTCTCGTCACCTCGACCGGGGTGGTCTTCGCCCTGCTCCTCGCCTTCGGCGTGCGGCCGGCCGTCTCGGTCGGCGTCGCGGTGCTCATCAGCGCGTTCCTCTACGTCATGTTCCGCATTCTCATGCGGGTGCCGCTTCCGGCGGGTTTCCTCGAGCGCCTTCTGCAATGAACGTCGCCAACGCGTTCGCCCTGGTCTTCGAGCCCTTCACCCTCACCGTCATCCTTGCGTCGGCCGTGTTCGGCATCTTCATCGGCGCCATTCCGGGGCTGACGGCCACCATGGCGGCGGCCCTGCTGGTGCCCGTCACCTTCTACATGCCGCCGACGCCCGCGCTCGGCGCCATCGTCACCTGTTCGGCCATGGCGATCTTCGCCGGCGACATACCCGGCGCCCTGCTGCGCATTCCGGGCACGCCCGCTTCCGCCGCCTATGTCGAGGATACCTATCTTCTCGGGCTGAAGGGCAGGCTCGGGGCGGCGCTCGGCGTCAATCTGATCGCCTCCGCCCTTGGCGGCCTGTTCGGCACCTTCGTGCTCGTCCTGCTGGCGCCGCAGCTGGCCAGGTTCGCGCTGAACTTCTCCAGCTACGAATATTTCTGGCTGGCGCTCATCGGCCTGTCGGCGGCGACGCTGGTCAGCCGCAGCACCAGGCTCAAATGTTTCGTGTCGCTGTTCCTCGGCCTGTTCCTGGCCACGGTGGGCCTCGACGTCGTCACCGGCACGCCCCGGTTCACCATGGGGATCCTCGACCTGATGGGCGGCGTCTCGCTCATCGCCACGCTGATCGCCGTCTTCGCCATTTCGGAACTGTTGCGGCGCGCCGCCGAGATCGACGAATCGCTGCCGCCGCCGAAGGAGGCGATGGGCTCGATCTTCCGTGCCGGCCTTGCCGTGCTGGCGCGCAACAAGACCCGCTTCCTGCAGGGCAGCGTGACCGGCACCCTGCTCGGCATTCTGCCCGGGGCCGGCGCCGACATCGCCGCCTGGATTTCCTACGCGCTGTCGCGGCGCTTCTCGAAGAACCCGGAGAATTACGGCACCGGCAGCGAGGAAGCCGTGGTGGCGCCGAGCGCCTCGAACAATTCGGCGCTCGCCGGCGCCTATGTGCCGGCGCTGGTCTTCGGCATACCGGGCGACACGATCACGGCCATCGTCATCGGCGTCCTGCTGATCAAGGGGCTGACGCCCGGGCCGACCGTGTTCACGCAGAGCGGCGACATCGTCGCCTCGATCTTCCTGATCTTCGTCCTCGCCAACTTGCTGATGCTGCCCTTCGGCCTCGCCGCGATCCGGCTGTCGAAACAGGTCCTGTCCGTCAACCGCAGGATCCTCTACCCGATCATCCTGATCTTCTCGATCGTCGGCGCCTTTGCGGTCAACAATGCCGTGTTCGACCTGTGGCTGCTCATCTTCTTCGGCCTGTGCGGCTGGTACATGGAAGAGAACGGCTATCCCATCGGGCCGCTGGTGCTCGGCATGGTGCTGGGCAAGGTGGTCGAGGAGAGCTTCGTCAATTCGCTGATCAAGTCCGGCGGCGACTTCACGGCATTCGTCAACCGGCCGGTGGCGGGGACGCTGGCGGTGGTGTTCTTCTGCATCTGGCTGCTGCCGTTGGTCTTTTACGCCTTGCGGCGCATGCGGGCGAAACCGCTCGCCGGGTAGGGGGCGTGCTTGCGACACCCCGGCGTCCCCGGGCCTGCACCTTCAGGAAAGGGCACTTCCGGCATTGGCCACCCTCCATGATCTTCGTGGCGGCTCCCCCTCCGTCATCCCTGCCACAAGAGCGGGGATGACGGGCCCGGGGATGAAGCCGGCGGGGTGGCCTATGCAGCGAGGCTCACACCCTCGAGTTCCTCCAGCACCTGCGCGAAGGAATCGGCAATTTCCGCATAGGCGGTCTCATCGTCATCGGCGGGGCTGACGCGAACGGTGCGCCCGTCCGCATCGAGATGAACCAGGAGGATCCGGCGCGATTCGCCGCGGCCCGTACAGATCGCGGCGATCTGCTCGGTACCGGCGCCGTCGACCGCCGGCATCTGGAAAAGATACCGGTATCCGGCCGTTTCCACGGCTTCCTGGACGCTGTCGGCAAAGCCGTCGGCCACGACATCCTGCAACTGCAGGGCCAGTTCCAGTTCGACTGCCTCCAGTGCGAGATCCTCGACCAGCTCGTTCATTTGACACCTCACTAGCACGCGTCCCCCCGAGCCCGACCTTCGCCTCCCAGGGTGGCGTCAGGGTGGCGGGACTATGGCGGGAAAGGGGAAGTTTCGCGTGCCGGGCGCCCTCAGATGGCGAGCAGCCCGTCCAGCGAGGGCAGGATCGCATCCGGCGCGAGATCGGCATATTCGTCCGGATCGCCGTTGCGGTTGATCCAGACGGTGTGGAAGCCGAAGCTGGCCGCGCCGGCAATGTCCCAGCGGTTGGAAGACTGGAAGGAAACTGCCTCCGGATAGACGCGCCAGCGATTGGTGACGAGTTCGTAGACCTCGGGGGCCGTCTTGTAGCGCCGGATCTCGTCGACGGAAAAGATCTCGTCGAGCACGGTGTCGAGCGCCGCGGAACGCACGGCCGCCTCGAGCATGGCCGGCGAGCCGTTGGAAAGGATCGCCACCCGGGCTCCGCCTGCCTTCAGCGCGCGCAGCACGCGCGGCACCTCCTCGAAGCAGTCGAGGCGCCAATAGGCTTCGAGCAGGCGGTCGCGGCAGGAAGGGTCGACGGACGGCACCGCCGCCAGCGCGTAGTCGAGCGCCTGCTGCGTCAGCTCCCAGAAATCGGCATAGCGGCCGGCCAGGCTGCGGACCCAGGAATATTCGAGCTGCTTCGCCCGCCAGATCTGCGACAGAAGCCTGCCGTCCGGCCCGATCTCGGCCGCAAAGCGGCGCACGGCCGCGTGAATGTCGAACAGGGTGCCATACGCGTCGAATACATAGGCGGAACGGGACATGCGCGCCTCCGGATCATCATGCGGACTTGACCGCAAGCCTCCGCCCGGGTCAAGTGCGGGGCTGAACGGTCCTGACTATGTCGGGATCAGGGGGGTGTTCGGACAAGGAGAAGAACCATGGCTGTCGATACGCGGGCGCAGGGCACGACGTGGACCTATGTCGACGGAGACTGGCACGAAGGCAATGTGGCGCTGCTCGGCCCGTGCAGCCACGCCTTCTGGCTGGGGAGCAGCGTGTTCGACGGAGCGCGCTGGTTCGAGAATGTGGCGCCGGACCTCGACCGGCACGCGGCGCGCGTCAATGCCAGCGCCGAGGCGCTCGGCCTGCGCCCCACCGTCGCGGCCGACGAGATCGTCGCCCTGACCTGGGAGGGGCTGCGCCGCTTCGACGGCAGGGTCGCCGTCTATATCCGCCCGATGTACTGGGCAGAACATGGCGGCTACATGGGGGTGCCGGCCGATCCGGATTCGACGCGGTTCTGCCTGTGCCTGTACGAGGCGCCGATGATCCCTTCCAGCGGCTTTTCCATCACGGTCTCGCCCTTCCGGCGGCCGACATTGGAAACCATGCCGACCAACGCCAAGGCGGGCTGCCTCTATCCCAACAATGCCCGCGCCATCGTCGAGGCGCGCTCGCGCGGCTTCGACAATGCGCTGGTGCTCGACATGCTCGGCAATGTCGCCGAGACGGCGACGTCCAACATCTTCATGGTCCGGGACGGGGTGGTGCACACGCCGGCCGCCAACGGCACGTTTCTCTCGGGCATCACCCGGGCGCGCGTCATCGATCTGCTGACCGATGCCGGCACGCCGGTGGTCGAGCGCGCGATTTCGGTGCGCGAGTTTCTCGAGGCCGACGAGATCTTCTCGACAGGCAATCATTCCAAGGTCGTTCCCGTGACCCGGATCGAACAGCGCGAACTGCAATCCGGGCCCATCGCCAGGAAGGCCCGCGACCTGTATTGGGAGTGGGCACATTCCTGACAGGTCTTTCATTTGAAGGATGGACCACTATGTTGAGTTCATCCGTTCCAGCAAAGAGGAGTTGAAGACATGGCATTTGAGCTTCCCGAGCTTCCCTATGACTACGAGGCGCTGCAACCCTACATGTCGCGGGAAACGCTGGAGTAT
>CAYLSN010000031.1:0-6765 GCA_964386015.1 uncultured Rhizobiaceae bacterium | reverse complement strand
ATCACCACGACAAGCACCACAAGGCCTATGTGGACAATGGCAACAAGCTGGCGGCCGAGGCCGGCATGGACAATCTTTCGCTCGAGGAGGTCGTCCGCCAGTCCTTCGGCAAGAATGCCGGCCTGTTCAACAATGCGGCCCAGCATTACAACCATGTGCATTTCTGGAAATGGATGAAGAAGGGCGGCGGCGGCAAGAGCCTGCCCGGCGCGCTGCAGAAGGCGATCGACAGCGATCTCGGCGGCTACGACAAGTTCCGCGCCGATTTCATCAATGCCGGCGTCACGCAGTTCGGGTCGGGCTGGGCCTGGGTCGCGCTGAAGAACGGCAAGCTCGAAATCATGAAGACGCCCAATGGCGAGAATCCGCTCGTGCATGGCGGCGTGCCGATTCTCGGCGTCGATGTCTGGGAACATTCCTACTACATCGACTATCGCAACCTGCGGCCGAAATATCTCGAGGCATTCGTCGACAATCTCATCAACTGGGATTACGTGCTCGAGTGCTACGAGCGCGGGGCCTGACCGGCGGATTTGCCACGTCAGCATCGCCCGCGGCCGCAAGCGGTCGCGGGCTGCTATTGTTCAGCATTCATTGACAGTCCGTCAATGCTTCTGCGCAAGCTTTCACAAATTATTGACGCGGCCTCGAAAGAATTCTGCATAGGATGCGCAGGACAACAGGAGGAACGTGCATGTATCTGAAGAGCATTCTGTTCGGGGGGTTGGCACTTCTGGTCACGGGCGCGGCCGTGCCGGGGCTGGCGCAGGACGACACGCAACAGGCCATCGCCGCCCGCAAGGGGCTGATGCAGGCCAATGGCGCCGCCGCCGCCCTTGCCGGCGCGATGATGAAGGGCGACCTGGCCTATAATCCGGCCGTGGCGCGGTCGGTCATCGCCACATTCCGCGCCGTCTCCCTGTCGCTCGGCGCGCATTTCCCGGAAGGTTCGCACGGCGAAGGCACCCGCGCCGCTCCCGCGATCTGGGAGAAGGCGGACGAATTCGCCGCGATGCTCGCGAAGTTGCAGGGCGACACGGCCGCCGCCGCCGAGGCTTCCGGCCGCGAGGGCCCGGCGGATCTGGCGGCGTTCCAGTCGGCGGTGCAGCCGATCCTCGGCGATTGCCAGACCTGTCACGAGCAGTTCCGGACGAACTGATCGCCGCCGCCGATGCTGAAACGGCTGGCGGCTGGACTCATTGCCGTTGCGGTCGCCGGCGCGGCCGTCTTCTGGTGGCTGACGGCCCCGGAACGGCTGGGGGATGCAGAGCTGGCGGCGCTGCGGGAGGGGGACGCGGATGCCGGCCGCCGCATTTTCTTTGCCGGCGGCTGCGCGTCCTGTCATGCGGCGCCGCGCGCCGAAGGCGATGACCGGTTCAATCTGGGCGGGGGCGTCCGGCTGGTCACCGCCTTCGGCACTTTCGTCGCGCCCAATATTTCGCAGCATCCGCGCGACGGCATCGGACAATGGTCTGTCGCCGACCTTGCCAATGCCATGCTGAAGGGCGTGTCGCCGCGCGGCGAGCACTATTATCCGGCCTTTCCCTATACTTCCTATGCAAGGATGCGTCCGCAGGATGTCGCCGATCTTTACGCCTTCCTGAAGACCCTGCCGGCGGTGGAAGGGCGCGCCGGGCAGCACGAATTGTCCTTCCCGTTCACGCTGCGGCGCGGCATCGGCCTGTGGAAGCGGCTGCATCTCGATCCGGCGCCGGTGGTGCGGCTGGCGGCGGACGCGCCCGAGGCCGTGCGGCTCGGCGCCTATCTGGTGGAGGGGCCCGGCCATTGCGGCGAGTGCCACACGCCACGGGACGTCACCGGCGGTCTCGACAAGAGCCGCTGGCTCGCCGGCGCCATCGCCGCGGAGGGCGAGGGCCGGGTGCCGAACATCACTTCCGGCGAGGGCGGCATAGGCGACTGGTCGGAGAATGACATCGCCTATTTCCTCGAAAGCGGGTTCACGCCTGACTTCGATTCCGTTGGCGGCGCCATGGCGCCGGTGCAGCGCAATCTGGCGGAGCTGACGGATGCCGACCGTGCCGCCATCGCCGCCTATCTGAAGGCAGTGCCGGCAAGGGCGACGAGCCGCTAGCAGCGACTAGGTGTGAGCGCGGCGGCTCTGCCCGCTGCTGGCCTGCACGAATTCCCAGATGCGTTCCGGCAGGTCGCCGGTCTCGAGGAGGGGCGCATGGCCCTGTCCCGGCACGGTGACGAGCTGCATGCGCGGATGCAGTTCCGCCATGCGGGCCGCGGTTTCCGCCGAGAGCATGCGCGAATTGGCGCCGCGGATGAGCAGCAGCGGCACGGCGGTCAGGCCGCGGAACTGTTGCCAGAGATTCGGCAGCGGCCGGCTGAGGTCGATCGACTGGATGGTGTTGACCAGGGCCGGGTCGTAATCCGGCACGATCCTGCCGCGCTCGTTCTCATGGTAGACGGCGCCGGCCATGCGCTGCCAGTCGGCGTCGGTGAGCGCCGGGAAGGATCCGCCGAGTGCGACCTTCAGCGAATCCGCCGCGTCCTGCCAGCTGGCCGGCGTCGGGGCGCCCTTGAGATAGGTGCGGATCTGGGCGAGGCCCTCGCCCTCGACCTGCGGGCCGATGTCGTTGAGCACGACGGCCTGCAGCACCGCCGGCCGGCGCGCCGAGATCAGATGCAGGATCTGCCCGCCCCGCGACGTGCCGATGAAGATGGCGCGCGGCACGTCCAGCACGGTCAGGCCGGCGAGGATGTCTTCCGTTTCCACCCGGAGGTCGTAGCGGCGCCAGTCGCGGTCATATGCCGACCGGCCGCGGCCGCGATAATCGAAGGCGATCGTCATCCGGCCCCGTTCGGCAAGCTCCAGCGCCAGGGCATGGAAATCGCGGGCATTGCGCGTCAGGCCCGGCAGGCAGATGACGGGCAGTCCTGCAAGGCGGTGC
Source organism: uncultured Rhizobiaceae bacterium (assembly GCA_964386015.1). Taxonomy (GTDB): domain Bacteria; phylum Pseudomonadota; class Alphaproteobacteria; order Rhizobiales; family Rhizobiaceae; genus CAYLGY01. The sequence continues at coordinate 3,847 of CAYLSN010000031.1, read as the reverse complement.
CGGGCGCCATAGATCCGCGCATGAAGCTGCAGCCCGTCGGGGCCGGAATAGCGGAACTCTTCGAACCCGGCGTTCACATGCCCGCCCTGCTCACCCGCCCCGCCGCAGATCGTCCTCGATCGAGAAGCTGCCGGTCAGCCGCATCCGGTAGACCTGGAAGTTCTCCATTACACGCTGCACATAGGCGCGCGTCTCCGTGTATGGGATGCGCTCGATCCAGTCGACGACGAAGTCCAGCGGCTTGCCACGCGGGTCGCCATAGCGTTTCGCCCATTCGCTCGCCCGGCTCGGCCCGGCATTGTAGGCGGCGAAGGTCAGGATGTAGGAGCCGTTGAAGCGCCGCAGCTGCTCGTCGAGATAGGCAACGCCGAGATGGGCGTTGTAGGCGGGATCGGCGGTCAGTTTCTGCGCCGAGAAGGCGATCCCCGCCTTGCGGGCCATTTCCTTCGCGGTGTTCGGCATCAGCTGCAGCAGGCCGCGCGCGCCGGCGCTCGAGACCGCGGCGTGGTTGAATTCGCTCTCCTGGCGCGCCACCGCATAGGCCAGCGCCCGCCGCTCGTCCGGCATCTTCGCGGAGGCCGGGATCACCCCGACCGGATGCGCCAGCCCGCCAATATTGATGCCGCGCGCCGCCGCCGCCTTGCCGACGCGCAGGGCGAGATCGTGCGTGCCGCGATTCTCGGCCATGACGGCAAGCAGGGCAAGTTCGCCCGGACTGGTGAGTTCGCGGGCAAGCGACAGGTACAGGATATTGGCCCGGCCGGGATAGCCGGCTTCCTCCAGCCGGCGGATCGCGGCCACCAGCTCGCGCCGGTTGAAGCGCGCCCGGTCCTCGTCGCTCGGCCGCGGATATTCGGCATTGAGGCGGCTGCGTCCGAGGCGCGCGGCCGCGAGCTGTCCGTAGAAGGTCGTGCCGAAGCGCGCCGCATGTTCATAGAGCGGCCGGGCATCGCCGCCGGCTCCCGCCTCGGCGGCGCGGCCCATCCAGTACCATGCGCGCGATTGCGAGATCGGGCCGGCGGTGACCTCGGCGATGCGCTGGAAATGGCGCATGGCCGTGCGCGGATCCTTGAGCGAGCGCAGCGCATACCAGCCGGCGTGGAACTCGGCGTCGGCAATCGCCTCGGAGCCCTGGGCGGCATGGTTGGCCGCGACCTGGTAGGCCAGTTTCGGCTGGCCGCTGTCGAGCAGCTCGCGCGAGAGGACCCGGCGCTCTGTCCACCACTTGTCGGGGTGGACGACCGAACCCTTCACTGCCGCCATCGTCCGTGCCGCGTCGACGAAATTGCCCGCCCGCCGCTGGTGCCGCGCCAGCGCGAACAGATAGCCGGAACTGCGCTGCGCCTTCGGCACGCCGGCGAGCAGCTTGCCGGCATTGCGCTCATTGCGGATGACCGCGGTCCAGGCGGCGTGCAGCGCCTCGGCTCCGGCCAGTTTCGCGACCCGGCCGGCGGCGGCGACGCGCTCCTCGTGCAGCATGTACTCCATGCGATGCAGATGCGCCTCGCGCGGGATCAGCGAAGCGAATTCCTTGAGGATGGCGGCCTCCTCGCCCGCCTCCAGTTTGGTCTCGCGCCAGAAGCGGGAGAGGGCGGCGACCGCCTCCTTGCGCTTGCCGCTTGCCAGGAGCGCCCGCGTCAGGGCGATGGCGCCATGGGAAGTCAGCGGTTCGCTGCCGGCAAAGGCCGCGATCACGGCAGCCGGACCGGGATTCTCGCGATAGAGTGCGCGCTCGCTGTTCTCGCGCATGGTCTGCCGGCCCGGCCAGCCGGACAGGCGTTCGGCCGCTGCGCCGATCTCGTGGCTGGGCACCGATCCGCCGCCGCCGAGCGCGATGGCCCAGTCGAGGATCCTGTGGTCGATCGACTTCGGGTCGAGCCGGTCGCGCTGGCGCCGCGCCGCGGCGACATCGCCCCTGGCCAGCGCATCGAGGCCCGATTTCAGGATCGAGATGTCGTTGGCGAACAGCCGCGCCACCTTGCCGGCGGCGGCGGGGATCGTCGCCGTCGTCAGCCCGGCATCGACCGGCGGACGGCTGACCGGGACGGGCACGCCCTCATGCGGCAGCTCGATCGCGTCGGCCGTCAGCGCTCCGCCCGCGACGAGAGCGAGCGCGACCATCAGTCCCTTGCCTGCGAGTCCCTTGTCCATATGCCTCGACCATATCAGAAAACAGCATGGATGCTCCAGCGCGGCGATGGTGCCAGCGCAGGGTTAATCGGCGGTGAACGCCGGGGCTGCCATGCGCTCCCTGCACCAGGAACTTGCCGCAAATGAGGCCGGCAAGCTATGGCGCTCGTCCGGCAATTGCGTTATGAGGCGCCAATGCGCATCACCGATCTGTCCGGAGAATAGATCATGTTCCAGGGTTCTCTCACAGCGCTCGTCACGCCGTTCACTGCGGATGGCGGGCTCGACGAGAAGGCCTTTCGCGAGCTGGTCGAGTGGCAGATCGCGGAAGGGACGACCGGGCTGGTGCCCGTCGGCACCACCGGCGAATCGCCGACGCTGACCCACGCCGAACACAAGCGCGTGATCGAGCTCTGCGTCGAGGCGGCGGCGGGCAGGGTGCCGGTGCTGGCGGGCGCCGGGTCGAATTCGACGGCCGAGGCGGTCGATTTCTGCCGTCATGCCGAGAGCGTCGGCGCCAGCGGCGTGCTTGTTGTCACCCCCTATTACAACAAGCCGACCCAGGAGGGCCTCTACCAGCATTTTGCCGCCGTCGCCCGCGCGACCAGCCTGCCCGTCATCATCTACAACATTCCCGCCCGCTCGGTCATCGACATGACGCCGGAGACGATGGGCCGTTTGGTGCGGGATTTCCCCAATATCCGCGGCGTCAAGGACGCGACCGGCCGGGTCGATCGCGTCAGCGAGCAGCGCATGACCTGCGGCAAGGACTTCATCCAGCTGTCCGGCGAGGATGCGTCGGCGCTCGGCTTCAACGCCCAGGGCGGGGTCGGCTGTATTTCCGTCACCGCCAATGTCGCGCCGCGCCTCTGCGCCGAGTTCCAGCGCGCCTCCCTGTCGGGCGACCATGTGCGGGCGCTGGAGCTGCACGACCTGCTGATGCCGCTGCACAAGGCAATCTTCCTCGAGCCAGGCGTCGCCGGCGCCAAATACGGGCTGTCGCGGCTGGGCCGGGTGCAGAACGTGCTGCGCCTGCCCATGACGCCGGTAGGCACCGAGACCGCGGCGAGCATCGACGCGGCCATGGCGCATGCCGGGCTCGTGAACTGAGCCACGGAACGGCGGCGCAATGGCAGGTCAACCGACAAGGATTGCAGCCGTCAACCGCAAGGCGCGCTTCTCCTACGAGATCCTCGAGACCTTCGAGGCCGGGCTGGCGCTGACCGGCACGGAGGTGAAGTCCCTGCGCGAGGGGCACGCCAATATCCAGGAAAGCTATGCCGCCGTCGAGGACGGCGAGATCTGGCTGATCAATTCCTACATTCCCGAATATGTGCAGGCCAACCGCTTCAATCACGAGCCGCGGCGTCGGCGCAAGCTGCTGCTCAAGAAGCGGGAAATGGCGCGGCTCGCCCAGGCGGTCGAGCGTGAAGGCATGACCATGGTGCCGCTGAAGATCTATTTCAACGATCGCGGCCGCGCCAAGCTCGAACTTGCCCTCGCCCGCGGCAAGAAACTTCATGACAAGCGCGAGACCGAGCGCCAGCGCGACTGGAGCCGCGAGCGGCAGCGGCTGCTGAAGGAGAGGGGGTAGGGAGACCCCCCCCTCCGTCATCCTCGCCCCCACCCTCCGTCATCCCCGGGCCTGTCCCGAGGACCCCCCGCAGGAAGGGGCACGCAACGGCCCGGCACCCTCCACTTCCACCGTGCGAACTCG
>CAYLSN010000030.1:11228-17804 GCA_964386015.1 uncultured Rhizobiaceae bacterium | reverse complement strand
GGCCGGCGGCATTCCGCTCCTGATGAAGACCCTGCTCGAACATGGCTACCTTCATGGCGACTGCCTGACCGTGACCGGCCGCACAGTGGCCGAGAATCTGGAGAAGGTGGCGTGGAACGACCAGCAGGACGTGATTCGTCCGGCCAATGATCCGATCACCAGGACGGGCGGCGTCGTCGGGCTGCGCGGCAATCTGGCCCCGGAAGGGGCGATCGTGAAGGTCGCGGGCATGTCACGCCTGCAGTTCACCGGTCCGGCGCGGGTGTTCGATTCCGAGGAAGAGTGTTTCGCCGCGGTGCAGGAGCGGCGGTACGAGAAAGGCGACGTGCTGGTGATCCGCTACGAAGGCCCCAAGGGCGGGCCGGGCATGCGCGAAATGCTGGCAACGACGGCGGCCCTGTATGGCCAGGGCATGGGCAGCGAGGTGGCGCTGATTACCGACGGACGGTTCTCTGGCGCGACGCGCGGCTTCTGCATCGGCCATGTCGGCCCCGAGGCGGCGGTGGGCGGGCCCATCGCATTGTTGCGGGATGGAGACATCATCCGCATCGATGCGGTGGCAGGCACGCTGGATGTCGACCTGTCGGAGGCGGAGCTCGCCGAGCGGGCCCGGAACTGGCAGGCCAGGCAGACCGAATATCAGTCGGGTGCGATCTGGAAATACGCCCAGACCGTTGGCCCGGCACGCAATGGTGCAGTAACCCATCCGGGCGGGGCGGAAGAAACCCACTGCTATGCTGACATATAGAGTGCATCAACTTGCCGCGTTCAGTGCCCTTGCCGCCGTGCTGCTGGCGGGGGCCCCGGCAATCGGCCAGACTTTCGACCGCAAGGCGGCCGAATCCTCGCGGCAGAGTCCCTGGGCCGTCTTCAAGTTCGGCTATTCGGCCTATCAGCGCGGCGAAATGAAGGATGCCGTGGAAGCCTATCGCTATGCTGCGGAAAACGGACAGCTAGGCGCGACCTGGAAACTGGGCCGCATGTACGCAGAAGGCGACGGCGTCCCCCGGGACGACTATGAAGCCTTCAAGTTCTTCAACGCCATCGCGGCGCAGGATGTCGAGCCCGGCAGCCCGGAGGAAGCCTATGTTTCCGACGCTCTTGTGGCGGTTGCCGGCTATCTGCGCACCGGCATTCCGGGTTCGCCCATCGTAGGCAACCCTGCTGCCGCGCAGGACTACTACATGCGCGCCGCGGCGCATTATCGCAATGCCGAGGCGCAATATGAAATGGGCCGCATGTATCTGCTGGGCGAGGGCGTCCGCCCGAACCTGAAGCAGGCAGGACGCTGGCTCCATCTGGCGGCGGAGAAGGGCCATCTCGGCGCACAGGCGCTGCTCGGCGACCTGCTCTTCAAGAGCGGCAAGGTCGTGCGGGGCCTGGCGCTGATGACGGCGGCGCTGGAGCGTGCCGGCGCCGAGGATCAGGCCTGGATCCGCAACATGCAGGAGGAAGCGTTCGCGCTTGCAGCAGAAAACGACCGCCGCACCGCGATTGCGCTTTCGCAGGACATACTGAACGGAAGCCGCCAGCCCTGACGGGCGCCGCCGCTTCGCCTGCTGAATCAGGCCCTTGATGCATCTCCTTGATTTACAAGGAGAATGGCATTCCTCTCTGCCCGCGGGTGTCGGCCTTCACAGGTTGGCGCGAGGCATGCGGGAAGCACGGGGAACAATCTTCCGGGTGCGGGATTAGGAGGCCGGTCAAGCCGACCAAGCACTCAAGGAGGTAGTACCCATGGCTTACAAATTGCTTCTCGCCACCGCAGTGTCGCTGGGTCTCGGCACCGGAATGGCACTGGCTCAGTCGACGACCACTGCGCCCTCAGTTGGTGCGACACCGGACAGTTCGGCCAGCGCGCAATTACCCGCCGGGTGGGAGGGGGCGATTGGCGATGCCTTCTTCAGCGATACCGATTCGGGCACGTTGCGTTCCGAGGAAGAGGTACGGGCGAACTTCAATAGTCTCTCGGCCGAGCAGCAGGCGCAGGTTCGCTCACATTGCGAAACGCTCGACACCGCTGCTGCGTCTCCCGGCATGACCGGAAGCGATACTGGCGCCACGGACGACAACCTGACGACCGGCAGCACCGTGGACTCGACTGTTCCGATGTCGCTCACGGCTTCGATCGAGCAGGCATGCGGCTGGATCGACAACATGTAATCTTGCCAATGGGCGGGACCGCAGGTCCCGCCCTTCTTCCCGAGAGGCTCGGCCGGGGTGCCGCCTCCATCACAAGCCGAGCAGCTTCTTCGCCTCGCCAAGTGACTTTTCCGAGGCCGGATGATCGCCGGCCTTGTGCTGTTCCTCACCCAACCGCCGCAGCTCCATCACTCGGGCTTTCTGTTCGTCGGTAAGCATGGCCGTCTGCAAGGCGGCGTCGATGTCCTTCATCATCATCGGGCATTGATTGGCGAACGCCGTTGCGGGCGCGATGATGGCCAATGCTAGCAAGGATGATCGCAACATGAGTACCTCCTCCACGCCGGATGGCGGCGTTGCGCCGCCTGTCAGGTCCGGCAGGGCGAGAAGGTACGCTCATCGCAGGCCGGGCGGAAGAGCCATGCAATCACAGTTTGTGGAGCTTGCCTGGAGGCGCGAAAAATCCATGCCGTCATGGTGCTTCCGTTCAATCCGGACAGGCGCTAGCCGTCATCCGGATCGTCGGTCAGACAGCCAAGTCCGTGGCACCCCTGATAGTTGCCGTGCACATCGAAATTCGGCTCTCCCCTGGAATCGAATTGCGGCGTGTCGTCCACCGTTCGGTCCGGATCGTCAACCATGCAGCCGACGCCATGGCAGCCATTGTAGCCGCCGTCATACGCATAGTTCGATGTAGTGTGCCTGCGGTCGTTGCGGTGGTCGTCCGTCATGCCGCGAATGAGCGCGTCGAGGACAATGCCGCCGACAACCGGCCCGATATCGTGACCGCGATGGTCGTACATGCGCGCCGACGGATCGAACGTGTCGCCGCGGCCGTGATGGTAGCCGCCGACATCGGCAAAGACGCCGGCACATCCCTGCGCGACCCATATGTATCGGCTGCGCGGATTGAAACCCCAGGTCCGGTTGAGAATGCAAGGGCTGCTGGAGATCTGGTGGATCAGCTGTGGGCGGGTAAGGGGACCGGCCCAGCATTCGTCATACTTGTACTTGCGGGAATGGCACTCCACTGTCGACTCCGCCCACACCGGGGACGGGCCCGCCAGTGCCGCAAGTATCCCGGCTCCGGCAAGCAGAAGATATCGCTTCATCCAAACCTCCAGTCAGTCGTTGATTGCAGTAATCCGGACAGCGCCGGATGCGCCGACAGCCGAGAACCAGATCTCCCCGTCGCCGACCATGACGCCCTGCCAGTTTGCGAACAGATCCTCATAACGCTGATGCGCCAGCGAATGCCGGACCCTGGGGGTCATGATCCGTTCGTAGTCGGCGATGAAATGCGCGGCGTCGCGGATCTTCACCGACTTGCCGTTGATCCTCGCCTGAAAGGGATAGTCGACCATTGCGGCAACCGCAGCCTTGTCGTCATCGGCCACTGCCTTCTGCAACTTCTCGAAAAAGGAGCGGTACGAGGCGTGATCGCCAAACAGGCTGTCGAGCGTCGCATTCATCTCGCCGACGGGATCGGCAAGGAGTGGTCCTGTCAAGCCAATGATCGTCACAAGTAAAAGAGAGATTCTTCGCATGGAGACTCCGACGCAGGTAACGAGATACTTATACAAGATCGGATGATCCTGTCCATATCCGTTTCTGCCTGTGGATGTTGTTGACGTTGCGTATGAGTCGCTACGTCGAAGCCGCTGCAGCGGATTGCGCGGAAGGATCAGCCGTGCCGGATGACCATGGTGCGCAGGGTGGAAAACTCGTGCAGCGCGGCCATGCCTTTCTCGCGACCATGACCCGACTTCTTCATGCCGCCGAAGGGAAGCTCGATGCCGCCGCCGGCGCCGTAGCAATTGACGAAGACCTGGCCGACCCGCATCTGCCGTCCCACACGCACCGCCCGGCTGCCGTCGCGGGTCCAGATGCCGGCGACCAGTCCGTATTCGGTGCCGTTGGCGAGCGCGACGGCATCGGCCTCGTCCTCGAACGGCAGCACCGCCAGGACCGGGCCGAACACTTCTTCATGTGCAAGCCGGTTGCTTCGCGGTACCGGCCCGTACAGCTTCGGCTGCACGAAGAATCCCGCTTCCGGCAGGCCGTCAGCCATCTGCCCCTCGGCGATCACAGCAATGCCGTCGGCGGCGGCCCCATTGCAGTAGCCGGTTACCCTGTCGCGCTGCCGGCGGCTGATGACTGGGCCGAGATCCAGATCCATCTCCGGCGTGCCGACGCGGACCGCGGCAAAGCGCTCGGCCACGCGCGCCACGATGCGGTCATAGGCGGAGCGTTCGACCAGCAGTCGCGAGCCGGCGGAACAGGTCTGGCCGGCGTGCTGGACGATCGCGTTGATCAGGAAGGGCAGGGCATCCTCGAGATCGGCATCGGCGAAGACGATCTGCGCCGACTTGCCGCCAAGTTCGAGCGTGCAGCCGATATGGTTCTGCGCCGCCGCGGTCTGGATGCGCACGCCGGTTTCGCTGCTGCCGATGAAGGAAATGAAGTCAATGCCGGGATGGGCGCTGAGCGCCGCACCCGCTTCGGCGCCATAGCCGGTGACAAGGTTGATTGCCCCCTCCGGAAAACCGTTCTCCGCCATCAGCTCGGCCATGCGCAACGGTGTCTGACAGGCATCCTCGGCGGGCTTCAGCACGACTGCATTGCCCATGGCCAGCGCTGGCGCAACCGAACGCGGGAAAGTCTGCGCCGGATAGTTCCATGGAATGATGTGCGCCGTGACGCCGTGCGGAACCCGCTCGGCGAGCGCCAGATGCCCGTTCAGAAAGGGGATGGTGTCGCCGTGCGCCTTGTCGGCGGCGCTGCCGTAATATTCGAAATAGCGTGCTGCGGCGACCATGTCGTTGCGCGCCTGGCCGATCGGCTTGCCAGTGTCGAGCGCCTCGAGCTGCGCCAGTTCTTCGGCATGATCTGCGATGACGACCGCCATGCGCGACAGCAGGCGGCCGCGCTCGACGGCGCTCATGCGTCCCCAGGCGCCGGTTTCCAGCGCCCGTCGCGCCGCTGTCACCGCAGCGTCGACATCCGCGGCGGTGCCGGCGGCGATGCGGCCGAATACTTCGCCCGTGGCCGGGGCGATCGCTTCGATCTCGCCGCCATCCAGCGCCGCGCGCCACTGATTATCGATCAGGATACCGGTCCTGGACATTCCTGCCTTGCTCCCTGCCATTCGTGATCGGCTCGCCCGGAACACAGCATACGGATTCGAGGCGACAACCGCGATCAGTCTATCCTGTTGTCCCGCCTTTCGTCAGTGTCCGGCGCAAGGCGTCGCGCCAGCCGGCATATTTGCGCTCGCGCTCCGTTTCGTCCATCGCCGGCGTGAAGCGGCGTTCGAGGGCCCAGCTGCGGGCAAATTCTTCCATTCCAGGCAGGATTCCGGCGCGCGAACCAGCGAGCCAGGCAGCGCCGAGCGTCGTCGTTTCGGTGAGCCTGGGTCGGTCGACCGGCAGACCGAGCAGGTCGGCCAGCCGCTGCATCGTCCAGTCCGAAGCGGCCATGCCGCCGTCGACCCGCAGGTTCCCGGCGGCGGCGCCTTCCAGACGCATGGCCTCGATCAGGTCACGCGTCTGGAAACACACAGATTCCAGCGCCGCCCGTGCAAACTCCTTCGGGCCGGTATTTCGGGTAATGCCGAAGATGGCGCCGCGAGCGTCCGCGTCCCAGTGCGGCGCACCGAGGCCGACAAAGGCCGGAACGAGATAGACATCCTGCTGCGGGTCGGCGGCTGCCGCCAGGGCCCCGCTTTCGGCGCTGGAAGAGAGGATGCCGAGCGAATCGCGCAGCCACTGCACGGCGCTGCCGGCGACGAAGATCGAGCCTTCCAGTGCGTAGGCGCTCTCTCCGCCCAGGCGCCAGGCAAGCGTGGTCAGGAGCCGATGCCTGGAGGTAACGCGATCCTTGCCGGTATTGAGCAGCATGAAGCAGCCCGTTCCGTAGGTCGCCTTGATCATGCCGGGCTGGAAGCACGCCTGGCCGAGCGCCGCAGCCTGCTGGTCGCCGGCCACGCCGAGGACGGGGATGGCGGCGCCGAAATGAGCTGCATCGGCTATGCCGAAATCGTCGGCGCAATCCAGCACCTGCGGCAACATGGCCATCGGCACGCCGAGCAATGCGCAGAGTTCCTCGTCCCAGGCGTTCCGGCCAATATCGTAGAGCAGGGTGCGCGAGGCATTGGTGGCGTCGGTGACGTGGCGCTGTCCGCCGGTCAGGCGCCAGAGCAGGTAGGAGTCCACCGTGCCGAAGGCAAGCTCGCCCCGTTCCGCCTGGCGGCGCAGTTCCGGCGACTGCTCGAGGATCCAGGAGATCTTGGTTCCGGAGAAGTAGGGGTCGAGCAGCAGGCCCGTTCGCTGCGTGAACCTCGGCTCGAGGCCCTCATCGCGCAGCCTGTCGCACTGCGGTGCCGTGCGCCGGTCCTGCCAGACGATGGCGCGATGGACCGGTTCGCCGGTACGC
>CAYLSN010000030.1:0-11218 GCA_964386015.1 uncultured Rhizobiaceae bacterium | reverse complement strand
GCGGTTCCAGACCAGCGTGGTTTCGCGCTGGTTGGTAATGCCGATCGCGGCGATCGAGGCCGGCTCGATTCCGGCCTGGGCAATGGCGGCGCGGCCGGTGGCGAGAACGGAGTTCCAGATGTCGTCCGGATCGTGCTCGACCCAGCCGGGATGCGGGAAATGCTGCGGAAATTCCTGCTGGGCCAGGCCGAGCACATTCAGGTGGGAATCGAAGACCATTGCCCGCGTCGAGGTCGTGCCCTGGTCGATTGCAAGGACATGGGATGTCATGATGCCGCTCCCTTGTGCATCGCGGCGCGCCGATCGGCCATCCATGTGTCCAGCGCCGCAAGCTCGCGCTCGCTCATGCGGATTCCCTCATGGGTTCGGCGGAAAGCCACATCCTCGGCCGTCAGCGCCCACTCCTCCTCCATGAAATGGCGGACCTCGCATTCATACAGGCCGGCGCCGAAGTGACGGCCGAGCCCCGCGAGATCGTCGACCCCTTTCAGAATGTCCGCCGCCAGGGTACCGTGACGGCGGGCGAGCCGCCAGACCAGCGCGGCGGGCAGGCCGGGACGGGAAAGCTCGCGGCAGAGCGCTTCGAACCCGTCAACGGGAAATTCGCCGCCGGGCAGCGGCGATTGTGCCGTCCACGGCGCGCCGCGTTCGCCGATGGCCGTGCCGATATCCCGCAGCGCTGATTCGGCCAGGCGTCGAAAGGTGGTGATCTTGCCGCCGAACACGTTGATCAGGCTGCGGTCGGGAAATTCCGGTGCGAACTTGAGCACGTAGTCGCGGGACGCGGCTCGTGCCGTCGCCGTGCCGTCGTCATGCAGGGGACGCACGCCCGAATAGGTCCAGACAATGTGCTCGCGCCGTACCGGCTCGCGGAACCATGCGCTGGCCATTGCGCAGAGATACTCCGTCTCCTCCGCCGATATCCGCGGATCGGCGGGGTCGCCGTCATGATCGATGTCGGTCGTGCCGATCAGCGTGTAGTCGCCTTCGAAGGGCAGGGCGAAGAGGATGCGGCTGTCGGCGTTCTGGAAAATATAGCCGCGATCATGGGAGGCCTTGCGCGGCACGACGATGTGACTTCCGCGCACGAGCCGGATATTGGCGGTATGGGCAATGCCGAAGACCTCGCGCAGGACCTGGTCGACCCAGGGCCCCGCGGCATTGACGATCAGCCGCGACCGGATATGGCGCTCGCCGCCGGTTTGCGTATCGCGCGCCGTCACTTCCCAGACTCCTTGCCTGCGTTCGGCGCGTTCGACGCGGGTGGAGCGCAGGATATGCGCGCCCCTCGCCCGGGCGTCGCGCAGGTTGAGAATGACGAGGCGGGCATCGTCGACCCAGCAATCGGAATATTCCCATGCGCGCCGGAACCCTGGCTTCAGCGGCTCGCCCGCCGGATCGCGGGAAAGATCGAGCGTGCGTGTCGGCGGCAGGATCCGGCGTCCGCCGAGATGGTCGTAGAGGAAGAGACCGAGCCGGATGAGAAATGCGGGGCGGCGGCCCTTCATCCACGGCATGGCGAGCGAGAGCAGGCGCGACACCGGCGTCTCCCCCTCGAACCGCATTGCCGGATCGTAGGGCAGCACGAACCGCATCGGCCAGCAGATATGCGGCATGGCGGCCAGCAGCACCTCACGCTCGCGCAGCGCTTCGCGCACGAGGCGAAGCTCGAAATATTCGAGGTAACGCAGTCCGCCATGCACCAGCTTGGTCGACGCCGAGGAAGTTCCGCCGCCGAAATCGCCGGCTTCCACAAGGCACACCGAATAGCCGCGACCGGCCGCATCCCGTGCAATGCCGGCGCCGTTGATGCCGCCGCCGATCACGAGAATGTCGTAGGGCTCGCCAGGCATAGCGCTCATGTCTCGTCCGGCCCTTCGGCGACGACCACCCGGACGCCATTGTCGCGGCACAGGGCGAGAATTTCCGCCGGCGGCGGGCGATCGGTGACAAACATGTCCATGTCGGTGATGTGGCCGATCTGGACGGGCGCCCGACGCTCGAACTTGGTGCTGTCGGCCACCAGCACTTTCTGGCGGGCCTGCCCCAGAATGGCCTGGGCAACGCGCACTTCGCGGTAGTCGAAGTCAAGCACGGCTCCCTCCTCGTCGATGGCGGAGGCGCCGACGATGGCGAAGTCCACCCTGAACTGCCGGATCAGGTCGATGGCCGCCGCTCCGACGACGCCACCGTCGCTCTTGCGCACCATGCCGCCGGAAATCACGAGTTCTATGCCGGGCGCGTCGTAGAGCAGCATCGCCACATTCAGATTATTGGTGATGACCATGAGGTTCTCGTGCCGCCGCAACGCTTCGGCAACCGCCTCGGTGGTGGTGCCGATATTGAGGATAACCGACGCTCCGTCAGGAACGATGCGGGCAATCTCGCGGGCAATGCGCGCCTTTCCCTCTGCGGCGATGGCGCGCCTGGACTGCAGGGCCAGGTTGACGGTGCTGGACGGAAACATGGCTCCGCCATGTACGCGACGCAGCTTGCCCAGGTTGCACAAGTCATTGAGATCCTTGCGAATCGTCTGATGAGTGACGCCAAATCGTGCCGCCAGGGTCTCCACGTCGACACGTCCCTCGCGGCGCGCAATCTCCAGGATATCCGTCTGGCGCGGGGTGATGGGGTTCATTTGGCCTTCCCTTCCCTCAAGGTTCATATAATTGCGATCAGGTTCGGTTTTTGCAATATGGATGACTTTCGATTCGCCATTGACTTTCGTTTTTTTTCGTTATCGTCTATTGTCCTGTAGACCGCGTCATCGGGAGTGGCGCGGATGGGAGGAGTTGGACAATGAGCAAGATGCTATTGGCGTCGGTTGCGACCGTCGCGCTGCTGTCAATGTGTGGCGGCGCCTCAGCCGACATGGCGGCTGCCGAGAAGTGGGTGGACGAGGAGTTCCAGCCCTCCGTGCTGAGCCGGGAAGAGCAGCTGGCCGAGATGGAGTGGTTCATCAAGGCGGCCGAGCCTTTCCGCGGCATGGAGATCAACGTGCTGTCGGAAGGGATTCCGACGCATGACTACGAATCGAGGGTGCTGACCCGTGCCTTCGAGGAGATCACCGGCATCAAGGTCAACCACCAGATCCTTGGCGAAGGCGAGGTGGTGCAGGCGGTGCAGACCCAGATGCAGACCGGCCGCAACCTGTATGACGCCTATGTGAATGACAGTGACCTGATCGGCACGCATTCGCGGCTGCAGCTCGCGGTCAACCTTTCGGACTGGATGGAAGGCGAGGCCAGCGACGTCACGAATCCGAATCTCGACCTTGCCGACTTCATGGGCATTTCGTTCACGACCGGCCCGGACGGAAAGATCTACCAGCTCCCTGACCAGCAGTTCGCCAATCTGTACTGGTTCCGGAAGGACTGGTTCGACCGCGAGGACCTGAAGACCCGCTTCAAGGAGATTTATGGATATGATCTCGGCGTGCCGGTGAACTGGTCGGCCTATGAGGATATTGCCGAGTTCTTCACCGTCCATGTCAAGGAGATCGACGGTGTCCGCGTCTATGGCCATATGGATTACGGCAAGCGCGCTCCGGATCTCGGCTGGCGCATGACCGACGCCTGGCTGTCCATGGCGGGCACCGGGTCGCCCGGCGAGCCGAATGGCAGGCCAATCGACGAGTGGGGTATCCGCATGGAGAAGGATTCCTGCAATCCTTCCGGTGCGAGCGTATCGCGCGGCGGCGAGACCAACGGCCCGGCTTCCGTCTACGCCATCCGCATGTGGGACGAATGGCTGCGCAAATATGCACCTCCGGGCGCCGCGGACTATGACTTCTACCAGTCGCTGCCGGCGCTTTCCGTCGGCAATGTCGCGCAGCAGATCTTCTGGTACACGGCTTTCCTGCCCGACATGGTGAAGCCGAAATCGGAGGGCAACAATACGGTCGACGACGAGGGCAATCCTCTCTGGCGCGCCGCGCCGAGTCCGCATGGACCGTACTGGAAGGAAGGCCAGAAGGTCGGATACCAGGATGTCGGCTCCTGGACGATCCTGAAGTCCACTCCGACGGAACGCGCCAAGGCGGCGTGGCTCTATGCGCAATTCACGGTGTCGAAGACGGTGGACACCAAGAAGTCGCATGTCGGGCTGACCTTCATCCGTGACTCGACCGTGCGGCACGAGAGCTTCACCGAGCGGGCGCCCAAGCTGGGCGGCGTTGTCGAGTTCTATCGTTCGCCGGACCGGGTGCGCTGGTCTCCGACCGGCATCAACGTTCCCGACTACCCGAAGCTGGCGCAGATCTGGTGGCAGCAGATCGGCGACGTCAATTCCGGCGTCTTTACCCCGCAGGAGGCGATGGACCGGCTGGCGGCGGAAATGGACGATGCGATGGCTCGCATGCAGCGCGCCGACGAGGCTGCCAATGTCTATGGCGGCTGCGGCCCGCGCCTCAACGAACCGAAGGATCCTTCGGAATGGCTCGGCAAGCCGGACGGACCCAAGGCCAAGCTCGAAAACGAGAAGCCGGCGGGCGAAACCGTCAACTATGACGAACTGGTGGCGCGCTGGATGAACCAGTAGCGGTAGCTTCCGGGAGCCTCCGGGCTCCCGGAATTCCTGGGATGAGGCCGTGAATGCTGGAGCTGGTCGATGTCACCAGGCGCGTCGCCGGAGAGACTCACATCCATCCGACGACGCTGACGCTTGAACCGGGCCGCTTCAACATGCTGCTCGGCACCACCTTGTCCGGCAAGACCAGCCTGATGCAGCTCATGGCCGGTCTCGAACGGCCGAGTTCCGGACAGATCCGCTTCCACGGGCAGGACGTCACCGGAGTGTCCGTGCGCAAGCGGAATGTGTCGATGGTCTATCAGCAGTTTATCAACTACCCGAATATGACAGTGTTCGAGAATGTCGCCTCGCCGCTGCGCGTTGCCGGCAAGCGGGAGACGGAGATCCGCGAGCGCGTCGGCGCGATTGCGGAACTGCTGCGCATTTCGGAGCTGCTCGATCGACGGCCCGCCGAGCTGTCCGGCGGCCAGCAGCAGCGCACCGCGATGGCGCGGGCCCTGGTGAAGGACAGCGATCTCATTCTTCTGGACGAGCCGCTCGCCAATCTGGATTTCAAGCTGCGCGAGGAATTGCGCGACGAACTGCCGAAACTGTTCGGTACCCGCGACTGCGTGGTCGTCTATTCCACTACCGAGCCAACCGAGGCCTTGCTGTTCGGCGGGAGGACCGCGGCGCTGCACGAGGGCCGGGTCGTCGGTTTCGGAGAGACCGGCGACATCTACCGCCGGCCGCAAACGCTGATCGCGGCGCAGGTCTTCTCCGACCCGCCGATCAATACGGTGGAGGCCGTCTGCAACAATGGCCTGATGCGGCTGGATGGTGGGGTGCAATGGCCTGCCGGGCTGCCGGATGGAAGATATACCGTGGCAATCCGGGCGCATCTGATCACCCCCGTGCAGCCGTCGAGGCCGGCCGTCGAGATCGAAGGCACGGTCACGGTCGCCGAGCTCTCCGGCTCGGAGAGCATGATCCATTTCGAGGCCTTCGGGCGTGACTGGGTGTCGCTGTCGCATGGCGTGCATCCATTCCGGGTCGGAGAGAAGGCGCGGTTGCATGCCGATTTTGCCGCGGCGCTGTATTTCGATGACAAGGGGCGTCGTGTCGATCCCGTGGCGGGGAGCGGCTGACATGGCCCGCATAACCCTGTCCGGCTTGCGTCACAGCTATCGCGCCGCGCCGGCAGCCGCATCCGACTGGGCGGTGCAAAGGCTCGATCTCGAATGGGAGGATGGCGGCGCCTATGCGCTGCTCGGTCCGTCCGGCTGCGGCAAGACGACCTTGCTCAACATCATCTCCGGACTTCTGCGGCCGACCGAGGGCAGGGTGCTGTTCGATGGCCGCGACGTCACCGACCTGCCGACGGAGCGGCGCCAGATCGCGCAGGTGTTCCAGTTTCCGGTCGTCTACGACACGATGACCGTCTACGACAATCTCGCCTTTCCCCTGCGCAACCGCAAGGTCGACGAGGCGACGGTGCGCAGGCGCGTCACCGAGATTGCCGAACTGACGGAACTGACCGGGCTGCTTCACCAGCGTGCCTCGGGCCTGACGGCGGACGGCAAGCAGAAGATTTCCCTCGGCCGCGGGCTGGTGCGCACGGATGTGAACGCCATCCTGTTCGACGAGCCGCTGACCGTGATCTACCCGCATCTGAAGGTCCAGCTTCGCGCGAAGCTGAAACAGCTGCACCAGCTGGTTTCGCGGACCATGATCTATGTGACGCACGATCAGACGGAGGCATTGACCTTCGCTGACCGGGTTGTGGTGATGAATGCCGGCGAAGTGGTGCAGATCGGGACGCCGGAAGATCTCTTCGAGCGGCCACGCCATGTCTTTGTCGGCCATTTCATCGGCTCGCCCGGCATGAATGTCCTGCCATGCACGATCGAGAACGGCGTCGCTGTCTTTGCCGGCCATCCGGTGCGCACCGCGAACCGGCCGGACGGGGCACACGGCGCGATGGCGATCGGCGTACGCCCGGAATATGTGCGCCTTGCCGATGCCGGCCTGCCGGCGCGGGTAGTCCGCCGCGCCGATGCCGGACGCTTCACCATCGTCGAGGTGATGAGCGGCGGCGAGCGCGTCAAGGTGCTGGTCGAGGAAGGAGTTTCGGTGCCGGAAGGGGATTGCTTCATCGAGTTCCTGCCTGAGCGCACCCGCATCTACCGCGATGGCTGGCTGGTGGGAGAGGAGGCAGAATGAGGGTGGAAAACCAGAAGGCCTGGTTTCTCGTGCTGCCGGTGGTGGCGCTGGTCGCCTTCAACGCGATCGTTCCGCTGATGACCGTGGTCAACTATTCGGTGCAGGAGACTTTCGGCGACAATCTCTTCTTCTGGTCCGGGCTGGAATGGTATCAGTCCGTGCTGCGCTCGCCGCGCTTTCACGACGCGCTGTTCCGCCAGCTTGCCTTCACCTTCACCATTCTCGCGATCGAGATTCCTCTCGGTGTCGCCATTGCCCTCGCCATGCCGCGCAAGGGCATCTGGGTCTCGGTCTGCCTGGTGCTGATGGCGATGCCCCTGCTCATCCCCTGGAATGTCGTCGGCGCGATGTGGAACATCTTCGCTCTGCCGGAGATCGGGCTCCTCGGCTGGACACTGAACGAGATCGGCATCAACTATAATTATACCCGCCAGCCGGGCGATGCCTGGTTCACGCTGATCGCCATGGATGTCTGGCACTGGACATCGCTGGTGGTGCTGCTCGCCTATGCCGGTCTCGTCTCGATCCCCGACGCATATTACCAGGCGGCCCGCATCGACGGCGCCAGCGGCTGGGCGATCTTCCGTCACATCCAGCTGCCGAAGATGAAGCGCGTGCTGACCATCGCGGTGCTGCTGCGCTTCATGGACTCCTTCAACATCTACACCGAGCCCTCGGTGCTGACCGGAGGAGGGCCGGGAAATTCCACGACCCTGCTCTCGATCGACCTCGTCAAGATCGCGCTCGGCCAGTTCGATCTGGGCCCGGCGGCGGCAATGTCGCTGATCTATTTCCTCGTCATCCTGCTTTGCAGCTGGGTGTTCTATACGGTCATGACGCGGGGGGATGCAGACCGATGAAACGATTGAGATGGCTGGTTCCGATCCTGTATATCCTGCTGCTGATGCTGCCGATCTACTGGCTCGTTGCTATGTCCTTCAAGACAACCAACGAGATACTCGGCGGATTTACCCTATGGCCCCGCCGGTTCACTCTTGAGAACTACCGGGTCATCCTGACAGATCCGACCTGGTACATGGGATATGTCAACTCGCTCATCTATGTCACCATCAACACGGTGATCTCCGTCGCCGTCGCCTTGCCGGCAGCCTACGCCTTTTCGCGCTACCGCTTCCTCGGCGACAAGCATCTGTTCTTCTGGCTGCTGACCAACCGCATGGCTCCGGTTGCCGTGTTCGCGCTGCCCTTTTTCCAGCTCTATTCGGCCATCGGCATTTTCGACACGCATCTGGCCGTGGCGCTGGCGCACACCTTGTTCAACGTGCCCCTGGCAGTCTGGATTCTGGAGGGCTTCATGTCCGCCGTGCCGCGCCAGCTCGACGAGACAGCCTATATTGACGGGCATTCCTTCCCGTCCTTCTTCGTCAGGATCTTCATCCCGACCATCGCATCCGGGGTCGGCGTCGCCGCCTTTTTCTGCTTCATGTTTTCCTGGGTGGAGCTGTTGCTGGCCAAGACATTGACGGCGGTGGCGGCAAAGCCGATCGCCGCGACCATGACGCGCACCGCCTCTTCGTCCGGCTATGAACTTGGCCTGCTCGCCGCCGCCGGGACGCTGACCATCATTCCCGGCGCCATCGTGATCTGGTTCGTGCGCAATTATATCGCCAAGGGCTTCGCCCTCGGGCGTGTATGAGGCAAGACCATGGCAGAGATCGCATTTCTTTCGGAGCAGTGGTGGACCGAGCCGCTCGGCACATGGATGGCGTGGACCCGGGCCACGATCGCCTTTTTCGTCTTCATTGCCGGCGCCATCGCCACCATGGGGCTATGGGAATATTTCAGCCCGGGCGGATCACCGCGCCGCGGCATCCTCGCATTGGACACGACAAGAGGCGACCGGCTGTTCATCGGCCTCCTCGGATCGGCCTACATCCTCATGGCCTGGATCTTCTTCTTCGGCACGGACCTGACCTGGGCGCTCGTTCTCTGCGTATTCTGGCTGTTGGTGGTATTCAGGAAAGTGTGAAGCCCTTCCGTCGACGGCTCCATTTCCCTGCAACCCCTCACGCCGCAACCGGCCGCCGGAGACTGGCGCGTTCCTTCTGCGGCGAGCGGCCGTGCAGTTCGCGATAGCACTTCGAGAAATGCGAGGCGGAGACGAAACCGCAGGCGACGGCGATCTCGACTACGGGCAGGGTGGACTGCAGCAGCAGGTGCCGGGCGCGATCCAGCCGCAATTCGAGATAGTAGCGTGCGGGCGAGCGGCCCATTTCCTGCCGGAACAGGCGTTCGATCTGGCGACGTGACAGCCCGACCGCATCGGCGATTTCGACCAGGCCCAGCGGTTCGGACAGGTTTGCCTCCATCAGTTCGATGATCCGCATGACCTTGGGATTCTGGATGCCGAGATGCCCGCGCATCGGCAGGCGCTGCGGATCGGATGCGCTGCGTACCCGATCGGTCAGCATCTGCTCGCAGACGCGGTTGACGATATTCGCGCCGTAATCCTCGCCGATCAGGTGCAGCATCATGTCGAGCGCGGCGGTGCCGCCGGCGCAGGTATAGAGATTGCCGTCGACCTCGAACAGGTCGGAGCGGGGATGGCAGTGCGGAAAAGCCTCCGAGAACCCTGGCAGGTTCTCCCAGTGGATGGCGCAGCGCCGCCCGTGCAGCAGGCCTGCGGCAGCCAGCACATAGGCACCCGTGCACAGTCCGCCAATCGCGACGCCACGGCTGTGCTCCTCGCGCAGCCAGGCCAGCAGCGTGCGGTTCGCCGCGTGCTGCTCGACATTGAGCCCGGAACACAGCACGACCATCGACGGCCGCCCGCTGCCGGACATCCGCCGGCGCTCTTCCTGAAGCGAAGTATCGGCGCCGACGAGGATCTGGTTCGAAGCCCGGACAGGCTGGCCGTCCAGACTCGACAGGCGCCAGCGATAGGCCTCGAAACCGAGCACGCGATTGGCTGAGCGCAACGGCTCGACCGCTGTCGCAAATGCGACCATGGTGAAATCGGGCACCAGAAAGAATACAATGGAACGCCTTACATCGCCGTGCATCTCATCCTCCTGCCGGAGAATATGGACATGTCGCAGAATGGACATCAGGAAAGCGCTCGCGTGTCAATGGGGGGTGATGGGCAGGAAGGCGCGGCCAGGCGGTCCTCGCGATCGCGCAGGAGCGATCCCTCAGATCAGTTTCAACCCCTTCAGGCTGGCATGTCCGCCGCGGCCCACGATGATGTGATCATGCACCTCGATGCCGAGCGGGCGGGCGGCAGCGACGATGGTGCGCGTCATCTCGACATCGGCGCGTGACGGGGTGGGATCGCCGGAGGGGTGGTTGTGCACCAGGATGACGGCGGTGGCCGACAACTCCAGCGCCCGCCGGACGATTTCGCGCGGATAGACCGGCGTGTGGTCGACCGTGCCGGTCTGCTGGACTTCATCGGCGATCAGGGCATTCTTCTTGTCGAGAAACAGGATGCGGAACTGTTCGCGCGGCTCGTAGGCCATGGTCATGCGGCAATAGTCGATGACCTGCTGCCAGGATGACAGGACTTCCCGGCCGCGAATCTCGGCGGCGGCCATGCGCCGGGCTGCCGCGGCGAACAGCTTCAGCTCGAATGCAACCGAGGGGCCGACGCCTTCGACTTCGGTCAGCAGTGCTTCCGGCGCGGCGATCACTTCGCCGAAGGAGCCGAAGCGCGCCAGCAATGCCTTGGCGATGGGCTTGGTGTCGGCCCGGGCAATGCTGCGGAAGAGGATCAGCTCGAGAAGCTCATAGTCGGCAAGCGCGTCGGGGCCGGCATCGCGCAGCCGGCGCCGCAGCCTTTGCCGGTGGCCGACATAATGCGGCCGTTCGCCGGATTCTTCCGTGAAGGCCGCGCCGGCCAGTTCCGCCTCGTTTTCGCTCATGCTGCCGCCTACCCCCCGATCGCGGCCGGATCCGTCATCTGCCGCTTCCTGCCGGATCCACTCTCAGGAAGACAGCTTGGCGAGGTCGGGCTAGCCGGGCAAGCCCGGCCGGTCCAGGCCCGCCGGCGACAGGGTGAAGACCTCGCACCCGTCGGCCGTGACGCCGATACTGTGCTCATATTGCGCCGACAGCGAACGGTCCCGCGTCACGGCGGTCCAGCCATCGGACAGCACCTTCACATGCGGCCGGCCGAGATTGATCATCGGCTCGATCGTGAAGATCATGCCTTCGCGGATTTCGACCCCGTCATTCGGATTGCCGTAGTGCAGGATATTGGGCGCGTCGTGAAACAGGCGCCCGACGCCGTGACCGCAGAAGTCGCGCACGACCGAGCAGCGCTGCGATTCCGCATAGGTCTGGATCGCCGCGCCGATGGCGCCGGTGCGAACCCCCGGGCGGACGGCGGCAATGCCCCGCATGAGGCATTCATGGGTAACCTCCAGCAGCCGCTCGGCGGCGCGGCGGATCTGCCCGACCGGATACATGCGGCTCGAATCGCCATGCCAGCCATCGACGATATAGGTCACGTCAATATTGACGATGT
>CAYLSN010000029.1:3201-18041 GCA_964386015.1 uncultured Rhizobiaceae bacterium | reverse complement strand
GTGGAACGGCATCCGCGAGCAGATCAGCCCTGCCATCCTCGCCGTCGCCACCATCCTCGTCATGATCTCGATCGCAATGCTGACGACGATCGAGCTGTTGCGCCGGCGCTCGGAGCGGCTGCGCGGCATGTCGCCCGGCTGAGCGGAGCAAGGCGATGGGCGAGACACCGGCGGCTCCCCGCCATGTCGCAGTCATCGGAGCCGGTCTGGTCGGCCTGGCGACGGCCGTCGCGCTGCGGAGAGACGGTCATCGCGTCATCCTCTACGACCGGCATTCGCCGGAGGATGCCGGGCGCTGGCTGGCCGCGTCGAGCTTCGGCAATGCCTGCGTTTTCGCCGTCGGCGCCTGCCTGCCGGTGGCGATGCCGGGTGTCCTGGCCTCCCTGCCCCGCATGCTGCTGGACCGGGACGGTCCGCTGGCCCTGCGCCCGCGGGACCTGCCGGGCCTCGCTCCATGGCTGATCGCGTTCCTGCGCTCGGCGACGCCGCGGCAGGTGGACCGGATCGTCACCGAGCTCGGCAGGCTGATCCGCGCTGCACCCGCGGCGCAGCAGCGCCTCCTGCGCGAAGCCGGAGCGGAGCATCTCGTCCGGCGCACGGGCAATCTCTATCTGTACCGGACCGAGGCCGGTTTCGAGGCAACGCGCCGGGAAATCGAGCTGCGCCAGAGAGAGGGTGTCCGGATGGCCTTTCTCTCGCGCGAGGAAGTGGCAGCGCGCGAGCCTGCGCTTGCGCCGCTCTACCAGAAGGGCGTGCTGTTCGAGGACAGCTGGATCATCGACACGCCTCACGACTATGCCCTCCTGCTGCTGCAGCATTTCCGCCGGCAGGGCGGCGAATTCCGTCTCGCCGACATCCGGGCCATCCGGCCGGAAGCAGACGGGCTCCGCCTAGAAGCGGACCCGGCCCCGGAACCCTGCGACGCCGTCGTCATCGCCGCCGGCGCCTGGTCGAAAAGCCTCGCCCGGACCGTCGGCGACAAGGTGCTGCTCGATACGGAACGCGGCTACCACGTCCTCTTTCCTGAAGCGGGAAACCTGCTGCGCGAGCCGGTCTGCTATCCTGAATACGGCTTCTACATGGTGCCGACGCGCGAGGGCCTTCGCTGCGCCGGGACGGTGGAACTCGGCGGACTGGACAAGCCGCCGCGCCCGAACCGAACGGCGGTGATCGAGCGGGTGACGCGCAGGCTGCTGCCCGAAGTGGGCAAGGCCGGCCGTACCTGGATGGGCTTCCGCCCCTCCATGCCCGATTCCCTGCCGACCATCGGACAAAGCCCGCGCGACGGCCGCATCATCCACGCCTATGGCCACGGCCATATCGGCGTGACGCTCTCGGCGCTCACCGGCGAACTGGTCGCCGATCTCGTCGCCGGCCGCAGGCCTCGTCTGGACCTCTCCGCCCTGCGGGTCGATCGTTTCGGCTAGAGCATGATCCCGAACCGGAGGTCCGCGCCAGCGAAAAGTGGGAACCGCTTTCCGGACAAGATCATGCGCAGGCAAGTAAAGCATGATCCCGAACCGGAGGTCCGCGAAGCCGACGGCGCCGGGGATACCCGCAGGAACCCCGCGGCGCCGGACTGAAGCCAGCCTCACGTGTCGGCGGCGACCTTCTGCTCCTGGATGCCGAGCCCGTCAATGCCGAGACGCATGGTCTGGCCCGGCCGCAGATAGACCGGAGGCTTCTTTCCCATGCCGACGCCGGGCGGGGTGCCGGTCGAGATGATGTCGCCGGACTGCAGGCTCATGAACCGGCTGACATAGCTGATGATCTGCGCCACCCCGAAGATCATGGTGCCGGTCGAGCCATCCTGGTAGCGCTTGCCGTCGACTTCCAGCCACAGATGCAGGTCCTGCGGATCGGCGATCTCGTCGGCCGTCACCAGCCACGGTCCGATGGGGCCGAACGTGTCGGCCCCCTTGCCCTTGTCCCAGGTACCGCCCCGCTCGATCTGGAACTCGCGCTCGGAGAGATCGTTGACCACGCAATAGCCCGCGACATGCGCGAGAGCGTCCTTCTCCTCGATATACTTGCCGCCCTTGCCGATGATGACGCCGAGCTCCACTTCCCAGTCTGTCTTCACCGAACCGCGCGGGATGAGGACCGTGTCGTTCGGCCCGCAGATGGCGCTCGTCGCCTTCATGAACACCACCGGTTCGCTGGGCGCCGGCATTCCCGATTCCGCTGCGTGATCAGCATAGTTCAGCCCGATGCAGACGAACTTGCCGACGCGTCCGACGCACGGGCCGTAGCGTACCGGGCCGTCGATGACCGGAAGCGATTGCGGATCGAGCCCCGCGAGCCGCTTCAGCCCCTCCGGCGTGAGCACCTCGCCCGCAATATCGTCGACGACGCCGGACAGGTCGCGGATCCTGCCCTGCGCATCCAGCATGCCGGGCTTCTCGTGCCCCGGCTCACCCACTCGGACCAGTTTCATTCTCTTTCCTCTCTCTCTCTCTATAGGTTGCCCGCCCGCCGGATAGGTCGAAGACCGCGCCGGTGGTGAAGCTGTTCTCCTCGCTGACCAGCCAGGCGATCATGGCCGCCGCCTCATTGGTTTCGAGGAAGCGGCCGCGGGGAATGCGCGACAGCATGTAGTCGATGTGCGACTGCGACATCTGGTCGAAGATGCGCGTGCGCGCCGCGGCCGGCGTGACGCAATTGACGGAAATATTCCTGTCCGCCGTCTCCTTGCCGAGCGACTTGGTCAGCGCGATGACCGCCGCCTTCGACGCCGAATAGGCGGCGGCATTGGGATTGCCTTCCTTGCCGGCGATGGATGAGACATTGACGATGCGGCCATAGTCGCGCTCGATCATGCCCGGCAGGATCGCCTTGCAGCAGTAGAAGACACCATTGAGATTGACGTCGACAATGCGTTTCCACTCGTCGACCGGATAATCCACTACCGTGGCGTTCATGCCGGCAATGCCGGCATTGGCAACGAGAATATCGATGCGTCCCAGCTTGTCGCCGGTCACGCGGGCGGCGCGCTCGACCGCATCGAAGTCCACCTGGTTCACGACCTCGAATTCCGTGCCGAGTTCCGCCGCCGTGGTCCTGACCAGTTCCGCGTCCATGTCCCACAGGGAAACGCGCGCGCCGGATGCGACCAGCCGTTCCGCCACGGCCCGCCCGATGCCCTGGGCTCCGCCGGTCACGACTGCCGTTCGCCCGCTCAGATCTATCTGGTTCATGCTCTCGCCCTTCCTCATTCGCCCAGGCCCGCTTGCGCGCGAAACCGGGCATCGCGTATGTCGACTTCCTCGCCCGCCACACTCCGCCCCTCCGGGGAGCACAGCCAGGCGATCGCGAGCGCCGGCTCCCGCGGATCGGCCAGGCTTTCCCGCGGAAGCTGGCTGACCGGATTGATTCCCGAGCTGCGGATCCGCTCCTGCATGCCGGTATCGACCACTCCGGGCGAGAGGCCGATGGCGGCAATGCCGGCCGCGCCATATTCGAGATGAATCGACCTTGTCAGCATTGCAACGCCGGCCTTGGAAGCACAATAGGCGGACCAGCCCTCGAGCGGACGGTGCGCGGCGCCGCTGGACAGGTTGACGATCGTGCCCCGGCCCTGTTGCAGCATGCCCGGCAGCACGGCGCGGACGGTGCGATAGGCGCCGACGAGGTTGATGTCCACGGCGCGCATCCATTCGGCGGGATCCGTATCGGCAATGCGGCCGATCGGGTCGATGACAGCCGCATTGTTCACGAGCGCGTCGATGCGTCCGAACCGGTTTATCACCTCGGCGATCATGGCTTCGACGGCCGCCTGGTCGGCGACGTCGCATTGCAGGGCGCACGCCTTGCCGCCTGCCGCGCCGATCCGGTCCGCGACCGCTTTCGCATGCTCGTGCGAGCGCGCGGTGACGGCGACGGTCGCACCGCGCCGGGCGAGCTCTTCGGCTGCGCTGGCGCCGATTCCGCGTCCGGACCCGGTGACGACGATGATCATTCCTTCAAGACTGGACATGAATTTCCTCAAGGCAGGATTGAAACAGCCGGCCGGCCACCCGATCGCGCGTCCGTGGCGCTGGCGCCGCTTGCCCGATGCGGTGCGGGTGGCGGCGTCTTCATGCAACGGCGAGCGAGCGCAGGACCGGTTCGTTGACCTCGATCCCGAGGCCCGGCGCGAGCGGCGGCCGGGCGACACAGTCTCGCATGATGATGGGCCGGTCAACCAGTTCGTTCTGCACGATGACCGGATGCGGCTTGAATTCGAACAGGTGCGCCGCCGGGGAGGCGATCGAGAGATGGAGGCTGGCGGCGGTGGTGATGGCCGTCGACCAGGCATGGGCGTTCACCGTCTTGCCATGCTCGCGCAGCATCCGGTCGACGTTGCGGAAGCCGGTAATGCCTTCGGCGCGCGCCGGATCGATGCCGAACACGTCCACGGCGCCCGTCTCCATCATGCGGCGGTAGCCGGCAAGGGTGAATTCGCGCTCGCCGGCGGCGATCGGAATCGAGGTCGCCGCCTTCAGGGCCCGGTAGTCGTCCAGGCGCGTCGGGTAGAAGGGCTCCTCGATCCAGCCGACGCCGAGCGGCTCCAGCCGACGGGCCACGGAAATGCCGGTTTCGAGGTCCCAGTCGATGCCATTGCCGATATCGACCAGGATTTCAGCCTCCGGTCCGAGCGCATCGCGCAGCATGGACACGAACCGGACAACCTGTTCCGGATCCTGGCCGATGGGGGATAGCCCCTTCTTGCCGAGGCCCAGCTTGACGCTGCGGAAGCCGCGTTCGAAATAGGACACGACCTCGCCGACGCAGGCTTCCAGCGTCGCCTTGTTGACATGGCAGGAGGCATTGGCGGGCAGGGCTTCGTGCACGGCGCCGCCGAACAGCTCGAACAGGGGCTTGCCCTGTTCCTTGCCCGCAATGTCCCACAGGGACATGTCGATGGCGCTCAGCGCCATGCTGGCAATTCCGCCCTCGCCATACCACCATGAATGGGCGCGCATCAGCTGCCAGGCCGATGCGACGTCGATCTCGCCGGCATCGCGCAACAGCGGCAGGAACCCTTCCTCGACGATGATGGCGACCGCCTTGCACGCTTCGGGCCACATGGCGATGCCCTCGCCCCAGCCGGTCACGCCCCCGGCGGTCCGGGTGCGCACAAGCGTCGTCATCCGCGCGGTTCCGTGATCGTTGGGATCGGGATAGCGCAGGACAAAGGCCTTGATCTCCGCAATGCGCATGCTGGACCCTCCACGGCAGGTGCACCCGGTTGCCGGTTGACTATCCTCATCCGCGCTCGTATGTCAACAAGAGGTCAGGCCATTTCAATGGCATGATGAGTTGAGGGAGTCATGGCGCGGCGTCCGTCGGCAATCGGCAATCTTCAGATCGAGCCTCTGGCCCGGGAAGGGGTGGCCCTGCGCCTGGTCCACCGGTTGCTGGGCATGGTGCGGACGGGCAATCTGAAGCCGGGCGACCGGCTGCCCAGCGAACGGGAACTGGCCGAGCTCTTCGATGTCAGCCGCCCGACCATCCGCGAGGCGATCAAGGCGCTGACCATGCTGGGCGTGCTGCGGACGCGCCATGGCGGCGGCATTTTCGTCTCGCCGCTGGAAGCTGCGGACCTGCTCGGCCCGCTGACCTTTTTCCTGTCGCTGCGCGATGTGGAGGTCGACCATCTCTATGACGCCCGGGCGCTGATCGAAGGCGAGATCGCTGCGCGCGCCGCATGTCGCGCCAGCGAGGCAGACGCGAACGAGCTGGAAGCGCTGATCGCGCAGCAGGAAGGGGTGGTCGACAATCCCGTCGCCTATCGCGAGGTCGACCGGCGCTTCCACATGCGTCTGGCGGAGATCTCGGGCAACCCTTTCCTGGCGCGCACGGCCGAAAGCCTGTTCACGCTGGGCGAGGAGTTCCGCAAGATCGCTTCCGAGACCACCGCCGTCATCAGCGGTTCCGTGCGCGACCACAAGCGTATCGTCGTCGCCTTGCGCGCCCGCGACGCGGAAGCCGCCCGCTCTGCCATGCGCGATCACATGCAGCACGTGCTGACGACGACCAAGCGATCCGAACGCCTTCAGGAGGAATCATGACGCGTCGATCTTCCGGCGGCCTCACGCGGCCCACACTGGAGGACATCCTGGCGGGCGGCTTCTCCACGCCGTGGGATGCGCCGACCATTCCGCCCTTCCCCTTCCGCTTCCGCAATGTGGAAGTGATGACCGTATTCTATCGCAGCGATCCGGAAGCCATGGCCTTCCTGCTGCCCGAGCCGCTGGTCTCGACCGGCGACGTCGTCGCCATCCACATCTATCGCATGAACGACACGGACTGGATCGGCAGGCTCGGCGAAGCCAATGTGATGTTCGGCGCCCGACTGCCCGGCGGCCCGGCAGGCGCCTATACGCCCTACCAGTTTCTCAGCTCGGAAATCGGCGTTGCACATGGCAGGGAGATCCACGGCCAGCCAAAGAAGTTCGGCAATCCGACCCTTGAAGTACGGGGCGACCTGATGGTCGGCCAGGTCGAGCGCAACGGCATCGACATCATTACCGCCACCCTGCCCTACAAGCAGAAGGCCTGCGACATCAGCGAGCTCGGCGCCTGGTTCGACTTCGCCACCAACATCAATCTCAAGGCAATCGACCATATTGACGGCCGTCCGGCCATTCGCCAGCTCACCTCGCGCCGCCTCGCCGACATGGTGGTGCACGAATGCTGGACCGGACCGTGCTCGGTCGAGCTGCGGGCGAACGCGCAGGCGCCGGTTTTCCGCCTGCCGGTGCTGGAGCCGCTGCGGGGCTTCTACTGGCGCGCCGATTTTTCGCTCGTGTCCGGCCAGATCATCCATGATTACCTTGCCGAAGCCGGCACGGCCGGACGGCACCAACAGAACCGGGAGTAGAGTTGCATGGCCGCGGGTGCTGCCAGAGTCGTTGTCACAGACTACACCTTTCCGGACCTCGAACGCGAACGCCGGGCGGCCGAACGGCACGGCGCGACATTCGAGGCGCATCAGTGCCGCACCGCC
Source organism: uncultured Rhizobiaceae bacterium (assembly GCA_964386015.1). Taxonomy (GTDB): domain Bacteria; phylum Pseudomonadota; class Alphaproteobacteria; order Rhizobiales; family Rhizobiaceae; genus CAYLGY01. Next base: position 11,050 of record CAYLSN010000029.1, on the reverse strand, counting down.
GGCGAGGTTGCCGAGGCCGTGCGTGGTGCGACGGTCGCCGTGGTCCAGTTCGCGCCATGCGACGCGCGCGCCATAGAGGGACTTGCACCCGGGGCGACGCTGCTTCGCTATGGCATCGGCTATGACAATATCGACGTGTCCGCGGCAATGGCGCGATCCGTCCCCGTCGGCTACGTGCCCGATTACTGCATCGACGAAGTCGCGGACCATACGGTCGCCCTGCTGCTCGCCCTGCTGCGCAAGGTGACGGCGCTGGATGCGTCGGTGCGCGCGGGAAGATGGGACGCGGTCGGCGTGGCGCGGCCGCTGCGGCCCTTCGGCGAAACCACCATCGGCCTGCTCGGCTTCGGACGGATCGGCAGGCAGGTCTGGGAGCGGCTGAAGCCGTTCGGCTTCTCCTTCATCGTTGCGGATCCGATGCTCGGCGCCGCGCAGGCGGCCTCGCTCGGCGTGCGCCTGGTCGATCATGCAACGCTGTTCCGCGAATCGGATGCGTTGTCGCTCAATGCGCCGGCAGTGGCGGATACGGTCGGGATCGTGCGGGCCGACAATCTGCGGCGCATGAAGCGCGATGCCGTGATCGTCAATACTTCCAGGGGCAAGCTCGTGGTCGAGGACGATCTCGCGGCGGCGCTCGTGGAAGGCGTGATCGCCGGCGCCGCGCTGGACGTGTTCGAGCGGGAACCGCTGCCGGAGGATTCTCCGCTGCGCAAGGCGCCCAACCTCCTGCTCACGCCGCACGCGGCCTGGTACTCGGATTCGGCCATCGGCCGGCTGCAGCAGCTGATCGCGGATGATATCGAGGCGGCACTGACTGGGGGCAAGCCAAGGCGGCTCGTCCCGGAGATGCAGGAGGGCGGCAATTGACAGCGGCGCGGCCAGTCCCGTAAGTCACTGGTCAAGCCACTTAGGTTGTCTGACAGGAGTGGTAGTTCATATGAGCAAGTTCAAGATCGTGGACGTTCGTGCATATGTCGTCGGTGGCGACGATATAGGCGGCGACTATCACCGCCGGGCGGGCGGACACTGGATCACCGACACGCTGATCGCCAATCCGATGTCGTTCTACCCGGCCTATCGGGACAGCCGCACGAAATGGGGCATCGGCGTTCTCGGCTCCATCGTGGTGGAGATCGAGGCTGCCGACGGCACGGTCGGCGTCGCCACCGGCATGGGCGGCGAGCCGGCCTGCTTTCTCATCGAGCGGCATTTCCGCCGTTTCCTCGTCGGCGCCGACCCCCGCGACACTGCGCTGCTCTGGGACCAGATGTTCCGCGCCTCCATGTTCTACGGCCGCAAGGGGCTCACCATGACGGCGATCAGCGCCGTCGACCTTGCCCTGTGGGACCTGCTCGGCCTGTTGCGCGGCGAGCCGGTCTACAAGCTCATCGGCGGCGCCGTCCGGCCGCAGATGCATCTGTACTGCACCGGTCCGGAACCCGCGGTCTACAAGGAGCAGGGCTTCTTCGGCGGCAAGATTCCCCTGCCGGAAGGTCCGGCGGACGGGCCGGCCGGCCTGCGGCGCAATGCCGAACGCGTCGCCGCGGTGCGCGAGAGCGTCGGCCCGGATTTCCCGATCATGATCGACTGCTACATGGCGCTCGACGTGCCCTATGCGATCGATCTCGCCAATGCGGTGCGCCCGTTCAATGTCTACTGGATCGAGGAAGTCCTGCATCCGGACGACCAGGAGGGCTTCAAGGCGCTGAAAGCAGCCTGCCCGTGGGTGCGCTGGACCACGGGAGAGCACGAATATACACGCTACGGCTTCCGCAATCTGATCACGTCCCGGGCCATCGACATCGTGCAGCCGGACGTGATGTGGGTCGGCGGGCTGACCGAGCTGCTGCGCATCAGCGCGCTTGCCAATGCCTACGACATTCCGGTCGTTCCGCATGGCTCGGGCGCCTACAGCTATCATTTCTGCATCACGCAGCCGCAGGCCCATTTCTGCGAATACATCAACATCAGCCCGGATGGCCGACAGATCGTACCCGTTTTCGGCGACATGTTCGTGAACGAGCAGGTGCCGGAAGGGGGGCGGATCGCGCTCGACGACGCCCCCGGTTTCGGCCTGACGCTCAATCGCGATCGCCTGAAACTCGAGCGCCCCTATCGAGCAGACCCAAACCTGTAAGGGAGGTATGAATGACCCGCAAATTTACCCGCAGAACCTTCACCGCCTCGGCCTTTGCCCTCGCGCTCGCCGCGGGAACCCTTGGCCAGCCCACCGATGCCGCGGCGCAGCGCACCCTGCGCCTGTCGCATCACCTGGCGCCGGATCACCTCGTCGACGTGGCTTCGCACCGCTTCGCCGAAATCGTGGCGCAGGAGACCAATGGCGAGATCACCATCGAGGTCTTCCCGTCCGGCCAGATTGCCGGCCTGCGCCAGGGCGCCGAGGCCGTGCAGTTCGGCACGGTCGACCTCGTCTGGACCGATTTCGGCACGCTGGCCAACTGGCGCCCGGAATACGGTTTCGTCAGCCTGCCGTTCCTTTTCCGCGACGATGACCATTTCGACGCGGTCTTCGGCGGCGAGGTCGGCGAGGCCCTGCGCGAGGATGTGTCCGGCAATCTCAATATCGTCGCGCTCGGCTACGGCAATGCCGGCTTCCGCGTCATCGCCACGCGCGACCGTGCCGTCCGTGTGCCGTCGGATCTTCAGGGTGTGAGAATCCGCGTTCCGGAAGTGCCGATCTATGTCTCTGCCTTCCGTGCGGTCGGCGCCAACCCGACGCCGATGGCATGGGGCGAGGTCTATACCGCCCTGCAGACCGGCGTGATCGATGCGGTGGAGAACCCGGCCGAAGGTCTGGCTGTCGGCGCCATGCAGGAGGTGACCAACTACCTTTCGCGCACCTACCACATCATGACCGACGTGAACATGTTCATCAACAAGGACGTGCTGAACAGCCTGACGCCGGAGCAGCAGGAAATCATCCGCAAGGCCGGCAAGACCGCCGTTGATGAGTTCAACGCCAAGACGCGGGAAGCTGCGGCCGGCTACTGGAGCAAGCTCGCCGAGAAGCTCGAGGCGGTCGAGGACCCGGACCGGCAGGCGTTCCAGGAAGCGATGCGTCCCGTCTGGGAAGAGTTCGCCAGTAATGCCGGCGAGGCAGGCCAGGGCTGGATCGACCGGGTCCAGGCCGTCAGCGCGGACTGAACGGAGGAAGGCGGCGCGGAAACTCCGCGCCGCCATTGACGAGGATCGGGGCAACGATGAACGATCTGGGACTGAAGGACAGGGTCGTTCTGGTCACGGGCGCTGCCAGTGGAATCGGGCGTGCCGTGGCGGAGCGCTTTCACGCGGCGGGCAGCCGGCTGGCGATTGCCGATATCGACAGGGCAGGGCTGGACGCGACCGCGGCCGCGCTTGGCCCCGGCGTCGCCAGCCTTCCGCTCGACCTCGCCAGCGAGGCGGAATGCACCGGCGCCGTGACCGAGGCCGTGCGGCGTTTCGGCCGGCTGGATGTCCTGGTCAATGCCGGAGCCGTCATCGTGCGCCAGCCGCTGGACGCGGTTTCGCCGGCGGATGTCCAGCGCATGAGCATGGTGAACATGGCCGGCCCGCTGTTCATCGCCCGCGCTGCGGCCGCGGCCATGCGCGCCAACCGTTTCGGACGCATTGTCCTGTTTTCCAGCCAGGGCGCGCATACGGGCGGCTATGTCGGCTCCACCGTCTATGCCATGACCAAGGCCGGCGTGCTTGCACTGGCGCGGTCACTGGCGCGCGAGCTGGCGCCCGACGGCATCACCGTCAATGCGATTGCGCCCGGGCTGGTCGACACGCCGATGATCCGCACGGACGTCAGCGAAGAGGCGCTGGCGCGCTTCGTCGGCATGATTCCGATGGGCCGGATCGCAACGCCGGTCGAACTGGCGAATTGCTGCCTGTTCCTCGCCAGCGACTGGGCCTCCTATATTACCGGCCACACGCTGGACGTGAATGGCGGCCAGCTCATGCGGTGACCGGCCATGTCGACGCTCGTGCATCATCCGGAACTCGGCCGCTCCATCCGCGCGGATGACTGGGACGGTCTCGCCACGGGAACCAGCCGCCGCCTGATCGAGGCGATCGAGCGTGGCGACGCGTCGGCGCGCGCCGAGCTGGCGCGGTTCTTCGTCGTCGAGGCCCGGGTCATCCACGACATCTACACCCAATGGCTGGCCGATACGCGGCGCTATCTTCGCGACAAGGGCATGCCGGCGCCCGAGCTCGCCGCCGAGGAGGCGAGGATCGCGCAGGTATCGTTCGCCGGCAGGCCGCAGATCGTCGCCGACCGCGACGCCGCCTGGGAGAAGGTGCAGTCCCTGGCGGAAGAGGTCGCCGGCGGCGGGTCCGTCGGCGAGGCGCAGGAGCTGAAGGAGCTCTGGCGCCATCTCCACGATTCCCAGGTCGACTACATCTCCGGACTGTTCGATATCGTGGTGCGGCGATATGGCGAGGCGGCGCTGGGAGAAATGTACGAGGGCTGGGTGATCGGAGACTGGTTCGCCCGCCGCTACCAGCGTTTCGACGTCAGCCGCTTTGCCTGGAAGGATGCGTTTCCGCTCATTGTCTATCTGACCTTCGAATCCATGCACGGCCATCTTTCCGGGCCCGGCCGGCTGGGCGATGTCACCTTCGAAAGCCATGACGACCGCGTGGTCTTCACCTTCGCGCCCTGCGGCTCCGGCGGCCGGACCGTGGTCGGCGAGCCGCTGGACGGCACGCCGCCGCGCATGGAGGCGCCCTACCGCTTCAAGGTGCTCGAGGAAGAGCACGATTTCGCCTGGAACATGCGCGGGGTCTGCACCTATTGCGCCCATTGCTGCGTGCTGACGGAGAAGCTCCCGATCGAGCGGTTCGGCTATCCGGTCCGGGTGGTCGATCCGCCGACCTATCCGAATGACGGCAATGCGGTCTGCCGCTGGACGGTCTACCGCTCGCCCGAACTGGTGCCCGCCTCGGTCTACGAGCGCCTCGGCTTCCGCAAGCCGGGGCCCGGGGAGAAGCTCGGCAGCGAGGGCGGCGGCGCCCGCAGGCTGAACGGGAAGGAACGCTGATCTTGATGCAGGCGCCGCACAGGATCGCCGTCGCGACCGGCTACATGCCGTTCTTCGACGAAATCATGCCGCCGGGCTATCGCGCCGATCGCGCAGCCTACGGGAAGAGCATCGCCGCGATCGCGGCCGCGTCGGGCGAGGTCGTCGATCTCGGCCTGGTGCACGATTCGGAGTCGGGTATTACGGCCGGACGGGCCCTGGCAAGGTCCGGCGCCGATGCGATCCTGCTGGCGCCGACCATGGCGACGCCCGCCGGCTATCTCTGGAACGTGGTGAAGGACCAGCCGCAATTGCCGGTCGTCATCTGGGCGGCGCATGAGACCGGCACGGTTTCCGCCGGCTACGACATGGTCGAACTGTGCCGCCACAGCCAGAATGTCGGCGCGCTGATGGTCGGCAACATGCTGGCGCGCGCCGGCCGGCCCTTCGCCGTCGTCACCGGGGAGCGCGACGATGACACGGTGCGGGGCGAGCTCGCCGAAGTCCTGGCGGTCGCAACCCTCGCCGGCCGCCTGAAGCGCAGCCGCATCGGCCGTCTCGGCCGCCCGCTCGACGGCTATCTCAATGTCGATGTCGATCCGGCCCGGCTGCGTGCCGCAACCGGCATGGAGATCGTCGACATCTCCCTGCAGGAGTGGAACGACACGTTGTCCTCGGTGACGCCGCAGGCCGTCGAGGATGTGCTTGCGCATGCGCGGCGGTTCGCGCAGGTGGAGGATCGCGGCCGTCCCGAAGAGGTGGCGGCCGCGGCGCGGATGGCGGCGGCGCTGGCGGAAGTGTCGCGCCGGCATGAATTGTGCTGCGGCAGCCTGAATTGCCGCGGCGAATTCGGCGTCGCCAATGCCGTCTGTCCTTCGCTCGGCTGCCTCGCCATCACCTCGCTCACCAGTCGCGAAATTCCCTTCACCTGCACCGGCGATCTCGTCACGGCGGTGGCGATGGCGATCGGCCGGCGCCTCGGCGGCGGCGCCCTCTATTGCGAGCTCGACGCCATTGACACCGGGCGCGACGCCTTTCTCTGCGCCAATACCGGCGAGGGCGATTTCGGCTGGTCCAATGGCTGCTCCTGCAGCATCTTTGCCTCGGGCAGCGATTCCGGGCGCTTCGCTCCCGGCTGCTCGGTGCGCCAGCAGCTGCGTCCGGGTCCGGCGACCATGATCGGCTTCACGCCCAGGGCGGAGGCGAAGAACGGATTTGCCCTCATCGCAATGGAGGGAGAGGTCGGGGAACCGCCCGAGGTCCGTCTTTCCGTCACCTCCGCCTGGTTCCGGGCCGATGCGAGGCCCATGCGGCGGGCGTTCTCACGCTGGGCGGAGGCGGGCGCCACCCATCACGGCTCGCTGTCGCCGGGTCGGCTGGCGGCAAGGCTCGAGCTGCTCGCCCGCTTCCTCGGCACGGGCTTCGAACGGATCTGAGGAAAGGATCGAACATGTCCGACATGGTCCCCAAGGCGGGCAGGACGCTGGAGAACAGCCTTCCGGTCCGTGTGCTGCGGCGCGCGATGGAAGGGTCGCTGGCCGCCATCGTGTTCAGCTACGCCCTGATCATCTGCCTGCAGGTCTTCTATCGCTATGTGCTGAATTCGTCGCTGATCTGGTCGGAGGAACTGGTCCGCTACGGCCTGCTCTGGGGCGTGATGATCGGCGGCGTGATCGCGACCGACCGGCACGCCCATATCGCGCTCGATCCCCTCCGTGGCCGTCTCCCCGAAAAGGCATATGCGGCGGTCGCCCTGTGCGCCAGCCTGATCGTGGTCCTGTTCTGCGCCATCGTCGCCTGGTACGGCACGCAATATGCCTATCGCATCCGCTTCATGTCGTCGCCGGCATCGCAGATTCCGATGATCTATGTCTACGGCGCCATTCCCGTGGGGTTCGCGCTCATGGCGTTCTTCGCCATCGTCCAGATCCTGTCGGGGACCTACCGCACGGCCGAATCCGCCGAAGAGGAATACATTACATGATGATCGCCGTCCTTTTCGTGACCTTCGCCGCCTTCCTGCTGGTGGGCGTGCCTTTGGCCTTCTCCATGGGCCTGTCGGCGATCGCCGCCATCGTCTTCGGCAGCAGCCAGTCGCTGTTCATCGTGCCGCAGCGGATCTACAGCTCGCTCGACAGTTTCGCGCTGCTGGCGGTGCCCCTGTTCATCCTCGCTGGCGAATTGATGAATTCCGGCGGCATCACCGAACGCATCGTGCGCTTCTCCCGCTCCGCCATGGGCCATTTCAAGGGCGGGCTCGCCCAGGCCAACATTCTCTCCAACATGTTCATGGCTGCCCTTTCGGGCTCCTCGCTCGCCGATCTTTCCGCCATCGGCTCGATGATGATTCCGGCCATGGTGCGGGAAGGCTATCGCAAGGCCTTCGCCGTGTCTGTCACCGCCTGCGCCGCGCTCATGGCCCCGATCATCCCGCCGAGCGTGATCGCCGTCATCTACGGCTCGATCACCGGCATCTCGATCGGCGCGCTGTTTCTTGCCGGCGCGCTGCCCGGCGTGATGGCGGGCCTCGGCATCATGATCCTGACACGCATCATGGCCGGCAGGAGCGGCGCCAAGGCCATGCCGAAGGAAAGCTGGCCGGAATTCGCCACCGCCGGCGCCGCCGCCCTGCCGGCGCTGGTCGTACCGATGATCATCGTCGGCGGCATCCTCACCGGCATCTTCACGCCGACGGAATCCGGCGCGGTCGCGGTCGCCTATGCGCTCCTGTTCGGGATCCTTACCCGCAGGCACGGAGCAAAGGGCGTCTACTCCCTGCTCATCAACAGCGGCGTGACCACCGGCAGCGCCCTGCTCACCCT
>CAYLSN010000029.1:0-3101 GCA_964386015.1 uncultured Rhizobiaceae bacterium | reverse complement strand
CGCTGGTGCTGGGCGGGCTGACGCCGCCGGTCGGCATTCTCGCCATGGTCGCCTGCCGGATCGCCGACATCGAATACCAGAAGACCTTCTCCACCCTGATGCCGTTCGTGATCTGGTGGTCGGTAGCGACGCTCCTGGTCGGCTATGTGCCGTTCCTCACCACCTGGCTGCCGTCGCTGGTGTTGCGATGACCGCACCGCTCGCCGGAACCGTTTCGGTCGTGTTCGGCGCGTCGCAGGGCATTGGCGCGGCGATTGCGCTCGCACTCGCCGGAGACGGATCCGCTGTCGTCGTTGCCGCCCGCCGGCTGGAGCCGCTGCGGCAACTGGCGGACGAGATCCGCACCGGGGGCGGGCAGGCCGAGGCCGCGGCCTGCGACGTCAGCGACCCGGCTGCGGTGGAAAATGTCGTGGCGCTGGCCCGCGCGCGATTCGGCAGGGTCGATCACGTCGTCAACAATGCCGGCATCATCGAGCCGATCCGCCCGCTCGCCGAAACCGATCCGGCTGCCTGGGCGCAGGCGAGCCGGGTCAATGTCGCCGGCGTCTATCATGGCTGCCGCGCCGCCCTGAGGGCATTCGGGCCGGACGGCCGCGGCGTCATCGTCAATCTCTCTTCCGGGGCGGCGCACCGGCCGCTGGAAGGATGGTCGAGCTATTGCGCCGACAAGGCGGCGGCGCTGGCGCTGTTTCAGGTGCTGGCGCTGGAGACGCGCGGCACCGGTGTGCGGGTCTATGCCTTCCAGCCCGGTGCGGTCGATACCGGCATGCTGGAGCGTGTGCGCGATGCCGGCCTCGGCTATGTCGCCGGCCTCCCCCGCGAGAAGCTGCTGCCGGCCGAGCTGCCGGCGCGCGTCGTCGCCTGGCTGATGCGCGAGGAAGCGGCGGACCTTGCAGGCCGGGAACTCTCCATCAGGGACGCGGCGCTGCGGGCGCGCGTCGGTTTGCCGGAGCGCGAATATGTCTGAGAACTTGCCCGACGGCATTCATCCCATGCTGTTCGCCTTCTTCAACAGCGAAGGCAGGCTCGATCGCGAGGCGATGCGCATCCAGGTCGAGGCGGCGGTGGCCAATGGCGCGCATGGCATCGCCATGCTCGGTCTCGGCACCGAAATCGGCAAGCTGTCGCGCGAGGAGCGCTCGCAGCTGCTGCAATGGGTCGCCGGCGATCTCGACGGACGCCTGCCGCTGACGGTCACGGTCGCCGAGCCGACGGTGGCCGAAGCAGGTGCGGCGGTTGCCGCCGCCGCCCGCGCCGGCGCCGCCTGTGCCATCCTGCAGCCGCCTCCGGGCGCGAAGCCGACGGAAGATGCGCTGATCGAGTTTTTCGGCGCTGTCGCCGATGCAGCGCCGATCCCCATCGGTGTCCAGAACGCGCCCGACTATATCGGCGTCGGTCTTTCGCTCGACAACATCCTGCGCATGACCCGTCTGCACCCGAATATCCGCATCCTCAAGGCGGAAGGCTCTGCCCTCTATGCCGGCGCGATGGTGGAGGCCCTGCAAGGCGCGGCGCGTGTATTCAACGGGCGCGGCGGCCTCGAGCTGACCGACAATCTTCGCGCCGGCTGTTCCGGCATGATTCCCGGCGTCGAAAGCATGGACGTCCAGGTCCGGATCTTCGAGCTGATGCGGCGCAACACGCCGGAATCGGTCGCGGAGGCAGAACGTCTCTACGCGCAGATCCTGCCCATGCTGGTCTTCCTCTTCCAGTCGCTGGACAGCTTCCTGTGCTATGGAAAACGGGTCGCCGCCCGCCGTCTCGGCCTCGGACCCGTACATGACCGGGCGCCGGCGCTTGCGCCCACGCCCCTCGGGCTGGAATGGACCGAGCGCTACGCGGCCGCCCTTCCCCCGCTTGCGATCGGAGGCTAGACGATGCGCATCACCGACATCCGCGCGCGCGTGCTGGAATGGACGGGGCCGGTGGTCGCGCCGCCGCCCAATTTCTGCACCACGGCCAGCGATCTCGTCGCCCGCGATACTGCCGGCATCCGCGCCTATTCCTTCCTGGGCTGGCTGGTCGTCGAGGTCGAGACCGACCGGGGCATCGTCGGTCTCGGCAATGCCGCCCTGTCTCCGCATGTGACCAAGGCGGTGATCGACCATCACCTGAAACCGATCCTCATCGGCCAGGACGCGTTCGACATTGCCTGGCTGTGGGAGCGGATGTACCGGCAGACATTGCCCTTCGGGCGCAAGGGCGCGGGAATGGCGGCGATCTCGGCCATCGACCTCGCGCTGTGGGACGCGGCCGGAAAGGCGCTCGGCCAGCCGGTCTACCGGCTTCTCGGCGGCGGCGTGAAGGACCGGATCGATGTCTATGCGAGCCGCCTCTATGCGCAGGAGCCGGAAGCGCTGGCGGCGGAAGCCGCCGCCTATCGCGACGCCGGCTTCCGCGCCATGAAGCTGCGTTTCGGCTGGGGACCGCGCGACGGTGCTACCGGCATGAAGCGGAATCTCGAACTGGTGCGCACCGTGCGCGACACGGTCGGCGACGAGATCGAGCTGATGGCGGACTGCTTCATGGGCTGGACGCTGGAATATGCCCGGCGCATGCTGCCCATGCTCGCCCCGTACAATCTGCGCTGGATCGAGGAGCCGCTGCTCGCCGACGAGATCGCCGGCTATGCCGAGCTGCGCGCCATGAACCTCGTTCCGATCGCCGGCGGCGAGCACGAGTTCACGCTACGGGGATTCCGCGAGATCGTCGAGCGCCGCGCCATGGACTACCTGCAGTTCGACACCAACCGCGTCGGCGGACCGACGCAGGCGCAGAAGATCTGCGCCCTCGCCGAAGCCTTCGGCGTGTCGGTCGTCCCCCATGCCGGGCAGATGCACAATTATCACATCGTCATGGCCAATGCGGCCGCGCCCATGGCCGAATATTTCCCGCCCGTGCCGGTGGAAGTGGGCACCGAGCTGTTCTGGTACATTTTCGACGGCGAGCCGGAGGCGGTGAACGGACAGGTTGCGCTCGATCCCGGCAAGCCCGGGCTCGGCCTGGAGCTGAAGCCCGGCCTGGCGGAGAATTTCAGGATCCACGAATAGAAGAGACAGCGCCGCAATGTGGCGATTCACGCACCCGGCGGGCCTGCAGGC
>CAYLSN010000028.1:0-18292 GCA_964386015.1 uncultured Rhizobiaceae bacterium | reverse complement strand
CAAGACGTTCGAGCGCTATTACCTCGACTGGGCCTTCGAGGAGGTCAAGCGGCTCATGGGCCGCCGCCCCGGCACGCATTCGCTGATCGCGCGCACGACGCTCGATCCCGACCTGCAGCAGGCGGCGGAGGAATCGCTCGACTTCCATCTCATGCAGCACGGTCAGAGCTACCGGGTCACCGAGGGTGCGATCGTGATCATGGAAACCAACGGCGCGGTGCGGGCCATTGTCGGCGGACGCGACTACGGCCAGAGCCAGTTCAACCGCGCCACGCAGGCCCTGCGCCAGGCCGGCTCGTCGTTCAAGCCCTATGTCTATGCCGCCGCCATGGAAAAGGGGCTGACGCCGGAGACCGTCATTTCCGACGGGCCGGTGAGCTGGGGCGGCTGGACGCCCAAGAACTATACGCGCGGCTATGCCGGCAAGGTCACGCTGACGCAGGCGCTGGTCAAGTCCTACAACACGGTCCCGGTCCGGCTGGCCAAGGATCATCTCGGCCTCGACCCCATCCGCGACCTCGTCGAGCGCATGGGCGTCGAATCGCCGCTCAACGGCCACAAGACCATGGTGCTCGGCACCTCCGGCATGACCGTGATGGACCAGGTGACCGGCTATTCGGTCTTCGCGACGGGCGGCTATGCCGGGCTGCGGCACGGCATCACCCAGATCATGACCCGCTCGGGCGAGGTCGTCTACGATCATGCCACCGAGGCCGAGGAGCCGAGGCGCGTGCTCTCGCCGGAGGCGGTGGCGGCGATGAACAAGATGCTGGTGCAGGTGCCCGAATGGGGCACCGGCCGCCGCGCGGCCCTGTCCATGACCCGCGCTGCCGGCAAGACCGGCACCTCGCAGGCATATCGCGACGCATGGTTCGTCGGTTATACCGGCAATTATGTCGGGGCGGTGTGGATGGGCAATGACGATTTCAGCCCGATGCGCAACATGACCGGCGGCGCGCTGCCGGCGATGACCTGGCAGCGCGTGATGGAATTCGCGCATCAGAACATCCCGCTGAAGCCCATCCCCGGCCTGGAGGAGAGCAGCCCGGTCCTCGCCCTGCATTCGGGCAAGGTCGAAGGGCCGGCGCGGCCGCGCGCCCTGACGCCGGAGACCTCGCGCGTGCTGCTGGCCATCGCCGACCGTTTCCGCGCCGCACCGGTGCTGGAGCCGCCGCCGCGCCCGGCCAATCTGTCCGAGCTGCACGTGAACTGACTTCTTCGTCCACCGATTCCGCCAGCGCATGTTCCGCACCATTGCCCTCACCGCACTCGCCCTCGCGCTCGCCATCATCGGCGGCACCGCCAGCGTCTGGCATGCCGTGGATTCCGACGAGGGCATCGGCGCCCAGCGCATGGGTCCCTGGGCCGCCCAGCTGGCGGAGGACAATCCCTATGCGGTGGCGCGGCGGGCCCGCAATGCCCAGCTGCCGTTCGGCATCGCCGAGGGCCTCGTGTTTCGCGCGCATGCCGACGATGAAGGCCGGGCGCTCAGCGGCCGTTGCGCCTATCTGCTCGAAGGCGACACGCCCGTGGCGAGGCTCTGGACCCTGCATGTGGCCACGGACGGCAGGGTTACGCCCCCCTCCCGCGGCGAAGGCCTGCATTCGCGCCAGATCCTGCGCCGCGCCGACGGCTCGTTCGTGATCGCAGTCGCGCCGCAGGTCATGCCGGGCAACTGGATCCCGGCTCCGCCGGATCAGCCCTTCACCCTCGTGCTCACCCTGTTCGACACCCCGGTCGCCAGCACGCTGCGCATCAGCGAGCAGGCCTATCCGGCAATCCGCAGGATCGATTGTGCGTAGGGCGATCTTCTACACCTTGCTGGTCGGCCTGGTCGGCGCCGCCATCGTGCACATTGCCGTGCTGCTGCTGGTGCCGCGCTTCAGCGAGCGCGATGCCTGGTCCCGCATCGCCGCGATGGCCGGGCCATTCGAGATGGTGCGGCTGGACGGCGCGGAGTGGGAAAGCAATCCGTTCCTGCGCGTCCTTGCCTGCCGCTTCGAGATCGAACCCGGCATTGCCCGGGTGCGCGCGGAAGGAAAGGTGCCGTTCTGGTCGGCCGCGATCTTCGACCGCAGCGGCCGCAACATCTACAGCCTCAACGACCGCACGACCATCGGCGACCGGCTCGACCTGGTCATCGCCACCCCGGTTCGCATGATCGAGCTGCGCAAGGACCTGCCCGAGGAACTCGCCGAGGCGATCTTCGTCGAGCTGGACGACAATCAGGGGCTCGCCGTCATCCGCGTCGTCGTGCCCGATTCAAGCTGGAATCAGCTGGCGGAACGGTTCCTGGCGGGAGCGCGATGCCATGCGGTGGCGGCCGGCGAATAGCGAAGCCGGGCGGGCATTGCAGCTGCCGGCAAGGCTTCCTGCCGCCTATTCCCTCTCCCCCGGCTCCTGCCCGCTCCCCTTCCGTTCATGGCGGTCCGGTCTTGCGGACAGTCTTTCCCGCCGTACCCCCAGGAACGGAATGATGGTCGCCGGGCCCGCAGGAGGGCGTCGCAGTACAGGCTGGCGGACCGGCCGGCCGAATTTCAGGATGGTCGCCATCTTGGTCTCCTTCCTTCCCGCCATGGCAGAACGGGAGAGTCCCGATTACCGCACCGCACGGTTAACAGCTTGCTAACGCTTGAGGGCTAGAGTGGATCAGTGCCAGCGGCCCGCCCGCCGCGGGCGTGGCCGGATTTCCTTCAGGTGAGTGGCGTGTCTTCCGCTGAGTTCCGACAAATCGAAAACCGATCGGGATCTGGCAGGGCCGACCGGCTGTTCCGTGCCGCGGTCTCGGCCTTTGCGGCCCTGCGCCGCCCGAGCCGGACGGAAATCGTGCAGCTCGACGATCTCGCCATGCCGCTTCTCGATGAGGTCAGCCGCGAATCGCGGCGCTTCGCCGCCGCGGCGCTGGCGGATGGCGAACTGCTGCCGCCGCGCCTCGTCCGTCAGCTGATCCGCGAGGATGCCGACATTGCCGCGCCGCTGCTCGTGCATTGCCGGGCGCTGAGCGATGCCGACCTGGTGACGGTGATCGCCTTGCGCGGTGTCGAACATGCCCGCCTGATCGCGCGGCGGCCGAAGCTTTCGCGCGAGATCGAGGCGCTGCTGGCGGCGCTGCGCGATCCCGAGATCGACCGCCTGCGCGAAGCGGCCTCCACCGCGCGCCGCGCCGAAGCCGGGTCGAAGACGGATGCAGCCAGGGACAGGTTGCGCCGGATGATGGCGCCGGCCGAAGCTCCCGCCTTCTATCGCAGCCTGCGCGACGCCGCCTTCTCCGGTCGTCCCACCGCCTTCGAGTTCCGGCTCGCCGACGGCGCCGGCATCCCGCTGGAGGCGGCGCGCAGCCTCTGCCGCGCCGCGGATCTGACCGAGCTTGCCATGGTGCTGTCGGCGCGCGGCATCACCGCCGAACAGGCTTTCCTGCTCGTGTGCGCGCTGCGTCCGCAGGATTTCGGCTCGCCGGAGCCGATCCGCCGCTTCATCGAGGAGTTCGAGGCGCTGGATCCGAAGGCATGCAGGGAGATCCTGCGCGGCTGGCGCACCGCCGCCGAGCCCGAGCCGGCCTACTGATCCGGTTCGGCGAGACTTACCAGATCCGAGATCGCCAGGCTGCCGGGTTCGATCTCCACCGCCCACAGATCGGGATCGAAGCTCGCCTGCCGGTCGATGCGCCGCTCCAGTTCCTCGCCGTCGAGATCCGGCTGAATGCAGATGAAGCGCCGCACCGTTTCCGTGCCCGGCGCATAGGCCGACTGCGGCGCCGGACCGTACAGGGACAGCCTGCCGTCGCGGCCGCGCAGCACCAGGAGGATCGCGCCGGCCTCGTCATTGCCGCGGCGGAGCACCGCGCCGAATCCGCCCGTGCCGTTCACGCGGCGAAGCAGGGCCGAGACAAAGAAGGTCGTGGTAAGTCGCAAATCGCCGTTTCGTGTTTCGTGGAGGGCCTGGCTGCCCGAGGCGGGCGGTCGGCGGGTCGATCGGGAACCCTTGTACAGAACCTAGTCCACCATGCCCAGATCCCGCATCTTCTCCAGGAGCTCCTCATCGGGAATGCCGTCGACCTCGAGGCCGAACAGCGACTGGAACTCGCGGATTGCCGCTTGCGTCTGCTTGCCGGCAATGCCGTCGACTTCGATGTGGGAATTGCCGAATGCCCGCAATGCCGCCTGGATCCGCATGACGGTCGAGTCTCCGGCCGCGGCCGGGGCGCTGGCGGTCTGGACGGGAGGACGGATCACCGGCGGCGGCTCGCGCCCGATGCCGAGATGGCGCAACAGCTCCTCGTCGATCCTGCCGGTCTGGTCGAGCCCGACCACGCGCTGGTAATGCATCACCGCCTCGCGGGTCTGCGGGCCGTTGATGCCGTCGACCGTGCCGTCATAGAGGCGCAGCTGCGCCAGCACCTGCTGAACCTTCAGCACCTCGGGGTCGCCAAGGTCGGCCACCTGCCCGGCTGCGGGCCCGGCCGGGGCCTGCGGCACCGGAGCCGGCATCGTCGCGGGCGCCGCCACGTTCCGGACCTGGATCAGCGTTTCCGGCCGCTCGACGGGAACTGGAATGAATTCCTGCACCCGCGTACGGAAAAGCGGGCCGGGATGCGCGTGCGGCTGATACCAGAGCGCATTGGCGGAAAAGAAGGCGAACGTGACGGCAAAGGCCAAGGCGCCGCCAATGGCGACGGGATTGCGCCCGATCAGCTCGCCGCCGGCCCGCAGCGCGCTATGCGACGCGCCGCGTCTCTTCATGCCCCTGCTCCGTCCCCTGCCCGAACGCGATTTCCCCACGCCGCTCCTCGCATATTCTCCGCACCACCGGTCCGCCCTTGCGCGGTGCCTCCTCCGCCACGGCCGGGCGCACCGTGATCCATACCGAATCTTCCCGCATCGGAGCAAGCGTGAGCGCGCACGGCACGTAGCGTGCCCCGCCGGCGGCGCGGATCCTCACCGCCACCGTCAGCTCCTTTCTTTCCCGCAGCAGCCGGTCGATGCCGGCAAGATAGGTGACGCGATCCGTCACCTGCATCCTGTCGAACAGGCCGGATCCCAGCAGCACCAGCGGCGGCACACCCAGAAGATCCTCCGACCGGCCGCTGATCCGCTCGATCGTCCCCTGCGGGCCGGCCTCGGCAACCAGCGTGCCGGTCAGCCGCGCCAGCTCGCCCGGATCGAACCCATGGCCGCGGCTCCTTGCGCTCTCCAGCGGCAGGCGCAGGCACACCGTGGCCGCCCAGGCCAGCGGCGTCAGCCAGAAATGTCCGGCAAAGCCGCTGCCCGCGCCAGGCAGCGCGACAGCAAGACCGAGCGCGGCAAGGGAAAGCAGGCCCCCGGCCAGCACGGCGCGGCGGCTCCGGGCAATGAACCAGAATTCCAGCGGCGGCGCCGCAAGCAGCAGCAGCAGCGGCGAATGCAGGACACCGCCCGCCGCAATGGCGATCGCCAGCAGCAGGCCGAGCAAGGCGGCGGCCAGCTGCTCGATCGGCACCCTGCTGCCGCTGCGGGCAACGAGGACCGCGCCGGACCAGCCCGCGACGAGCGAAAGACACGCAGAAGCGGGGATATGGGCCGAAAGGCCATGCTGCCACAGCAATTGCGCGATCAGGGGTCCGGCGAGAAGCGGCGCGATCAGGAGGACGCCGATCAGCCGCGCCTGCCGCAGCCGCTCGTCCCCTCCGGTCCGCGGATGCACGAGCCCGGCGCAAGCAGCGGCCAATCCTTCGCGCCAGCCTGTTCCTGTCCTCTCGTTCACCGAACCTTCCTTCCTGCCCGCAAGTCGCAAACTCGCACCGAGCGTTTAAGGAAAGGTAAGGCCGCAGGCACCGCCGCCCTGCCCCCGCCCCGCATTTGCCGGCTCCGCTTCGCCTCTTTTCTGGTTTATGGTTAACGCATCCTGCGAATCGGCAATCGGCAAGCGAGGGCCCGGAGCCGTAGCAAATCCGGTTTTCTCCGCGGATTCCGGGGATTGCCGGCGCATTTGCAAGGGCAGACAGGCAGGCTCGCCCGCAAGACCGGGTCGCTGTCGGCATTTGCAGCGACGGGAAGTTCGGCATAGATTAGGATAGTATAATTTAGTTGCGTGACCGGGCGGCTGTGCCGCCGCGGTTCCGGGGAACTGGCATGGGATTTCTGATCCGAGTCGCGTTCTGGCTGGGCCTGGTTCTCGTTCTGATCCCAAGGCCGGAGGGGACCGAAACCACGGCGGACATCAATCCGCTGCAGGTGGTTTCCACCACCGCGGCCATTTTCGGCGACCTTGCCGGACTGTGCGACCGTCAGCCGCAGGTATGCGATTCCGCCGGCGAGATCATGCGGGCGGTCGGCCTGCGCGCGCGCGACGGCGCTGCCATCGCCTATTCGGCGCTCACTTCGGTGACGGCAGGTGAGGACGGGCACGAGGAAGATGCAATGGCGACCGGCAGCGTCAGGGTCGGGGAAGCGGAGGAAGAGACCGAAAGGTAGGAGCGCCGTGCTGGCCGCCTTCTTCCGTCTGCCTCTCCCATTGGTCCGCCATATCTCCTATATGACATTCATGACCGCCACCCTCGACACCATCCGCGAAGACTTCTCCTTTCTCGACAGCTGGGAGGACCGCTATCGCTACGTCATCGATCTTGGCCGCGAGCTGGACGGCCTGCCCGAATCGGAGCGGACGGAGGCCAATCGCGTGCAGGGCTGTGTCAGCCAGGTCTGGCTGAGCACACGGCGCACGGGCGACCCCGCCGACCCCGTGCTCGTGTTCCGGGCGGATTCGGATGCGCATATCGTGCGCGGGCTGGTCGCCATCCTGCTCACCATGTTCTCCAACCGCCGGGCGAGCGAAATACTCGCCATGGATGCCGAGGCGATCCTGGCCGAGCTGGGGCTCGACCAGCATCTGTCGTCGCAGCGCTCGAACGGGCTACGCTCGATGGTCCGGCGCATCCGCATGGAAGCCGCGTCCGCACTGCAGGCAACTCCCTCATGACCCGCTGAATCTCGTCGGCCGGTACCCTGCCGCGCCCCAGTGGCGGACGCCTTCGCGCCTTCGCGTCGCCTCGGGAAAATAATGACGCGACAGGGCCGCCAGTCCGGCACGGAGCATGAGCTTGGCCGAACGCGTCGGCCAGCCGCGCTCCAGTTCGACCTGGGCCAGCCCCTTCAGGAAGCAGCAGACGTCGAGCAGCACACCGGCAAGTTCGGGCCCGACGGCGGTCAGCGCCTGCCGGACCCGCAACCTGGCCGCGACGACGCTGTCGGCAAGTTCCGCCGCGCCTCCCGATGCGGATGTGCCGGCCGCATCCCAGTTGACGCCGGTACGGGGCGAGAGCCCGGCATGGGTGAAATCGGCGCGAAGCCGCTCCCCGGCATGCACTTCATCCTCGCTGAGCCAGGCAAGGCCGAGCTTGCCGCGGATCCGGGCAAGTGCCGCGAGCGGCGATTCGGCAAGGTTCAGCTTCGGGTGGTGCCCGTTCCAGGCTCCATGCTGGCAAGCAAGGCCGTCCTCGCCATCGCCCTGCCGCGTGAGCCAGTCCTTCCCGGCGGCGAGCAGGCTCAGCTCGTCGCCACGCCGCCGCACGAGACCGTCCGCGGCAAGCTGCCGCAGAAGCTCCGTCTCCGCCGCGACGGGGTGGCGTCCCCGCGGCAGCAGCATTTCCGTTCCCTCCCGATTCCCCGGCTTCACCCGGAGCGGGCCACGCTGGAGCAGGCGCAGGATGCGGCGTGTCCTCTGGTGCAACCGGCTCATTGCGACCTCCCGCCGCGAAAGCGCAGCGCCAGGGAGGCCACCTGTTCAATGGTGTGCACGACGCGATCGAAATCGGGATCCTCGCGCCATTCCTCGACATTGCGGCAGGCATGGGCCACCGTCGTGCGGTCGCGGCTGAAGCCGGTTCCGATTTCGCGCATGCCGAGCCCGAGTTCGACATGGCAGACATACATGGCGATCTGCCGCACGCGCGACACGGCCTGCGATGTGCGTCCCGGACTGAGCAATGCCTTGCGCGGCACGCTGAACAGCACGGCGGCAATCTCCGCCAGGCACTCGCAGGTGCCGAAATCGTCTTCCGCCGCATCCGGATCGGAATGGACGGGACCGGCCGCGCCTGACTCCGCGCCGGAAGAGGATTGAGGACCCGATAACATTACGCTGACCTCCTCTGCTGGTACTCGCCCCCGTTATAATTCAGCAATCAGGGGTTGTGAACGTAAGCGGAACAACTTTTCCGCGATTTTTTTCGCAGTGCATTGATAATCCATGATTTTTTCGCCCTCAAAAATTCAATTTGTTGAATTTAATCCCCCTCCCCCTGCAGCACGGACATTCTGGCCGCCTCGCAACAGGAGGCATGGACGATGCAGGAAGGGCTGAAGGCAGAGATCCGGGAATTCCACGCCCGCAAGGAGAACGAGCAGCGGAAGGCAAGGATGCGAATCACCCTGTGGAAGGCGCTGGGGATCGATCCGGCGAGCGATTCGCGGGAAGCAGGATTGCGCCGGCTCGCGCGGCTGATTCGCCGCGAGCGGCTGCGCGGCCTCTGCCGGCCCTGGGAATATGACCTCGATTATCACATTGCCCTGAAACAGGCGCTGCGGGCACTGTCTGCCGCCCGGGAACGGGCATGATCCCGCAGGTCCGCCTGCCCTGTCGTGCGCACGCATCCGAGGGCGCCGGCGCCTGCGGACGGCACGCATCCTCCAGGCATGAAGGGGTCTGGCCGCCGCACGCGCAAAAAAAGAAAGCGCCGGATGGCGCTTTCAAGGTTGCAGGTCTGTCCCGGGAGGTTAGGACGACTTGCGCTTGCGGCCGAGGCCCATTTTCTTCGCCAGCGCCGAGCGCGCAGCGGCGTAGTTGGGCGCGACCATCGGGTAGTTCGGATCCAGCCCCCACTTCTCGCGATATTGCTCGGGGGTCATGTTGTAATGCGTCATCAAATGACGCTTCAACGATTTGAACTTCTTCCCGTCTTCCAGACAGATGATGTAGTCATCCGTTACCGACTTCTTCGGATTTACAGCCGGCTTCGGCTTTTCTTCCACGACCTGCGTCGTGCCACCGACACGGCCGAGCGCTGCATGCACCTCGGCGATCAGTGTCGGGAGTTCGCTCGCTTGCACCGGGTTGTTGCTAACATAAGCAGCAACGACATCGGCGGTCAGCTCCATGAGGTTGTCTGCACCCCGGTGCTCTGTTTCGTTAAGTTCCATTCTCTCATGCCCCTGTTCAATCACTACGGTTTCGTTTGGTGCTTTACCATCCGATGCTTCTGCGTCGGGCTTGTTTGTGATAGTGAATCACGCTTCCTTAAAATGATATCGCCAGCAGTATATGTCAATTGTTGTTCATGATTTTTTTCGCCCGACCGCCCACTACTGTCCGGTCCACAATATCGGGCGGGCTCAGCCCTGCCGGTTCCGGATCCTTTCGGGTCAGTTTTTATCACACTCAGCTAAATATAGATGAAATGTCGGCGCCGCCGGCACTGTTTCACGGCAAATGATGCTCGTCCTGCAGCGGCGCCCGGCCAGCCTCCGCCGTTTTCAGCTCGTCGATGACGGATCCCTGCCACATCGGAAGCCCGGCAAGATACGCGGCGCGCGACAGCAGATGTGCGGAGATCGGGGCGGTCAGCAGGAAGAAGACGACACCGGCGGTTGCGCGCATGGCGACGCCGAAATCGCCGATATACAGTGCCAGTGCGATCAGCATTGCTCCGGAGCCTACCGATCCTGCCTTGGAGGCGGCGTGCATCCTTGAATAGAAGTCGGGAAACCGGACGATGCCGATCGCCGCAGCGAGAGTAAACAGCGACCCGGCGAGGATCAGCAATCCGCTTGCAATCTCGAGCACGACCGAAATCATTCCGGCGTTCCTCCCTTTTCCGTCCGCCCGGCCCGGCTCAGGATGAAACGGGCAAAGGCGACCGTCGCCAGGAAGCCGACCAGTCCGAGGGAAATGGCGATGTCGACGTAAAGGACGTAGCCGGTGCGGATGCCGATCACGGCGATGAAGCCGATGGCGATGGCGACCAGCATGTCGAGACCAAGCACCCGGTCCGCAAGGCTCGGGCCGCGCAGCACGCGCCAGGCCGTGATCAGCAGCGACAGGGACAACAGGATCAGGGAGACAGACGTCGCCGCGGCGAGGAAGCTCACTGGAACACCTCCATGATCCTGCGTTCGAAGCCGTCGGCGATGCCGGCACGCATCCCGTCGGGGTCCGAACAGTCGATGGCATGGATGTAGAGCACGCTGCGGTCCTGCGAGACGTCGACCGAGAGCGTCCCCGGCGTCAGCGTGATCAGGTTGGCGAGCAGCGCGATCTCGACGTCGCTCTGCACCCGCAGCGGATAGGCGACGATGCCGGGCGCCAGGTTCATGTTTCGCCGCGCCACGATCCGGGCGACGCTCCAGGCCGACTTGATCAGCTCGATGAGGAACAGCCAGGCAAGTCCGGCGGCGCGCCTTGTGCGCACAATATAGGCCATGAGGCCGGATTCGGCCCGCACCAGCCAGAGGCAGAACCCCGCCAGCACGAAGCCGAGCACGAAATTGGCCGGGGTGAAACTGCCCGTCACCGCCGTCCAGGCCAGCGCCAGCAAGAGGTGGATGACGATCAGGGTCATGGCGTCGTCTCCGGGAACACCGCTCCGACATAGGCGGCGCCGTCGATGAGCCCGCGTGCCGCCGCATCGGCCAGATGTACGGCCGGTTCCGGCCAGAGGCCGAGCCAGAGCGCCGCGCCGATCAGCGCCGCAAGCGCGACATTGCCCTGCCAGCCCTCCGCCTGCGCCCCGAACGTGCCTTCATTGCGCCAGAAGCCGAGCAGGAAGACGCGGCCGAGCACGATCATGGTCAGGAGGCTCGCCAGCAGGATGGCGATTGCAAGCGCGAAGGAGCCCGCCTGCATCGATGCCTGGATCAGCATCACCTTCGGCCACAGGCCGGACATTGGCGGCAGGCCGGACACGCCGAGAATCAGCAGGAATGCCGCCGCGGCAAAGGCGGGATCGCGGGCCCAGGCCCCGCCGATCCCGTGCAGGCTGCTACTGCCCGCGCGCCGGCAGAGCATGCCGGCGGCAAGATAGAGCCCGGTCAGGGTCAGCATGGAATGCACGGCATAGAGGATGGCGCCGGAAACGGCGAGCTGCGTGCCGAGCGCAAGGCCCGCCAGCATGGTGCCGATGCCGGAAATGACGACGAAGCCGAGCAGCCGCCTCAGGTCGGTTTCGGCGAGAGCCGCCAGGATCCCGGCAAGCATGGTCAGAATGGCCATCCAGCCGATGAGCCCGGACAGCCACTCCCGCTCGAACGGCAGCAGGAGGACGAGGATGCGCAGCAGCGCGTAGATGCCCACCTTGGTCAGGAGGCCGGCAAACAGTGCGGAAGTGACGAAATGCGGCGTGTGATAGGAGGCCGGAAGCCAGAAATTCACCGGGAAGGCCGCCGCCTTCATGGCGAAGGCGAGGAGGAACATCGACGCGAGCGTGAGCAGCGGCCCGGTGTCCCGCAGCCCGTCCGCCTTGCGGACGATGTCAGCCATGTTGAGCGTGCCGAATACCGCGTAAAGCAGGCCGACCGTGATCAGGAACAGCATGGTCGCGACCAGATTGAGAAAGGCGTATTTGGTCGCCCCGTCGAGCTGGGCCCGGTGCGCGCCGAGGCTGAGCAGGCCGAAGGAGGAGATGAGGAGGATCTCGAACCAGACATAGAGGTTGAAGATGTCGCCGGTTAGGAACGTGCCGGACACGCCCGCCATCATCAGCAGCAGGAACGGATAGAAGCCGTAGCGCCGGCCGACCGGATCGACGGCGCGCGCCGCGTGCACCGCCCCGGCGAGTGCGACGAAGCCCGAGGACATTGCGAGCAGCGCGCCGAGCATGTCGGCGGTGAAGGTGATGCCGAACGGAGGCAGCCAGCGGCCCATGGTCATGACCTGCGGCCCCTCGGCGGCGATGCGAAGCAGCAGTCCGATCTCCGCCAGCAGGGTGATGCCGAGCGCCGCCACCGCAATTGCGGCGTGCCAGGACACGCGCTTGCGCAGCATGACCAGCAGCGCCCCGGTCGCCAGCTGGATCACCACCGGCGCCACGATCAGGTAGTCGGCGAGCGCGACCGGCCTCAGATCCAGGGCCAGGGAAAGGTCGGTGCCAGCCGCGATCGCCATGAGCCTGCCTCAGTACCCCAGCGGAGGAAGGCCCTGCCCCTCCGGCTCCGCGACGCGCATCTCGTCCGTATTGTCGGTGCCGAGCGCCTGGTAGGACCGGAACAGCAGCACCAGCAGGAAGGCGAAGAACGAGAAGGAAATGACGATCGCCGTCAGGATCAGCGCCTGCGGCAGCGGATTGGCGACGGCCTCCGGCGGCACCATGTGCCCGTCGGGAATGACCGGAGGAACCTCCCGCGTCAACCTGCCGGAGGTGAACAGGATCAGGTTGACCGCATTGCCGAACAGCGCGATGCCGAGCACCATGCGGATGGTGTGGCGCGACAGCAGGAGATAGGCGCCGGTGACGACGAAGACGCCGATGATGACGGCGAAGGCGGTCTCCATCAGCGCATCTCCTCCTGGCTCAGCGCCAGCGCCACCGAGGACAGCGCGCCGAGCACCACCAGATAGACGCCGACATCGAAGAAGAAGGGCGTCGACGGGATGATGCCGAGACCGAACAGGTCGAGATCCGGCCACAGCCCGGTAAGGTAGGGCACGCCGAGGAAGACGGAGGGAACGCCCGACAGCACCGCCAGCAGCAGCCCGGAGCCGGCAATGGCCATGGGGTGAACCCGGATGGCGCGGCGCACATCGTCGGCGCCGGTGGCGATGCTGTAGATGGCGAGGGCCGCCGCCGCAATCAGCCCGCCGATGAACCCTCCCCCCGGCTCGTTATGCCCGCGCAGCAGGACGAAGAGCGAGTAGAGGAACATCAGGCTGGCGAGATAGGGCGCCGCAGCGCGAAAGATCAGCGTCTTCATCTCAGGCGGGCTCCTTCGCGGCCGGTTGCGGCTGCGCCGCGGCGGCACCATGCGTGCGCGTGCGCCCGGAACTGATGCGCAGCAGCGACAGGATGGCGAGGCCGGCGATGAGGACCACCGTGATCTCGCCCATCGTGTCGAGGCCGCGGAAATCGACGATGATGACATTGACGATGTTGCGGCCATGGGCGATGGCGCGGGAATAGGCGTTGAAATATTCCGTCAGCGTCGCGTCGAAGGGGTGTTCGACCGCCTTCAGCATGACCAGGACGAAGGCGGCGCCGCATGCGCCCGCGATCGCGATATCGGCAAGACGCGTCAGCGGCGCGCGCACGTCCGGCAGGTCCAGCCGCAGCCGCGTCATGACCAGGGCGAGGATCACCACGGAGAGCGTCTCGACCATGAACTGCGTGAAGGACAGGTCGGGTGCGCCGAAAAGCATGTAGAGCATGGCGACCGCAAAGCCCTGGATGCCGAGCGTCACCATCGCCGTCAGACGGTCGCGGGCCAGCACCACCGCGACGGCGCCGATGACGGCGAGCGCCATGACCGTGGCCTCGTAGAAATTGAGCGGCGGCAGCGGCGGCAGGGCCGGCAACCCGTCAAAGAGCAGCATCGGCGCGAGAATGGCGAGGGCGATGAAGACGAGAACGACACTCATGTAGCGCTTCAGGGCGCCGCCATGCAGGACGCCCGACAGGGCGAAGGACAGCCGGATCAGCCCGCGCATCGCCTGGTCGAACCCCCTGTCCGGTCCCCAGCCGATGGCGGCGAGCAACGCCGCGACGGCGGCGCGCACCCGATCGAGGCCGAGGAAAAGGGCAATGCCGAGCGCAACGGTTGCGGCCGACAGGGCCAGCGGCAGGCCGGCATGCGGCAGTGCCGTCACTTCCGGCATCAGCCGCGTCCCGGCCACGGCGGATGCCATCGGCCCGCTCAGCGCGGCGTGATAGAAATCCGGCGACAGCGCCAGCAGAAGCCCCGCCACCGCCAGGACCAGCGGGCCGAGCCAGAGCATTGCCGGCCCGTCATCGGCCGCCTGCGCGCGCGGCTGGCCGAGAAACGGCTTCAGCGCCACGGCGAATGCGGCGGCGAACATCAGGGCATTGCCGGCAATCGCTGCGGCGAGCAGGGCCGCGGCGGCGGGCTCGGTCAGCGCCGCATAGATCTGCTCCTTGGCGAGGAAGCCGGCAAAGGGCGGCAGCCCGCCCATGGACAGCGCTGCCACCAGCGCGATGGCGAAGGTGACCGGCATTGCCTGCCGCAGCCCGCCGAGCCGGGCGAGATCGCGGCTGCCGGCCTGGTGGTCGATGCCGCCCGCGACCATGAACAGCGCGCCCTTGAACAGGGCATGGGCGACGAGATAGAGCACCGCCGCCTCGATGGCGGCCTCGGTGCCATGACCGGTAAGCATGACCAGCAGCCCGAGCGACGCCACGGTAGTCTGCGCCAGCATCAGCTTGAGATCGGTCTGGCGCAGCGCCAGACCTGCGCCGACGACCAGCGTCACGGCGCCGAACAGCGGCAGCACCGTCTCCCAGGCATGCGTGCCGCCGAGAACGGGATTGAGCCGCATCAGCAGATAGACCCCGGCCTTCACCATGGTGGCCGAATGCAGATAGGCCGAAACCGGCGTCGGCGCCGCCATCGCATTGGGCAGCCAGAAATGCGGCGGGAACTGCGCGCTCTTGGTGAAGGCGCCGCCGAGCACGAGGATCAGCGCGAACAGGTAGAGCGGGCTCTGCCGCATCATCTCGCCCGTCAGCAGGAGGGCCGACATCTCGCTCGTGCCGGTCACGCTCCAGATCAGCGCCAGGCCGCCGAGCAGCGACAGCCCGCCCATGCCGGTGACGATCAGTGCCTGCAGCGCCGCGCGCCGCGCCTCCTGCCGGGCATGGTCGAAGCCGATCAGCAGGAAGGAGCTGATCGAGGTCAGCTCCCAGAAGAAGAACAGCATCATGAAGCTGTCGGAAAGGACGAGGCCCTGCATTGCGCCCATGAACAGGAGCAGGAAGGCGAGAAAGCGCCCGTGCTGCTTGTGTCCTTTCAGATAGGCGCCGGCATAGATGAGGATGAATGTGCCGATGCCGGAAATCAGCAGGGCGAACGCCAGGGACAGCCCGTCGATCCGCCAGGCGAGGCGGACGCCGAGACTGGGGATCCAGTCATGGCCGCCGGCGATGACAGCGCCCGCCGCCACGGACGGCAACATCGAGGCGAAGTGGATGAAGGCGGCGGCGGGGATGATGGCGACAATCCAGGCGGCATTGTGCCTGAACATGGAAACAAGCCCCGGTGCGGCCAGCGCGCCCAGGAAAGGCAGGATCAGGACAGTCAAGCTGTAGGCCTGTGCGCCGGTCCCCATGTGCTTCCCGTTGTCTTGTGGTTCCGCCTGTAAACGCAGAACTTGCCTGCCGCAAGCGCCTGCCCGGGATTTGCTGGGGATGAATTGCCGCACCCGGTCCCGGCGCGCGGGAAAGATATTTTCCGTTTCCAGGCGGAATGTGCCGGATGCAACAGCCCCTCTGCCGGGAATCGTCTCCTGCCTCGTCTCGCCGGAACCCCACGGGAGATGAAACATGCAGATAGGCAAGAACCCGCCCCTCCAGCCGATGATTCCGAATTGCGGAACGATCAGGGAGCATGATCGGCAGGAAAGCCGGACGCAGACAGAGGACTTGAAGAAGAAAGATACAACAACGTCGAAAAATACTGAAAAGAAGAATTACAGGACATATCTGGCCACTTTGCGCACACAGCCATCCTATACAGTGGAACCGACGGTGAGCAGAGACAAGCATCCAAGCATGAATACAATAGTCATCGACAACGAGATAGGTGACCGGCCTGGCTTGCAAGACCATCAGGAACCGGATCTCGAGCACAGCACGACCGGGACGGAGGTAAAGAACGATTTCTCCAGCGAGGAAGACTCCGTATCGATTGTCCTCCAGGGCGACGAATGTTCGGTGACGAACGCGCCGGAACCGCTGGAAACAGTCGAGGTGAATGGCAGAAAATCGCACAGGATCGAGAAGGACAAATATCCCGACCTCCGCGTCTGCCAGATCGAGCAGGACCTGACCTGGATCACGCTCGACGGCAGGCCGACCGGCAAAGCGGTGCGGCGCACGAAGGAGCTCAGCTCCCTGGCGGAGTTTCTGTACCACCCGGAACTGAGCGGCGATGACTGCGAGAAATACAGGCATGTCGCCTCCCGCAATCTCCGGCAGCTCCGTGTGTCGGAGGCCGTCAGGGACGACACGACATTCCTGGTGGTGGACGGCGACGATTACTATATTCTGACCTACAGGCTGGTCGACATCCAGCAGGACAGGCAGGTCCAGCCCACGGGCACCGGCCAGCCGAGGCCACGTCCCGGCCTGTTGAAGCGGCTGTTCAGCTGCCTGTCCTAGAGAAAGGCGGAGCAATGGACATGAAGGTGGTGAAGTCTGACGAGGAATGGCGCAGCCAGCTGACGGAGGAACAGTACCGGGTCACGCGCCGCCATGGCACGGAACGGGCGTTCACCGGCCCCTGGCTCGACAACAAGGCGCCAGGCACCTATCGCTGCGTCTGCTGCGGCAAGCCGTTGTTCGACGCGGCGGCGAAATATGATTCAGGTTCCGGCTGGCCGAGCTTCTGGCAGCCGCTGGATGCGGACGCCGTCAGCAAGCATCTCGATCGCTCGCACGGCATGGAGCGCGTCGAGATCCGCTGCGCCGATTGCGACGCCCATCTCGGCCATGTCTTCCCGGACGGGCCGCGCCCGACCGGACTTCGCTATTGCATCAACGGCACGGCACTCGACTTCCAGCCGGAGGATCAGTAGGGCTGGAGGTAACGGCCATAGACCCAGCCGGTGACGAAATTGCCTTTGCCGGCCGGGTCGTGCCAGATCTCGCACCAGCTGTAGCGCACCCTCGCCTTCTGTTCCGCCGCCGGCAGGCCGGCAATGGCGAACAGGTCGACGCCGCCGGTGCAGCGCCCGGTCATCTGCAGGACCGTGCCGTTGGGATAGGCCGCCTGTTTCTGCGACTGCGGCGACGGATATTTGCGGACATTGAGCACGTCGCCCCAGCCGACATTGGCGACTTCCCAGGCAGCGAAGGTACTGGCGGCGGCCGGAGTCGCGGCGGCCAGGGCGGCGAGGATGGCGAGCTTGCGCAACATGGGGGTTCCTCCGTGAATTTCCGATGTTGGCGAAATCTACCACAAGGACTTGAACCGCCGCGCACGAAGCTGTTCATACGCGGTACAGATTCAGTAGCCGGAGCAGATTCATGCCGCCATTTCCTCCTGACGCCGCCCGCAACGCGCCGTGCCCGCGCCGGCACCCCGTGACCGACAGCCGTCACGGCTACAGCCGCACGGATCCCTATGCCTGGCTGCGTGCGACGAACTGGCAGGATGTGTTCCGCGATCCTGCCCTGCTCGATCCGGAGATCCGCGCCCATCTCGAGGCCGAGAATGCCTATCAGGAAGCCCTGATGGCGGACACCAGGGAGTTGCAGGAACGGCTTTTCGCCGAGATGAAGGGCCGGATCAAGGAGGACGACTCGTCGGTGCCGATGCGCGACGGGCCCTGGTCCTATGGCACGCTCTATGTCGCCGGCGGCCAACAGCCGAAATTCTTCCGAGTCGCAGAGGGCAGCGACGAGCGCCGGATCCTGCTGGACGGCGACCGCGAGGCCGAAGGAAAGCCCTATTTCCGCATCGGCTCCGTCGATCACAGCCCGGACCATCGCCTGCTGCTCTGGGGCTATGACGACAAGGGTTCGGAATTCTACGCCTTGCGGGTGCGCGATCTCGCCAGCGGCAGGGATGCGCCGGAGGAAACGCTCCTGACCGGAGGCGGCGGCGTCTGGGACGCGCAGTCGCAGGGCTTTTTCTTCATCCGTCTCGATGACAATCACCGCCCGTCGCGGCTCTACTACCGGGCGCTCGCCGGCGAGGAACGGCTGATCTACGAGGAGGCCGATCCCGGCTACTTCATGAGCGTCGGCGGCAGCCGCCGCAATGACTGGATCTTCGTCTCGATCCACGATCACGAGACTTCCGAATACCGGATCATCCCGGCGACGCAGCCGCTGGCCGAACCGCTGGTGGTCGCGCCGCGCGAGCGCGGCCTGCAATATGATCTCGAGGAGGGCGGCGACGTCTTCTTCATCCTGACCAATGCCGACGGCGCCAGGGATTTCAAGATCGTCACCGCGCCCGTCGACCGGCCCGGCCGGGAGAACTGGGTGGATCTGGTACCGCACGAACCGGGACGGCTGATCCTCTCCATCATGGCCTTCGCCCGGCATCTGGTGCGGCTCGAGCGCAAGGACGGCCTGCCGCGCATCGTGGTG
>CAYLSN010000027.1:0-18422 GCA_964386015.1 uncultured Rhizobiaceae bacterium | reverse complement strand
AATTTCCTGCAAAATTTGAAAATCCATTTGAATTATTGCTGAAAAACTAAAAGAACGCATCAGCAGTCAGAATTGTCGAAATATTCTTCGGCAGGGCCGGGACAGTGACGGCGGCCTTTGCCACCGCCGGGCCGCCAGATTGACAGGCCGGGGAAAACCCGATTCAGTCTGCTTGTCTCAGGCTGGAACGGGTACGGGAACATGACGCAGTCCGGATGGGTTCAGCAGATACTCGACTTCTGGTTCACCGAGGTGAAGCCGGAGCAATGGTTCGCTGTGGATCCGGCACTGGACGAGCAGATCCGCAGCCGGTTTCTCGACCTGCACACGGCGCTCAAGAGCCAGGTGCCGGCGGAAGCGCGTGAGGATGCCAGGGCTGCCCTGGCAGCGATCATCCTGTTCGATCAGTTTCCGCGCAACA
Source organism: uncultured Rhizobiaceae bacterium (assembly GCA_964386015.1). GTDB lineage: Bacteria > Pseudomonadota > Alphaproteobacteria > Rhizobiales > Rhizobiaceae > CAYLGY01. The sequence continues at coordinate 18,001 of CAYLSN010000027.1, read as the reverse complement.
TGTTCCGCGGCCGGCGCGAGGCATTTGCAACCGATTCGCTGGCCTGCGCATTGACGCGCAATGCCGTGGAAAGGGAATTCGACCAGGTGCTCGACAAGGACGAACGCCGTTTCCTCTACATGCCGCTGATGCATTCGGAAATCCTGGCGGACCAGGAATGGGGCGTGTCGCTGTTCCGGTCGCTGGACGATCCCGAATCACTCCGCTACGCCATCGAGCATCGCGACACCATTGCGCGTTTCGGCCGGTTTCCGCATCGCAACCAGGTTCTGGGCAGGGAAAGTACGGCAGAGGAGGAAGAGTTTCTCCGCAGCGCCAACCGCTACGGGCAATAGGGCCGGGGCAACGGGAGCGAGAATTGGACAGGGACGGCAAGGGAGGCGCAGCCTCCACGGGCGCCGCAGATCCGGGAGGCCGGCGCTGGCTGAAGTCCTATCCGGAGGGGGTGCCGGCGGAAATCGGCCGCCTGCCTTATGCATCGGTCGCCGAACTCATCCTGGCATCCTGCCGCAAACATGCGGGCCGGACCGCGTTCACCTCCTTCGGAAGGCGTCTCACCTATGCGGAACTGGACAGGCTTTCCGCCGGCCTTGCCGCGTATCTGCAGGGGCTCGGTCTCGCAAGCGGAGCGCGGGTGGCGATCATGCTGCCCAATGTGCTGCAATATCCGGTGACGCTGCTCGCCGTCCTGCGCGCCGGCTATGTCGTGGTCAATGTCAATCCGCTGTACACGTCGCGCGAGCTGGAGCGGCAGCTGAACGATTGCGGCGCCGAGGCGATCGTGATCCTCGAGAACTTCGTTGCCACGCTGCAGCCCGTTCTCGAACGGGTGCCCGTCCGCCATGTGATCGTCGCCGCCATGGGCGACCTTCTCGGCCTGAAGGGACATCTGGTCAATCTGGTCGTGCGCCATGTGCGCAAGATGGTTCCGGAATGGTCGCTGCCCGGCCACGTCCCGTTCCGCCGAGCGCTGGCGAGCGGCCTGCGGCGACGGCTCGTCCCGGCCAGTCCCGGCCCGGACGACATTGCCTTCCTGCAATATACAGGCGGGACGACGGGAACGGCCAAGGGCGCGATCCTGCTGCATCGCAACATCCTCGCCAATGTCATGCAGAACCGCGCCTGGGCCGATGTCGCCTATGCCGACAATCCGCGTCCCGAGCCGCAGATCTTCATCTGCGCGCTGCCGCTCTACCATGTATATGCGCTGACCGTGAACGCGCTGGCCGGGATCGAGGAAGGGGCGAACAATATCCTCATCCCCAATCCGCGCGACCTTGCGGCGTTCGTCGCCGAGCTGCGCCGGCACAAGTTCCACGTCTTCGTCGGCATCAACACCCTGTTCCGGGCGCTGCTCGATCATGAAGGCTTCCGCAAGCTGGATTTCTCGCATCTGCGCCTGACGCTGGCCGGCGGCATGTCGGTGCAACGGCCGGTGGCGGAACGGTGGAAGGAACTGACCGGCGTGGCGATCTCGGAGGGCTACGGCCTGTCGGAGGCATCGCCGGTGGTCGCCGCCAACATATTCGGCGCCGAGGTCGTCGAGTGCATCGGCCTGCCGCTCCCCTCCACCGAAGTGGCGATCCGGGACGAGGCCGGACGCGACCTGCCGCCGGGTGAGCCGGGCGAGATCGTGATCCGCGGTCCGCAGGTGATGCAGGGCTACTGGAAGCAGCCGGAGGAGACGGCGCGCGCCTTCACGCCGGACGGCTACCTGCGCTCGGGCGATATCGGCATCATGGATGAGCGCGGCTTCGTGCGCATTGTCGACCGGAAGAAGGACATGATCCTGGTCTCGGGATTCAATGTCTATCCCAACGAGATCGAGGAAGTGGTGTGCGGCCATCCGGGTGTGCTGGAAGCGGCGGCGATCGGAATACCGGACCCGGTCACGGGCGAGGCGGTGAAGCTGTTCGTCGTGCGCAGGGACCCGGATCTGACGGAGACGGAGATCCTTGCCTATTGCAGGGAGCGCCTGACCAACTACAAACGGCCGCGCCAGATCGAATTCCGTACCGAGCTGCCGAAATCGAATGTCGGCAAGATCCTGCGGCGGGAACTCAAGCAGCAGGCGTGAAGCCGGCAGGGGTAAAGCGTTTCAGGGCCGGATGAAACCGTTCTCGTCCGCCGCGGCATCGACGCCGAAGAGCGCCGGCAGGTCGGCAACCGATTCGAGTATGCAATCCGCCAGCGGCGCAAGGTCTTCCCTGCGGCTGTTGCCGGACAGGACGCCGATGGCGAGGCCGGCACCTGCGTCGCGGGCGCAGCGCATGTCGTGCGGATTGTCGCCGACCACGGCGATATGGGCCGGGTTCAGCCCGACCGTCCCGGCAAAGGCAAGGACGACATCCGGCGCCGGCTTGGGCCTCGCCACCGCATCGTAGCCGAACGCGGCGTCGAACCACTCGCTCACGCCGAAGGCCTGCAGCGCCAGCGTCGCGCCCATCGTCGAATCATTGGTGGCGAGGCCGAGGCGGAAGCCGGTGGCGCCGAGCAGCCGGATGGTTTCGGCCACTCCCGGCAGCGGCAATACCGGAATTGCGGTGGCGCGGCGGTTCGCCTCGGCGATCCGGTGCGCCAGCCGCTCGCCGGAGAGATCCGGGTGCAGCGCCGCCACGAGTTCGGCATTGGTACCGGCGGCGAAGAGCGAACCGGCGGCGAAACGGCGCGTCTGCGGGTCATATCCGATCAGGCGCAGCAGCCGCGCCGCCTCCTGCGGATCGCCGCCGGCGGCCTCCATGACCAGCTCCTGCGCGAAGGCGCCCCAGGTGGCGTCGAAGTCCAGCAGCGTGCCGTCCTTGTCAAACAGGATGCCGCGTATCTCGTTCATTCCGCGCCCCGGACGATCTGCGTCGGTTGCAGCGATTTCAGATAGGCGATCACATTGGCCCGGTCCTGCGCCTTCGACAGGCCGGCGAACGTCATTCTCGTGCCGCGGATCGCCTCGGCCGGCCTTGCCAGATATTCGTCGAGCATCGCTTCGGTCCAGACCTGGCCCTCATCCTTCAGGCGCACAAACGCCTTCGAATAGCGGAAGCCTTCGGCCGAACCGACGACCCTGCCGACGACGCCATTGAGCTGCGGACCGGTGCGGTGCCGCGCCCGGTCGCCGACTGCGTGACAGGCGGCGCAGCGCCCGAACAGCCGTTCCCCCTCCGCCACGTCCTGGGCGATGGCCGGACAGGCGAGCGCGAACTGGCAGGCAAGAATCGCCACCGCGCAGGCAATGGCGCCGTCCGGCTTCATCGGGCTTGCAGCAGCGTGTTCTGGGCGTCTCCCTCGATCTGGTCGATCACGATCAGGCGCACCGGATCCTCGCCGATATTCTCGGCGCGGTGCCACAAGTCGATCATCTCGACGACGAAGTCGCCCTTGCGGTACACCGACGCCTCTCCGGTCTCGACATTGGTGACCTCGAGCGTGCCGCTCTCCACCAGCGCGTAGCGCGCGAAGGGATGCTTGTGCACCGGCAGTTTCGCGCCGGGAGCGATGTCGTAGACGGACACCAGCACCCGCACATCCTGCTGCGGCAGGGCGATGGGCTGGCCGGCCGCCGTTTCCGACTTCGCCGTCAGCGGAGTGACGGTCACCGCCTCCAGCGCGCCGGCGCCATAGGGCGCAAGGACAATGGACAGCGCCAGCGCCGCCGCGTTCAATTTCCGCATTCCAGCCTCCCCTGCATGTTTCGGCATGCACTTTTGCCCCGGATCGAAGCGGAACGCAACGGGGGTCCGGAACCGGGAGACGGCCGCCTTCAGGGTTTCTCGACGCGGGCGACCTGGTAGGTATGCATGGTCCCGCCGCTGCCGATGGAGACATATTCGCCGAGGACGAATCGCTCCTCGCCGAGACGGAACCCGATCTCGTCGTCGCTCTCGCCCTCGACATAGTCGAAGTACCATTGTCCGCCGGGTTTGCGGCGCAGGCGGCCGATGCGGTCCTCCTCGCCGTCGCTGAACTTGCGGACCCTGCAGATCTCCTGGTGCTTCTTCCATTCCGCCGCGTCGAGACGACCCTCCTCGTCGAGCGGCACCAGAAGGTCGTAGCCTTCCTCCGTATCGCCGACCGGATGTCCCTTCTCCCGCGCAAGCAGCAGCCGCACATGGCGAAAACCGGGGGTCAGTTGAGATCTGTCAATCATCCCGCACTCCTGCATCGATTCCTGAACATTGCCAAGGATTCGATCCGACCTTACCGTGCCGGCAAGGGCTTGTCTTGATGCGGATCAAGGAAATCGGGCGGAGAGGATACCGGGATGAGTTCCATGGAAAGGGCGATCCTGCGCACGGAGGGCATCACCAAGGTCTATGGCAGCGGGCCGGCGGCCGTCCATGCCCTGCGCGGTGTCGACCTTGTCCTCCACGAGGGTGAAATGGTGGTGCTGCTCGGGGCGTCCGGATCCGGCAAATCGACCCTGCTGAACATTCTCGGGGCGCTCGACACGCCCACCGAAGGCCGTGTCTTCTTCCGCGACCTGGAGCTGACGGGCCTGCCCGAATCCGGCCTGACCGCCTTTCGCCGCGACCATGTCGGCTTCGTCTTCCAGTTCTACAATCTCGTCCCGTCGCTGACGGCGCGGGAGAATGTCGCGCTGGTGACGGAGATCTCGCGCAATCCGATGCGACCGGAAGAGGCGCTGGAACTTGCCGGCCTGCCGCACCGCATGGACCATTTCCCGGCGGAACTGTCGGGCGGCGAGCAGCAGCGCGTCGCCATTGCGCGCGCCATCGCCAAGCGGCCGGAGATCCTGCTGTGCGACGAGCCGACCGGAGCGCTCGACAGCAAGACGGGCATCACGGTGCTGGAGGCGCTGGTCACGGTGAACGAGGAACTGGGCACGGCGACGGCGCTGATCACGCACAATGCCGCGATCCGCAGGATTGCGCATCGCGTCATCGTCCTCGCAGACGGCAGCATTGCCGAGATCACCCGCAACGAGACCCGGCTCGCGCCCGCCGAGGTGGACTGGTGATCCGGGCGCTCGACAGGAAGCTGCTGCGCGACATGCGCCGGATCCGGGCGCAGAGCCTGGCGATTGCGCTGGTCATGGCCTGCGGCATTGCCGTCCTCATCTTCTCCTTCGGCACGCTGCAGAATCTGCGCGAGACGCGCGAGGCCTATTACGAGCGCAACCGCTTCGCCGACATCTTCGCCGAGGCGGTGCGGATCCCCTACGATCTCCTGCCCGAATTCCAGGCGATCGAGGGGGTGGCGCAGGCCGAAGCCCGGATCGTCGAGCATTTCATTCTCGACATGCCGGAAATGGCGGAGCCGGGCATGGGCAGGGTCATCTCCCTGCCGGCGGAGCCGCTCCTCAACGTGCCGTTGCTGCGGCTCGGCACGCTGCCCGACCTGGACAATCCGGACGAAGTGGCGGTGGCGGAACCCTTTGCCCGGGCGCATGGCCTGCGCCCCGGAGATTCGTTCCGCGCCATTCTCAACGGCCAGGCGCGCGAGCTTCGCGTCAGCGGCATCGCGCTGTCGCCGGAATACATCTACATGATCGGCCCCGTATCGATCCTGCCGGACGACCGCCGCTTCGGCATCTTCTGGATGAGCCACGAGGCGCTGGCCGCCGCCTTCGATCTCGAGGGGGCCTTCAACCACCTCTCCATCGCCCTGACCCCGGGCGCAAGGACCGAGCCCGTCCTCGCCGCGGTCGACGAGCTGCTCGACCCCTTCGGCGGCAAAGGCGCCCATGGCCGGGACCGGCAGACCTCGCACCGGTTCCTCGACCAGGAGCTGGAGCAGCTCGAAACCCTGGCCTGGCTGCTGCCGCCGGTCTTCTTCGTGGTCTCGGCCTTCCTGGTCAACATGGTGCTCGGCCGCCTCATCGCCATCGAGCGGCAGCAGATCGGGCTCCTGAAGGCGATCGGCTATTCGACTTTCGAGATCGCGCTGCACTATCTGAAGATGGCGGGCGTCATCGGCCTCGCCGCGATCCTGATCGGCTGGGCCGCCGGTCTCTGGCTCTCCGGCTGGATGACCCGGCTGTACGGCGAGTTCTTTCATTTTCCCTATCTGGTGCATGTGCCGTCGACGGCCGGATTCGCCGTTTCCGGCCTGCTCGCCCTGGCGACGGTGCTGTTCGGCGCCGTGCGGGCGGTGGCCGCAACGGTGCGGCTGCCGCCGGCCGTCGCCATGTCGCCGCCGGCGCCGCCCCGCTTCACTCGCGGCCTCGTCGACAGGCTGGCGCAACGCCTGAAGCTGCGCCAGACGACGATGATGATCCTGCGCTCGATCACGCGCTGGCCGGGCCGGGCGGCAGTGACCCTCAGCGGCGCCGCCGCCGCGCTCGCCGTGCTGGTCGGCTCGTTCTTCTTCTTCGACGCCGTCGAGGCGATGATGGACGAGATGTTCACGCTGTCGAACCGGCAGCAGGTGACGCTCAATCTCGCGGGGGAGCGGACGGAGCAGGCGGTGCTGGACGCGCTCGGCCTGCCGGGCGTGCTGGCGGCGGAGGGTAGCTACGCGGTTCCGGTGCGGCTCGTGCACGGCCAGCGCCAGGCGCTGCAGAGCCTGCAGGCGCGATCGGAGGACGCCGAGCTCGAACGGCTGCTCGACCGTAACCGTCGGCCGCTGGCGCTACCGCCATGGGGCCTGATCCTGCCCGAGCTGCTGGCGCGGGAGCTGGACGCGGCAGAGGGCGACGAGCTGCTCGTCGAGTTTCTCGGGCGGGAGCGGGAGACGCATGTCCTGCCGGTCGCGTCGGTGGTGCAGCAGAGTCTCGGCCAGTCCGCCCATATGCGCGACGAGACGCTGTTCCGCCTGTTGCGCCACGAGCCGCGCGTCAACCGCATCAACCTGCTCGTCGACGAGGCGGCGCTGCCGGAACTCTATGCCGAAGTGAAAGAGACCCCGGCGGTGAGCGGCGTCACCCTGTGGCGCGAACTGCGCCAACAGATCGACCGCCAGTTCGACGAATCGCTCCTCGCCGCCGTCACCATCTATACGGTGCTCGGCGTGCTGATCGCCATCGGCGTCATCTACAATGCGGCGCGCATCCAGCTTGCCGAGCGCGCGCACGAACTGGCGACGCTGCGTGTGCTCGGCTTCTCGCGGGCGCAGGTCAGCTATGTGCTGATCGGAGAAATCATGTTCCTTACCCTCGTCGCATTGCCGCCGGGCTGGCTTGCCGGCTACGGCTTCGCCGCATTGTCGGCGAGAAGCCTGTCGTCGGACATTGCCAGCATTCCGCTGGTCGTCCGTCCCGCGACCTATGCCTGGTGCACATTGCTGGTCCTTGCCTCGGCGCTGGTGTCGGTGCTGATGGTGCGGCGCCGGCTGGATCGCGTCGATCTGGTCAGCGCGCTGAAGCGGAAGGAGTGAGGAAATGTCGAGGTCGCGCATCGCCCTGACGGTGCTTGCCGCCTGTCTCGCCCTGGCCGCTTTCGCCAGGGCCTTCTGGCCGGCGCCGGTACCCGTGGATCTCGCCGAGATCCGGCGCGGTCCGATGGAGGTGACGGTTTCGGCCAACGGGGTGACGAGGATCCGCGACACCTATCTCGTCAGCGCGCCGATTAGCGGCACCGCCGCCCGGTCCCCGGTCGAGGTCGGCGACGAGGTGGTCGCGGACGAGACCATTGTCGCGGTCATCGAACCGGCCGCGCCGGCCCTGCTCGACGCCCGCACCCGCGCCCAGAGGGAGGCGGAGCTCGCCGAGGCCGAGGCGGCGCTGGTGGTGGCGCGGACAGCGGTCTCGCGCGCCGAGGCCGATCTCGAACATTCGGCCAGCAATCATGCGCGCATCGAGCAGCTCGCCCGCCAGGGCACGATCCCGCATCGCATGCTCGAGGACGCGACCCTGCGACTGCGCACGGCCGAGGCGGCGCTGGCGGCGGCCCGTTCCGAGTATGAGCGCCAGGAGGCAGCGCTGCAGCGGGCGCGCGCCCAGCTTGCCGGGCCGGAGACATTGGCGGGACTGACCGAGCCCGGCGAATGCTGCGTCCGCCTGCGGGCGCCGGCCAGCGGTGTCGTGCTGTCGGTCGAGAACATGAGCGCCCGTCCCGTCCAGGCCGGCGCGCCGCTGCTGCTGATCGGCCGCCCCGACGATCTGGAAGTCGAGGTCGAGCTGCTGTCGGCCGATGCCGTGCGGATCGCGCCGGGCGCGGAAGCGCGAATTACCCGCTGGGGCGGGCCGGACGAGCTGCGGGCGCGGGTCGACCGGATCGAGCCGGCAGCGCAGACGCGCATCTCGGCGCTGGGAATCGAGGAGCGGCGCGTGCGTGTCCATCTCGAGCTCCTGAGCCCGCCGGAAGAGCGGCCGGGACTGGGCGAGAATTACCGCGTCTTTGCCAGCATTGTCGAATGGCGCAGCGACGATGTGCTGCAGATTCCGGTCGGCGCCCTGTTCCGCCGGGGCAAGGACTGGGCGGCATTCCGGGTCACGCCTTCAGGCCGCGCCGAGCTCGTCCTGCTGCAGATCGGCCGCCGCACGCCGCTGGTGGCGGAGGTGGTTGCCGGGCTGGAGGAGGGCGACCGGGTGGTGCTCTATCCCGGCGACAGGATCGCGGAAGGCACACGGGTCGAAGGCCGCGAGGAACTCTGAAATCCTCAGCCCGGGCGCATGCCGGTGCGGGCGCGCAGCCGCGATTCGAGGGCGAGCAGCAGGTCGTTGATCAGGACCGCGCATGCCCCGACGATCAGCCCGCCCTGCAGGACAAAGGCGGTATTGCTGGTGGCGAGGCCGGCGAGGATCACTTCGCCCAGGGTCCGGGCGGCCACGGTCGAGCCGATGGCGGCGGTGGACAGCGAGATGATCGCGGCAATGCGGATCCCGGTCAGGATCACCGGCAGGGCCAGCGGCAGTTCCACCCGCAGCAGGCGCTGCCGGCCCGTCATGCCCATGCCGCGCGCCGCGTCGAGCACATTGGCGGGAATGTTCTCGAGGCCGGCAATGGCATTTTCGAGGATGGGCAGCAGCGCGTAGAGGAACAGCGCGACCAGCGTCGGCTTCGAGCCGAAGCCGAGCGCCGGCACGGCAAGTGCCAGCACGGCGACGGGCGGAAAGGTCTGGCCGAGATTGGCAATGGCACGGCTGAGCGGCAGGAATTCGGCGCCGGCGGGTCGCGTGACGAAAATCGCCGCCGCCACCGCAACCAGGCTTGCGGCCAGGGTCGCCGCAAGGGTCAGGCCGAGATGGCTCAGCGTGATCAGGGCAAGGTTGCCCTGACGGTAGACCGGCGGGGCATTGTTGCCGGCAAGCGGCCGCAGCAGGGGCGCGAAGACATCCGGGGCCGCGAGAAAGGCGGCCAGCAGCAGCGCGACCGCGAGGCGGATGGCCCAGCTCATGCCGGCCGCGCCGCCAGGCTGTTCAGCCGGGCGAGCGTGATGCGGCCGATGCGGCGCCCGCCGCTTGCCACCGGCAGGGCGTCCCGCCCGGACCAGAGGCATTCGGCATAGGCGTCCCGCAGGCTCGCCTCGCCATCGATCGCCGGACCGCTGGCCTCTCCCGGCTCGACATGGTTGCGCACGACATCCAGCGCCAGCATGCGGAATGGCCTGTCGCCGCTGCCGACCAGCCCGGCGACGAAGGCGGAGGCGGGACGGGCGATGATTTCCGCGGGCGGGCCATATTGCAGCAGCCTGCCCGAATCCATGACGGCAATGCGGCTGCCCAGCGCCATCGCCTCGTTCATGTCATGCGTGACCAGCATGACGGTCGTGCCGAGCTTTTGCTGGATGGCGAGAAGATCCGCCTGCGCCTTGGCGCGAATCAGGGGATCGAGGGCGCCGAACGGCTCGTCCATGAGCAGGATTTCCGGTTCGCCCGCCAGCGCGCGTGCAACGCCGACGCGCTGCTGCTGACCGCCGGAGAGCTGGCCCGGCAGCCGGTCGGCGAATTCCGCGGGGTCGAGCTGGAACAGCCGCAGCAACTCCGTGACCCGCCGCTGGATGCGGCTGCGGTCCCAGCCCAGCAGCCGCGGCACGGTCGCGATGTTCTGGGCGACGCTGCGGTGTGGAAACAGGCCGTTGCCCTGGATGACATAGCCGATCCGGCGGCGCAGCTGGTAGGCTTCCACCTCGCGGATGTCCCGGCCGGCAATGCGCACCGTGCCCTCGCTCGGCTCGACCAGCCGGTTGACCATGCGCAGCAGCGTGGTCTTGCCCGAGCCGGACGAGCCGACGACGACGCAGAACTCGCCGCGGCCGATCGACAGGGAGACGTCGTCGACCGCCTTTCTGCCGTCGTAGATCCTGCTGACGTTCTCGATCTCGATCATTCTGGCCCCGCCCTGCCGGGTTGCAGGATTTCCGCCAGGGCGTCGAGCACGATCGCCGAGGCGATCGCCAGCGTCACGGTCGGGATGACGCCGAGCAGGACCAGATCGATCGCGGCCTGGCCGATGCCCTGGAAGACGAAGACGCCGAACCCGCCGCCGCCGATCAGCGCGGCGATGGTGGCAAGGCCGATATTCTGCACCAGCACGATGCGGATGCCGGCGAGCATGACCGGCAGGGCCAGCGGCAGTTCCGCCTCCCACAGGATCTGGCGCCCGGTCATGCCCATGCCGCGGGCGGCGTCGGCGACCGCCGCCGGGGTGGCTTCCAGCCCTGCCACGGTATTGGCGACGATGGGAAGCAGCGAATAGAGGAACAGCGCCAGGAAGGCGGGCGCGAAGCCGATGCCGGCAATGCCGAGCCAGGCTGCCGCCGGCAGGTTCGCGGCAATCCAGGACAGCGGCGCGATGAGGAGGCCGAACAGGGCCAGCGAGGGGATGGTCTGGACGAGATTGAGCAGGTTCAGGATCGCCGCCTTCAGCCGGCGGTGGCGGTGGCAGGCGATGCCGAGGGGAATGCCGGCGAGCGCCGCCGCGGACAGGGAGCCGAGCGAAAGCATCACATGCGTGCGTGCTTCGGAATGGAACGCCGCACTGCGGCTGGCATATTCGCGCAGGACGGAGACGTCGCGCAGCACGCCGCTCCACAGGAGAACGGCGCCGGCAAGGGCGGCAAGCGCCAAGAGGCCGAGGCGGAGCCGGGGCCCGGGCCGCAATCGCACCAGCGAATCGGTCACCAGCAGGGCGAAGGCGAACAGCAGCAGCCAGAACCCGGAAGCCGGTGCGACGCGCATTGCCGCATTTCCGTCGGCGACCAGAAATGCGGCGGAGACGCCCAGCGCTACCGCCAGCCCTGCCGTCCCGGCCATTCCCGCCAGCATCCGGCCCGGCAGGCGCAGCAGCGCCGCCACGATGGCGATGGCGACCAGCGCGTGAAGAAACAGCGCCCAGCCCCAGGGCAGGGCGGCGAATGCGGCAAGCGCATCTCCGGGGGCGATCCGGTTGGGACGGAATGTCACCAGCGGCAGGAGCAGAAGGCCGGCGCCCGCCAGCGCGGCCACGACTGCGCCGATGCCGGAGAGGCCGGCCCGGCGGGCGCCGGCTGCCCCTTCGCCCATCGCGGCTGCCGGTTCAGTCAAGGAAATCCTTCTGCGTCAGCCAGTCGCGCGCGACGTCGGCCGCCGCCTCGCCGCCGACCTGGATCCTGCCGTTCAGCTCCTGCAGCGTCTGCATGTCGAGCGCCTCGAAGACCGGCGCCAGCAAGGTCTCGATCTGCGGATATTGCTGCAGCACCTCCTCGCGCACGATCGGCGCCGGCTCGTAGACGGGCTGCACGCCCTTGTCGTCTTCCAGCACGACCAGGCCGGCCGCGGCGATGGCGCCATCGGTGCCGTAGACCATGGCCGCATTCGCTCCGTCCGTGCCCCGCGCCGCGGCGGCGATGGTGGCGGCGGTATCGCCGCCCGACAGCACGATCAGCTGGTCTGCCCGCAGCTGGAAACCATAGGCGTCCTGGAACGCCGGCAGGGCGGAAGGCGAGTTGACGAATTCGGCCGAGGCGACGAGCTTCACCTCGCCGCCCCCGGCCACATATTTGCCGAACTCCGAGAAGGTGCGGAGATCGTGCTCCTGCGCCAGCTGCTGCGTGATCGCCACCGCCCAGGTATTGTTGGCAGGGGCACGCTGCAGCCAGACAATCTTCGCCCCCTCGTAATCGAGCTTCTTCGCCAGCTCGAACGCCGCCTGCGCATCCCTCCAGGCCGGATCGTCGGCGACATTGTAGAAGAAGCCGGCATTGGAAGTATATTCGGGATAGATATGGACCTCGCCGGCAGCAATGGCGGCGCGCAGCACCGGCGTCGCGCCCAGGGAGACGCGGTCGGTCACGGGAATGCCGGCGGCGCCGAGCACCTGCAGGATCATGTTGCCGAGCAGGGAGCCTTCCGTGTCGATCTTGGAGGAGACGATCACTTGCGCCGTGGCGGACACGGTCATGAAGGCAATTCCGGCAATGGCCGCGGCGATTCTGGAGATCAGGCGCATGGATTGCTGTCCTTCTGCGAATGGCGATGAGTTCTCCGGATCATCTTGCGTCATGTAGCCGGTGACGGCAATTGATAAACAGCACAATGCGGCGCAAGTTCAGACAACCGGGCACATTTCGGCAGCGAAAGCCGCAGATGGATTGCAATTGCGCGCCCTAGCGCCGCAGGAAGCCGGCGAGCGCCTGCACTTCTTCCGGTCGAATCTCATGGCCGCCATCGTGCAGCTCGAGTTGGACTGTGGCGCCCTGGTCGGTGAAGTATTGCGCCAGGGCTTCCGTCAGCGGCAGCGGGCAGATCGGATCGCGCCTGCCGGCGGTGATGAGGATGTCGAGGGACTGCAGGGCGGGGTTGGGTTCGGGCTGCCAGGGAACGAGCGGGTGCATCAGCGCGACCCGCTCGAAGAGTTCCGGATGCTGGAGCAGGACCGAGGCGAGAATGTTGGCGCCATTGGAATAGCCGATGGCGAAGAACCGGGAACCTTCATGGAGTTCGCGGTGGGCGCGGATGAACCCGGCCATCTTTCCGGTGCGGGCGAGGAGGTCGTCCATGTCGTAGACGCCTTCGGCGAGCCGGCGGAAGAAACGGTGCGCTCCGCGTTCCAGCACGTCGCCGCGCGGCGCGACGATACCGGCGCCGGGTAGAAGGTGCGCAATGAGTTCCGCGAACTGGTGCTCGTCGCCGCCCGTGCCGTGAAAGGTAAAGACGACCGGTGCGCCCGGCCGGGGAGAGCTGGTGAAATGATGGTAGGAATCGCGCGCCATGATTACTCCTTTCCCGGGTTCCGGCCCTGTTGCCGCCCGCTTGCCGTTGCGGCGCGGACGTGCAACGAACGCCGCGGAGGAACGCAGCCATGTCACCATTCCACACCAAATTTTCCTGGACGTCGCCGGAAATCCGCGTCCGGTTCGCGCCCGGCATCCGCAAGGAGATCGCCGCCGAGATCGAGCGGCTCGGAGCGGGGCGGGGAATCGTGCTGACGACACCCGGCCAGGCGGAAAGGGCCGCCGAACTCGCCCGGCATGCCGGCGGCCGGGTTGCCGGCATCGTGCCGCTGGCGCAGATGCATTCGCCGGTGGCGGTGACCGAACGGGCCGTGGCCGAGCTGCGCCGGCTGGAGGGCGATTGCCTGGTGTCGCTGGGCGGCGGTTCGGCGATCGGCCTTGCAAAGGCGGTGTCGCTGCGCACCGGCCTGCCGCAGATCGCGTTGCCGACCACCTATGCCGGCAGCGAGGCGACGCCCATCCTCGGCGAGACAGATGGCGGGCGCAAGCGCACCTTCTCCGAGCCGCGCATCCGGCCGCGCACGATCCTGTACGATGTCGAGCTCGTCCTGTCGCTGCCGGCGGCGGTCACTGTCGCCAGCGCCTTCAACGCCATGGCGCATGCCGCCGAGGGACTTTATGCGCGCGACCGCAGCCCGTTGTCGGCGCTGCTGGCGCGGGAAGGGCTGCGTGCCTTCCGCGATGCCTTGCCGGCGACCTGCCGCGACCCCGGCGACATCGAGGCGCGCGCCGAGACACTCTATGGCGCCTGGCTCTGCGGCACGGTGCTCGGCCAGGTCGGCATGGCGCTGCATCACAAGCTCTGCCATGTTCTCGGCGGCAGCTTCAACCTGCCGCACGCCGAAACCCATGCGGCGATGCTGCCGCATACGATTGCCTTCAACGCCGCCGCGGCCGGCGAACTGCTCGATCCCGTGCGGGAACTTTTCGGCGGCGGACATGCCGGCGAGGGCCTTGCCCGTTTCGCCGACGCGACCGGCGCGCCGAAATCGCTCGGCGGCCTCGGCATGCGCGAGGAGGACCTGGAGCGCGCCGCCGACCTGGCCATGGCGGAACCCTACTGGAATCCCCGGCCGCTGGTACGCGGGGAAATCCTCGACCTCCTGCGCAGGGCCTGGCGTGGCGATCCGCCGCTTGACGCTGCCGGACGCCCTGCATAGAGTCGCTCCCCGGAACTGGTTCGGCCGAAAGGCCGATGAAAACGGGAATGCGTGTGCGATCGCAAGATCAAGTCCGCAGCTGCCCCCGCAACTGTAACCGGTGAGCCGAATCCCGATACCACTGGCCGGAAGGCCGGGAAGGGGGAGGAAGGCGACGACCCGGAAGCCAGGAGACCTGCCGTTCCAGTCACCCAAGTCCCGGCACGAGGGGTGCCAGGACGCGGACTTCCGCAGCGGTGACGTGCACTGTGCGCCGTGGCGGAAGGGTTCCCTTTCGATGCGGCGCCTCCGGGGCGTGGATCGCGCCCGCATCGTCAGGGGATTGGCATGAACCGCATCCATCTTTCCTTCATCAGCATTCTGACCCTTCTTGCCGCGCCGGCGGGCGCGGAGGAGACGGCCGGAGCGGACCCGGACGTCATCGTGCTCGACACGCTGACGGTAACGACGCCGCTTCGCCGCGAATCGCCGCTGGCGCGCAGCACCTCCTCCGTCACGGTGATCGAAGCCGGAGACATTGCGCGCTCGCCGGCGACCGACCTGATTTCGCTCCTGCACACCGTGGCCGGCATCTCGATCAGCCAGACCGGCGGCGACGGGGCGCGCACCGGCATCTCGATCCGCGGCGCCAAGGCGCAGCAGACGCTGATCCTGATCAACGGCGTCAGCATCAAGTCCCCTACTTCCGGCGAGGCGTCGACCTTCAACATCCCGCTGGAGGCGATAGAGCGCATCGAGATCGCCAAGGGCGCGCATTCGGCGCAATACGGCTCGGATGCGATCGGCGGCGTCATCAACATCATCACGAAGACCGGGGCCGGGACCTGCGGCAAGGACATCTGCACCACGGTCTCGGGCGGCATCGACCATCCCTGGGGCGGCTTTGCCTCGGTCCGCACGGGCGGCGTCGCGCCGGACGGGTCGACCTTTTCGGTCGGCGGCCTCCTGACCGGTACGCGCGGCTTCGACTTCACGACGCCGGACAATCCCGATCACGAACCGGACGATGACGGTTTCCTGCAGGGAGCCGTGGATTTCGCCTATGAGCGGGAAACCGGCTGGGGCGCGGTGCATGCGAGCGGCCTCTATGCGCGCTCGCGGGCCCAGTACGACATGGCGCCGATCCAGTGGTGGGACGGCCAGCCGAGCGTGAACGAGGTCGACAACGATCTGTTCTCGGGAAAGGCCGGCATTCGCCTGGATCATGCCGAGGGCTGGGAGTCGCGGCTCGACTTCTCGGCCATGATCGATCGCCAGGACAATTTCCGCAAGGGCACGGCCGCCCGCGAGCTCTACGATGTCCGGCGCTACGGCGTGTCGGCCTCGACGCAGAAGCGCTTCGACACCGGCAGGGTGCGCAATAGCTTCGCATTCGGTGCGGAGGCATTCCGCGAGCTGGTCGATTCAACCATCGCTTTCGAGGTCACGTCACGCGATCTGGCAGCGTCCTGGCTGCAATATTCCCTGGAGGTGGGGGCGCTCAGCATCGATGCCGGCCTGCGCTACGACCATAACAGCCAGTTCGGCAGCGTGACGACCTACAATATCGGCGCCAGCTACGAGATCGCCGACGGTCTGACCGCGCGCGCATCGCACGGCACCGGCTTCCGTGCCCCGACCTTCAACGATCTGTACTGGCCGGGTTTTTCCAATCCGGACCTGCAGCCGGAAACCTCGCAGACCGAGGAGGCCGGGCTGCGCTGGCAGCCCTTCGCCGGCACGTTCGTCGATATCGCCCTCTACCAGACGCGGCTGCGCAATTTCTTCGATCCGCAGCCGGGCGGCGGCATCGTCAATGTCGATGCGGCACGCATTCGCGGCGTCGAGATCAGCCTGGCGCATCATTTCAACGAGCGCTGGTGGGCCGGCGCCTCGCTGGAATTCCGCGAGCCGAAGGACCTGACCACCGGCGAGGATCTGCTGCGGCGCGAGCGTTTCAAGGCCAGCCTCGAGCTTGGCTACCGGCCGGTCGAGAAGCTTCGCCTCGGCGCCAGGCTGCTGCATGGCGGCAGGCGGATGGACACCGACCCGGCGACATTCGCCGATGTGTCCGTGCCGTCCTACACGACGCTCGACTTCACCGCGATGTACGATTTCGACGACCGGTCGCGGCTGAAGCTGTCGGTCGAGAATCTCCTCGATGCGGACTACACCACTGCGAAGGGGTGGCGCGCGCCCGGCCGCAGCATTCATGTCAGCTATTCGAGGACGTTCTGACGATGTTCCGGCGGCTGGCGCTGGCGGCGGCAATGCTGGTTCAGGCCTCGGCGGCACATGCCGCGGAGGTCCCGGCGCGGGTCGTCTCGATGAATGTCTGTACCGATCAGCTCGCCATGCTGCTCGCCGCGCCCGGCCAGCTGATCTCGGTGTCGCATCTTGCCGCCGATCCGGGCAGCTCGGCGCTGGCGGATGAGGCGCGCTTCTTCCGGCTCAATCATGCGCTCGCCGAAGAAGTCTTCCTGATGCGCCCGGACCTCGTCCTGACCGGGACCTACTCGACCTCGGCCGCCGCCTCCATGCTCGAGCGGCTCGGCATCCGCGTCGAGAAATTTGCGCCGGAGACTTCCTTCGCCGATGTGCGCGCGAATATGCTGCGGATGGGAGAGTTGCTCGGCAGAAGGGAGCGCGCCGCGGAGATGGTGACCGGACTGGACGCCGGACTGCGCGAACTTGCGGACAAGGCGGCGCGCGGGCTGACCGCCGCGACCTACTCGTCCAATTCCTACACGACCGGCACCGGTTCGCTGAGCGAGGCGGTGATCGAGGCGGCCGGGCTTGCCAATCTGGGCAGCAGGCTCGGCATTGCCGGTTCCGGACGCCTGCCCCTCGAAGTGCTGGTCCTCGCCATGCCGGAGATCCTGACCAACGACACGCCCGTCTACGACGCGCCGGCCCTGGCGCAGGAGAATTTCGAGCATCCGGCCTATCGCACCGTGCGCGAGCGGGCGGCGGGGGCGGCGGTGCCGTCCGCGCTCTGGATCTGCGGCGGGCCGTTCAATCTCGCCGCCGCCGCCATCCTGCAGGAGGCGGCGCACGCCTATCTGCGGGGACAGGCGGGGCAATGAGAGGTGCGGCGGGATCCCTGCTGCTGCCGGCGCTCGCGGTGCTGGTCGCGATCGCCTTTCTCGTCTCGCTGCTGACCGGCCCGTCCGATCTCGGCCCGCGCGAGAGCTTCGAGGCGCTCGTCGCCGGCGGGGCATCGCTGGCGAGCCTGGTCATGTACGAGATCCGCCTGCCGCGCGCCCTGCTCGGCCTGCTCGGCGGCGCGGCGCTGGGCCTGTCCGGAGCGGTCCTGCAGGGGTTCCTGCGCAATCCGCTGGCGGAGCCGGGCATTCTCGGCATCAGCGGTGCCGCCGCGCTCGGCGCCGTGCTGACCATCCATACCGGCCTTGCCGCGGCGACGCCGCTGGCGCTGCCGCTCGCGGGCCTCGCCGGCGCCGGCCTCGGCGTCATGCTGATCCGGGCGATGGCGGGGCCGAACAGCAGCACGCTGACGCTGATCCTGGCGGGAGTGGCGGTGTCGGCATTCTGCGGCGCCATGGCGACGCTGGTGCTCAATCTTTCGCCAAACCCGTTCGCGGCGGCGGAGATCCTGTTCTGGATGCTGGGTTCGCTGACCGACCGGTCGATGACGCATGTCTGGCTGTCAGGTCCGTTCATCCTCGCCGGATGCGTCATGCTCGCCGCGCTCGCCCGCCCGCTCGACGCGCTGACGCTCGGCGCCGATGCGGCGG
>CAYLSN010000026.1:10658-18961 GCA_964386015.1 uncultured Rhizobiaceae bacterium | reverse complement strand
CCTCCACGTGCATCGTGGCCAACTCCAGGGCCGTCATCCTCGGGCCTGTCCCGAGGACCTCCCTCAGGAAGGGGCACTGAACGGCATGGCACCCTCCACCAACACCGTGCGAACCCACCATGAGGTCCCCGGGACAAGCCCGGGGATGACGTGCGTTGGGGTGGCGAGGACCTCGTGCGGGATGGGGCACTGGAGAGAACGGCACCCTCCACAAACACCGTAGCTAATTGTCGGGAGATCCCCGGGACAGGCCCGGGGATGACGTGCGTTGGATTTGATGACGATCGTTGGGTTGGCTTCGCCCATTGAGTCATCCTCGCCCTTGTGGCGTGGACCCCGTGCAGGAAAGGGCACCCGAGAATGGCGCGCTCCACTCAAATCGAGGCTAATTGTCGGGAGGTCCCCGGGACAGGCCCGGGGATGACGTGTGCGTTGGGGTGGCGAGGATCTCATGCAGGAAAGGGCGCTGCGAGAAATGGCACCCTCCACCAGCCACTCATCGGGCAGCCCGCGATTCTGCGCCGCCGAGCAGATGACGGAGTTGCGCGTCCATCTCGACAAGCATGGATACTCCAAGTGTGAGCACGGGATGAGCACCTTCACCGGACTCCATCCGGTGCAGGATCCGGCAGGACATTCAGGTTGCTGCGGGCAATCGCAGCTAGCAGATCAATATGGCGAGGCGGCCCCGGCTTCCGCAGCCATTCCCCGATCATCCACGACCGTCACGCATGGCTTGACTGCCAAAAAAAAATGGGACTAGTATCAAAAAAGTCACTGGATGCGGGCTGCACGCGCAACGGGAGTAAGGGTATCATGGCACGGGTATGGGATGCATTTCTGACCGAGCGTGACCGGCAAGTCCTGCAGGCAGCGGGCTATGGCAATCGGGCGGGCTTCGGCAAGCGGCCCGCCTTGCTGATTATCGACGTCAGCTACGGCTTTACGGGAGACCGGCCCGAGCCCATCCTGGAATCCATCAAACGCTGGAGCAATTCCTGCGGCGAAGAGAGCTGGAGCGCGATCGGGCGGATTCGCGAACTTGCCACCCTGTTTCGGGAGAAACGGCTTCCCGTCATCTATTCGACCGGCGAATCGCGCGAAGATAATTGGGATGCTGGCAGCTGGGCCTGGAAAAACAGCAGGACGGACGAGACGGTCCCACCTTCCCGAAACAGCAGGGGCACCAACGAGATTGTCGACGAGATCGCGCCCCAGCCGCAGGATATCGTGATCCGCAAGCAGAAGCCGAGCGTCTTTTTCGGAACCAATCTGGTCAGCTATCTCAACCTGCTCGGCTGCGACAGCCTGATCATGACCGGGTGCACGACCAGCGGCTGCGTGCGCGCCTCGGTGATCGACGCCTTCAGTCTGAACATCCGTACGACCGTAGTCGAGGACGGCTGTTTCGATCGTTGCCAGGCCAGCCACGCCGTGAGCCTGTTCGATCTGCATTGCAAGTATGCCGACGTAATCCAGGCCGGGGAGGTGGCGGAATACGTGCGCGGCCTTCCGGAAGACCTCTTCCCCAACCTGCCTGGCGCCCGGGCGAGCTGACGTCCCGGCCATAGAGGTCATGGCTTTTCAGTATCGGAGTCTCATGAGCAGGGCGCGAGGCTTTGACTACATCATCGTTGGCGCAGGCTCCGCTGGTTGCGTGCTGGCCAATCTACTGACGGCATCCGGAGATGCTTCCGTCCTGCTGCTGGAAGCAGGCGGATGGGACCACGATCCGTGGATCAAGATCCCGATTGGCTGGGGCAGAATCATGCAGCGCCGCCTGCATGACTGGGGATATGATACCGAGCCTGATGCCGCCATCGGCAACCGGTCGATGGAATGCATGCGCGGCAAGGTCATCGGCGGCTCATCCTCCATCAACGCGATGGCGTATGTCCGGGGCAACAGGGCGGATTTCGATCGCTGGGCGAGCTATGGCTTGCCGGATCTTGCCTATCCGCGGGTGCTTCCCGTGTTCAAGGCACAGGAAAGCTGGCAGGGCGGCGCCAGCTTCTACCGGGGCGGCGACGGGCCCCTGTCGGTTTCTGCCGCGACATACGGGGACCCGCTGGCGCAGGCATGCCTCGAAGCCTCTGTCGAAGCGGGATTTCCACAGACCGAAGACTATAATGGCGAGCAGCAGGAAGGCTTTTCCGTGCTGCAGTCGACGATCCGGCGGGGGCGCCGCTGCAGTGCGGCCGATGCCTTTCTCCGACCGGCCCTTGGCAGGCGCAATCTCAAGGTCCTGACGCGCGCGCTTGTGACCGGGCTGGAGTTCGAAGGGGACCGAGCCGTTTCCCTTTCTGTCAGGCGGAAGGGAAAGCTGGAACGCTATCATGCCGGATGCGAAATCATCCTTTGCGCCGGCGCCATCAACACCCCGCAGATCCTGATGCTGTCGGGCATCGGCGACCCGGTCGAACTCACCCGCCACGGGATAAGACCGAGACTGTCACTTCCTGGCGTCGGCAAGAATCTGCAGGATCATGCCACGGTTGCGGTCGAGTTCGAGCGCAGCGGCGACGGGCCCTTCGTGCGGAACCTGCGCGCCGACCGAATCGCGCGCAGTCTCCTTGAGGCCTATCTGTTCGGGAAAGGCTTTGCCACCGATCTGCCGAGCGGGTGGACCGCCTTCCTGCGGACGTCCCTTGCCGATTCTGTTCCTGACATTCAGCTGATCTTTCGCGCAGTGCCGCTTTCGGCATCGCCGTGGTTTCCTTTCCTGAAGGCGCCTTTCCGGGACGGATTCGGCATTCGTTCCGTGGTGCTGCGACCTGAAAGCCGCGGAGAGATCCTGCTGCGCTCGGCGGACCCGGCCGATAAGGTCCGCATTCGTCAGAACCTGCTGCAAGCCGAAACCGATCGCAGGCGCATCAGGGAAGCCCTGCGCATGACCCGGCACCTTGCTGCGCAGGAAGCTCTGCGCTCGTATATCGGCAAGGAACTCGCCCCGGGCGAAGGCAATTGGTCCGACGTGGCGCTGGATGAACATATCGGCCGCTTTGCCGCCACGGCGCATCATCCAGCGGGAACTTGCAGAATGGGCGCAGGCAGCGCGAGCGACATCGTTCTCGATCCGGAATTCCGGGTGCGAGGTGCAGGAAACCTCAGGGTAGTGGATGCTTCCGCCTTTCCGGACCTCATTGGCGGGAACATCAATGCTGCGGTCATGATGCTGGCGCAGCAGGCCGCGCAATATCTGCTGGACAGGAGGAATGCTGCCACGAAGCCCCGAAAACATGGTTTTTTCTACGTTGGACCGCGCGGATCCGATCCGCATGATCCGGCGCAAAAAGTTTGACGTGTCTCAAATTTCAAACTAAGTTCAAAAGAAAAATCAATTTCAGAGCTGATTGACAAGTACCCGAATGAGGAGGAACTCACATGCGCTCTTTGAAACTTGCGTTGGCCGCGGCTACGCTCATGTTCTCCGGTTTTGCGGCAAACGCCGCCGACTACAGGATGCTGTCGAGCTGGGATGGAAATTATGCCTATAATCCCTATCTCGTCGACCCTTTCGTTGAGGGGGTGAGGGAGGCGACCGAGGGCCGGGTCAATATCACCGTTAGCGGTCCCGAAACCGTTCCCCCCTTCGAGCAACTCGAGCCGGTGGGCGCAGGGGTTTTCGATTTCCTGTTTACCCACGGCGCCTATCATTTCGGCACGTCGCCAATTGCGACCGTAGCTGATGCTCTTCGTGCGGACCTGAAAACCGCACGCGAGGCAGGAGTGTTCGAGGCGATCGACAAGCACTATCAGAAATTCAACCTGAAACTGGTGATGCTGCCGATCACTCCCGACGGCGCCTATCATATCATCCTGCGTGAACCTGTCGGCGAAAGCGGCGGGCTGGAAGGCCGGAAGATCCGCGGCAGCCTGACCTACAAGGGCGTCATCGAGATGCTTGGCGGCGTGCTGACCGTATTGCCGCCCTCCGAGATCTATACCGGTCTGGAGAAGGGCGTGATCGATGGCGCGGCCTGGCCGATCATCGGCGCTCTGGACTACAACTGGTATGAGGTAGCGCCCTACCTGCTCCGCCCGGGCTTTGGCGTCAACTACGAACCCATCTTCATGAATCTCGATAAATGGAACGCGCTAAGCGAAGCCGACCAGAAAGCGATTCTGGAAGTCGCCGCCAAGCTGGAGGATGCCTGGTACGAACAGTCGCCCAACGTCTGGAAGGCTGAAGAAGAAGAGCTCATCAAGCGCGGCATGAAGGTCAGCGAGATGGGGGAAGAACAGAAGGCCAAGCTCAAGGGAGCATGGGAGAAGGGCCTCTGGGCGATGTCGGAGGAGAAAGATCCTGAGGCGACCAGGGAGTTCCTTGAGTTCGCGCGCAGCAAGGGCCTCGCCGACTAATGGAGGTACGCTCTGGACTCTCGGCGCTGGCCCGGCTCCATGACGGCATCACGCGGCTGGGTTTCTACCTGGCCGCGCTTTGCCTGATCATCATCGTAAGTGCCTATACCTATGAGGTAGCATCGAGATACTTCTTCTCCGCACCCACGACCTGGGCCGGTTCGCTCGTTGCTTACATGCTCTGCTTCATGGTGTTCCTGGCCATGCCTGAGTTGACGCGCCAGCGGGTCCACATCTTCATCAGCATCATTCTGGATGGTATGCCGGAACGCCAGGCAACGCGCTTCCAGCATGCCGCCTATCTCATTGCCAGCCTGGCATGCCTTCTCGGGGCATGGTTCTGTTTTGACACGACGTTCAAGCAGTTCATCGGAAACATCTCCACCGTCAATGAATGGCGTGTGCCAAAATGGGCGGTATCGGGGATCATACCTTACGGTCTGCTTTCGACTGGCATCTACTATTTCCGCCACGCCGCCAGCGGAGCTCGCTATCAAACCTCTGAGGCAATGTAGACCATGGACTGGTGGCTGGTACTTACGCTCGGCATGATCGTTCTCCTGGGGCTGATGTTCCTGGGAATGCCCATATTTGTTAGCTTCCTGATCCTCAACGTGCTGGGCGTCATGTTCCTGATCGGTCCCTCCGGGTTCGGGATGTTCGCGAACAGCATCTATACGACGGCAACGACAGCGGAGCTGGCGGCTGTCCCGCTCTTCATCCTGATGGGTGAACTGCTGTTCCGCTCGGGGGCAATGGAGGTGCTCCTCAATTCCCTGGACCGGCTGGTCGGCGGCATTCGGGGACGGCAATATGTGCTTTGCATCCTGCTCTCCGCGATCTGCGGCGCGTTGGCCGGCGCGGCCATGGCCGTTGCCGGGCTGCTTGGGCGGTCGCTCTTTCCGACGATGAGGCAGCGGGGCTACGATACGAAGCTTGCTGCCGGAACCATACTTGGCGGCGCAAGCCTCGATCCCATCATCCCGCCAAGCGTGCTGGCGATCATCATCGCATCCATCGCCAAGATCTCCACCGGCAAGCTGCTCATGGCCGGCCTTCTCCCCGGCATCCTTCTGATGTTCATGTTCCTCGGTTATGTGCTGATCCGGGTAAGGCTCAATCCATCGCTCGCGCCGGACGTTGCGGAGGAGTATCGCAACCCGGAAACTCGCGGCAGCGCGATCATGGCCCTGCTGCGCATGTTGCCCGTCTCGGTCATCTTCATGTCGATTATCGGCCTGATCATGATGGGGGTGGCGACGCCGACCGAGGCCGCCGCAACGGGGGTGGTGGGCGCGCTGCTGCTGTCTGCCTATTAGGGGGGGCTCAATCGCCAATTGCTGGAAGTGTCGCTGATTTCCGGAGTCCGGGTCGCCGGTATCATGCTGGGGGTGAGGGCCTGTGCGACGATGTACAGCCAGCTCCTGATCTTTTCCGGTTCGATCGGCAAGCTGGGCGAATTCGTCCTGCACCTGGAGCTGTCCTATTACATGATGCTCCTCCTGCTGCTCGCCGTGCCCTTCCTCCTGTTCATGTTCCTCGATCAGGTTTCGGTGCTGATGGTGCTGGTTCCGCTCTATCTGCCGATCATCAAGCTCTACAGCTATGACCCGATCTGGTTCTGGGCCCTGATGCTGATCGTGGCGACGGTCGGAGGCATCACGCCGCCCTTCGGCTACACGCTCTATGCCTTCAAGAGCGCGGTGCCTGACATCAACATCCGCGACGTGTTCCGTGCGTCCTGGCCTTTTGTCTGGATCATCGTCGCCGGCATGGTCGTGATGGCGATCTTCCCCGGCATCATTACCTACGTGCCGAATCTCATGCGCGGATAAGCGAAAGAAAAGGGTTCCGAACATGCGGCAGATCCGCTTCGTGGATACGACGGTTCGCGACGGCCAGCAGAGTCTGTGGGCGACGAACATGCGCACGGCCATGATGATGCCGGTTCTTCCGTATCTCGATCGTGCCGGCTTCGACGCTATCGAGATCCACGCCAACAGTTTCGAAAAGAAGATGATCCGTGAATTGCGCGAGGATCCGTTCGAGCGGCTGCGCCTTGCGCGGGAGATGGTGCAGCGGACTCCGCTGCGCATCATTCGGGGACGCTATCTCACGTCCTTCCAGATCTCGCCGAAGAGCCTTGAACAATTGTGGTACGACCGGATGGGCGCCTATGGCATCCAGGAAGTGCGGACGTCCGATTCTTCCAATACCGCTGCCAACTGGCGCATGCATGTTGACATGGCGAAGAAGTCGGGGGTCAATACGGTCCTCAACCTGATCTTCTCGATCTCGCCTCGCCATACGGATGAATACTATGCGCGCAAGGCTGCGGAGGCGGCAGCGATCCGGCCCTATCGCCTCTGCCTGAAGGATCCGGGCGCCCTGCTTACCCCGGAACGGCTGCGCACGCTTGTGCCGGCAATCCTGCAGCATGCGGGAGATATTCCCGTCGAGTTTCACACCCATTGCAACACCGGCCTTGGCCTGCTCTGCTCGCTCGAGGCCATCAAGTTGGGCATCGACGTCATCAATTCGGCTATTCCGCCAATGGCCGAGGGATCTTCCAATCCCTCTACTTTCGATGTGGCGCGCAACGCCCGCGCGCTGGGTTTCGAGACGCTCCTGGATGAAGCGTGCCTGCATCCGGTCGAGGCCCATCTGCGTGCTGTGGCGAAGCGGGAGAATTTTCCCGTAGGAACGCCACAAACCTATGATGCGGCGCATTATATCCATCAGGTGCCAGGCGGCATGATCTCCAATCTGCGCTTCCAGCTCGGCAATGCGGGGATCGCGGAGAAGCTTCCGGAAGTGCTGGAGGAAATTGGCCGGGTGCGAGCGGATTTCGGCTATCCCATCATGGTTACCCCTTACTCGCAATTCATGGGGGCCCAGGCCGTCATGAATGTCATCGCCGGCGAGCGCTACAAGATCGTCTCTGACGAGATCATCCAGTACGCGCTCGGCTTCTGGGGAGAAGAGGAGCGCGATGCCGTGGACCCCGATGTCCGGGACAAGGTTCTCGACCGTCCCCGGGCCAGGGAGATTGCCAAGTCGCCGCCCGATGAACCGGATCTTCGAGAGCTGCGCGCGCGGTTTGGCGGGCCGGGCATGTCCGACGAAGAAATGATGATGCGCATCTTCACCGATGCGGAAACCGTCGCGCTGATGCGCACTGCGCCGCGCTGGGATGAATATCTGCACTCAGCCGCCGGAATTCCGGGACTGATACGGCGCCTTTCCAGCCATCGTGAGATCCGCCTGTTCCAGATCCGCGCCGAGGGGATCGCGCTGACGCTACGTAATGGCGGAAGCCGCGATACCGCCAGCGTCTGTACCGAGGAGAAGAATGCCGGAACATGAGCAGCCCGTTGGAAAAAATTACTGAGAACGACGTCGCCAAGATTGCCGAGCTGGTCGAGGCGCTTGAGAAGTCCAGCTTTGACTTTCTTTCGTTGGAAGTGGATGCATTGCGACTTACCATCGGAAAGGGCACGGCGGCCCCCGACGCCGCGCCGGGGACGCCGCCGGTCGCGGCGCCGTCGCTGACTCCGGTGACAGCTGCAGCACCAGCGCCATCGGACTCACCCGGCGAGGCATCGCCGGCTGTAGTGGAGGACGGCCTTGTCGCGATTACAGCCACCACCATGGGTCACTTCTACTCCCGGCCGGAGCCAAGCGCGCCCCCCTTCGTGAAGGTGGGCGATCGGGTCGAGGCAGGCGCGACCATCGGGCTCATTGAATTGATGAAGCTCTTCAACAGCGTGACGTCGGATGTGTCGGGCACGATCGTGGAGATCTGCGTGGAAGACGCGCAGCTGGTCGAATTCGGGCAGGTGCTCATGCGCGTCAGACCCGAGAAATAGCACTGCCATGAACATCCGGCGCGTTCTCATCGCCAATCGCGGCGAAATCGCCGTGCGCATCATCCGGGCCTG
>CAYLSN010000026.1:0-10648 GCA_964386015.1 uncultured Rhizobiaceae bacterium | reverse complement strand
AGAGTCTCGGCATCGAGACCGTGCTCGCCGTGTCTGACGCCGACCGGGAAAGTCTTGGCGCCTGGATTGCCGACAGAACTTTCTGCGTCGGTCCGGCCAACGCGACCGAGAGCTATCTGAGGCCGGACAAAATGGTCGCGGCGGCCCTCGGCACCGGTTGCGACGCATTGCATCCGGGCTATGGATTCCTTGCGGAATCGCCGGAGTTGGCGCAGCTCTGCCTGGATAACGGGATCGTCTTCGTGGGACCGAAGCCCGAGCAGATCCGGCGCATGGGCAACAAGATCGAGGCGCGGCTGCTGGCCCAGCAGTTTGAAATTCCGACGCTGCCCGGATCGAGGAAGGTGGCTTCAGCGGAAGAAGCCCGTGAGGCGGCCCGGAACATCGGCATGCCGGTCATGATGAAGGCGGCAGCGGGCGGAGGCGGCCGCGGCATGAAGATCGTCGAGCGTTTCGAGGATCTCGAAACCCAGATTGCCCGAGCGGCTTCGGAAGCGGGCGCGGCTTTCGGCGACAGTACTCTTTATCTGGAAAAGTACATCGCCAACGCGCGCCATGTGGAGGTGCAGGTTCTCGGCGACAAGCACGGCAACGTCATCCATCTCGGCGAACGGGACTGCTCGTTGCAGCGCCGTCACCAGAAGATGGTGGAGGAAGCTCCGGCGCCCAATCTGCCGGAGCGGGTGCGGCAGGAGATTTGCGAGGCAGCGGTGCGGCTGGCCTCCCATTTCGGCTATGAAAATGCGGGGACAGTCGAATTCATCGTCGATCAGGATGCGGGTGACTTCTATTTCCTCGAAATGAACACCCGCATTCAGGTGGAGCATCCCGTGACCGAGATGATCACGGGGGTGGACCTTGTCGAGGAGCAGTTCCGAGTCGCGTCAGGCGAGACATTGCGCCATACGCAGGAGGACATCGTCTTTCGCGGCCATGCCATAGAATGCCGCATCAATGCGGAGATGCCGGAGGAGAATTTCCGTCCGAGTCCGGGCCGGATCAGCCGGTGGCTGCCACCTCAGGCTCAGTATATCCGGCTCGACAGCCATTGCTATGAAGGCGCAACGGTGCCGATCTACTACGATTCCATGATCGGAAAGCTCATTGTCTATGGACATGACCGCGCCAGCGCAATCGAACGCATGAAAATGGCCCTGGAGCGGTTCCGGATCGAGGGGATCTCCACCACGCTGGCATTCCAGCACTGGCTGATCAGCCGGCCGGAATTCGTCACGGGAACGATGAACACGAAGCTGGTCGACCAGCTGATCAGCGCGTCCAGGGGAGGGCTGCGATGAGCGAGTGTTGTATCTCCGGCAAAACCGTCATCGTCACCGGCGCCGCGAGCGGTATCGGCAAGGCTTGCGCCGAATATCTGCTTCGCGGGGGGAACCAGGTGCTCGCTGTCGATTTGCGGCTCGATGCGCTGCGGTCGGCTTTCCCTGCGGCTTCACCGGATCTTGCCTTGGCTGCGGCTGATGTGTCGCGGGCTGAGGACTGCGCAAGCGTTGTCGCGCAGGTAGTCGAGCTATTCGGCAGGCTCGATGCGCTCCTGCATTGGGCCGGCCGGCATTCAATCAAGACCTGGGAGGAGCTGACCGCGGAGGATTTCGACAGCCTGCTACGGGTGAACGTCACGGGCTCCTTTCTCATGGCGCAGGCCGCGGCCCGGCGGATGCGAGCGCAGGGCGAGGGCGGCGCCATCGTCCTGACAGGCTCGACGGCGGTCATCCATGCGCCGATCGGAGGCGCAGCAGGAAATGGCGGTCCGGCCTATGTCACTTCCAAGGCCGCCATCACCGGGCTTGTGCGTACGCTCGCCCGCTCACTCGGTCCCTACAATATTCGCGTCAACGGAATCGCCCCCGGCGTCACCGAGACTCCCATGATCTCAAACTACGCGGAGGAAACCCGCCAGTTGCAAATAGCGAGCTCGCCCTTCGGACGCATCGGCTCGGCGCAGGAAGTAGCGGAAGCCGGTTGCCTGCTGGCGAGCGAGGCGTCTCGCTATGTATCCGGGGAAATCCTCATTGTGAATGGCGCAACGAGTTTCGGATGAGCCCATCCGGCTCTACCAGGGAGACTGAGATGAAGGTCGGCAAGCAGACCAATGCATTTACCGCGATTTCTACTTCAGACACGCACTCGATCAATGTCCGCGGCAAGGAACTGAGCAAGGAACTAATCGGCAAGATCGATTTCACTTCCTATTTCTTTTTCCTGGTCACCGGGCAGATCCCGAATGCAGATCAGAAGGCCATGCTGGACGCGGTTCTCGTCGCAATCGCCGAGCACGGGTTGGTTCCGAGCAATCAGGCGGCGCGCATGACCCTTGCGGCTGCGCCGGATGCGTTGCAGGGCGCGGTGGCTGCAGGCATTCTCGGCTGTGGTTCGGTCGTGCTCGGGAGTACCGAGGCCTGCGGGCGGTTTCTCGCTGAGATCAGGGACACTGCCCAGCGGGAAGGCCAGCCTGTACGCGAGACGGCGATCAAGGCGCTGAAGGGGTTGCGCGAAGCGAAGAAACCTGTACCGGGTTTCGGGCATCCGCAGCACAAGGAGGGCGATCCGCGCGCCATCCGGCTCATTTCCTATGCGCATGAACGTGGGACGGCGGGCACCTATGTGTCGATGATCGAGGAAATGGCTGGCCTCGTCCCGGAAATCTGGGGACGCGATCTGCCCATGAACGTTTCCGGCGCCATTCCCGCAGTCATCCTGGATGTCGGATTCCCGCTCACCGCCCTGAAGGGCATTCCGATCCTGGCGCGTACGGCAAGCCTCATTGCCCATCTCAACGAGGAGATGAGCCGGTCTATCGGTTTCATCCTCGCCGGTCATGCGGCACAGGCCATCACCTATGACGGTCGGCCGCTCGGCGAGGTCTAGAAGGAGAGAACCCATGCTTCGAGTCCTGGAAGGTGTGCGGGTGATCGAGCAGGGCACTTTCATCACGGGTCCGGCCGCGGGCATGATGCTGGCGGATCTTGGGGCCGACGTGATCAAGGTGGAACAGCCTGGCTCCGGCGATCCGTTCCGCTCGTTCAAGGGCGGCCTCTATAGCCCGCATTTTCAGGCCTACAACCGGAACAAGCGGTCGATCGCGCTGGATACCAGGAAGGCGGAAGATCAGGCGATCTTCGACGATCTCATCCGCAGCGCTGACGTCTACATCCACAATTTCCGGCCGGGCTCGGCTGAAAGGCTGGGCGTGGGAGAGGAGCGGCTTCGCGCCCTCAATCCCCGGCTGATCTACTGCGCCATCAGCGGGTTTGGAACTTCCGGACCCTACAGCCAGCGCCCTGCCTATGACACGGTGGCGCAGGCAGCGAGTGGCTATCTGCACCTTCTGGTGAATCCCGAGAATCCGCGTGTCGTCGGACCAGCCATCGCAGATGCGGTGACCGGCTTTTATGCTGCCTATGGCGTGCTCGGCGCGCTGTTCGAACGCAGCCGTACCGGCGTGGGGCGCAAAGTCGAGGTGTCCATGCTGGAGACGATGTGCCACTTCAATATCGACGCTTTCACGCATTACTTCGCCATTGGCGAGATCATGGGCCCCTATAGCCGGCCGCGCGCTTCGCAATCCTATGTGCTTGAATGCGCGGACGGAAAGCGCATCGCTCTGCACATGTCCTCGCCGGAAAAATTCTGGCAGGGGCTGGCCAAGGTCATCGAGCGTCCCGATCTGTTCGATGATCCGCGCTTTGCGACGCGCGAGGCGCGGATCGCCAATCATGAAGCCTTGATCGAAAGCCTCGCCCAGGAGTTCATTCGCCGTCCGAGAGCCGAATGGTGCGCGCTTCTGGAGGCGGAAGACGTGCCGCATTCACCCGTGTACCTGATGGATGAGGTACTGCGGGACCCGCAGGTACAGCATCTCGGGATCGAGACAAGGGCCGAGCATCCTACGCAGGGCATGTTCCGGTCCGTGCGCAATCCGGTACGTTATGATGGCGATGGCGAGGGGCTTGCCGAGCCGCCGCCGGAACTCGATGAGCATCGCGAGGAAATCCTGCGCGAACTTCGCGGTCAGGGCTGAAGCGGCTTCACGGTTGCGGGCGGTCGAGTCGGTCAGTCAAGCTCACATCCTTGTGATTCAGCTGTCTGGCCGCGCCGATCAGGCGAAATCGGGCGCGATCTCTTCGCCATCCTCTTTTGGGGTGACACCCGCGCCGCCCCTGGATAAGCCGCGGCGCCCCTGCCTTCGTCACGGATCTGACAGCCGTTCGGGCAAGATGGCGCAGTCGTGCAATGATCCGCCGATTTGGACCGAGGTCCTGCATCCATTCGTCGTCGGCACCGCGTTTCGCCTGGGTGCGCTCCGCCGGGCAATGGCGGACGGAGCTGAAGAGAACGTCATGCACTGCGCGCCCGGCCAGGAACAGGCACGATGAGTCTTGCTTTCACATCGCCGCTTCTTGCCACGTACTGCGCGGGCTTCTTCAGCCTCAGCCTCGTCCAGATGGTCGCGGTAGCAACGCCGCTTTGGGGCAACCATATCGGCCTGACCGCAGTGATGATCGGCCTCGCCGCTGGGTGCCGTTCAGTCTCGCCGCTGATCTATTCCCTGCCCATCGGCAAGTTGATGGACATGGTGGGCGTTCGCCGCGTGTTCCTGTTCTTTTCCCTGCAATGCGCCGTGCTGCCGCTGCTTTATCCTCTCTTTCCGCATGGCGGCGCATTCGCCGTGCTGCAACTCCTGCTTGGCCTGGCCTCGGCGACCGGCTGGATGGCGGCGCAGACCGCGATTGCAAGGCTTGCCTCCGGAGACACGCGCAAGACCGGCTGGTTTTCCTTCTTCACCTCGGCAGGCACGGTAGCAGGCCCGCTGGCGCTCGGGTTCATATGGGAAAGGTGCGGTCCCACGGCAGGCTACGGCCTGATCGCTGCGTGGGGACTTTGCCTGCTGGCCGCCTGCCTGGCGCTGCCGGCACAGCGGGGCGCCATGACGCCGAAATTGCGGCTGCGCCATCTTCTGCCGGACCCGAAGAGCTATATTGGCGGCCTCGCCCTGATGCGCCGCCCGATCATAATCTTCGTGATTGCCTGCACGTTCCTCCGGCTTGGCGGCATCAGCATGGTTGAGGCCTTCTTTCCCCTGTTGCTGCAGGGCCAAAGCTATTCGGTGGCAAGTGTCGGGCTGCTTTTCGCGATCGGCAATCTGACAAGCTCGCCTGCCTCCCTGCTCGCCCAAGGGACCGTGCGGCTATGCGGTTCGCCGAGGCGCACTCTGGCGGCGAGCGTCGCGCTCTCCAGCGCAGCCATCGCGGTACTGCCCTTACTCTCCTCCTTCTGGGCACTTGCGCTGGCCGTTGCCCTCTACGGCACAGGGATCGGGCTCAGCATGCCCTTGCTTTTCACCCTGCTCTCGCGGGGGGTGGAAGCGGATCAGCAGGGACTGGTCGCCGGCCTGCGAGCTACAGCCAACCGACTGGCGGGATTTGTCCTGCCAATCGGAATGGGCGTTGTGGCGGAAGTGGCTGGCATCGCTGCTGCGTTCTGGATGATCGGGCTGTTGCTGCTGGGCATTGTGGTCTTCGTCGAGGTCATGTTCCGGAAGAAGTTGAGCTGACCCTGCCGGGGAACCGGGGATAGCGCCAGGGACGAGAGAGGCGGTGATGGCGACGAACGTGAAGCCGCATGTGGCGGGTGCGGCGGCACGATCCCGACCTTGACCGCCGACACGTTTGACGTCGTTGATTTATCCGGAAGCCGGACGCGCAGTGCAGATCGGCGCGGTGGCTGAGCGGTTCGGCGAGCTTGCAGGCAAGGTCACGCTATGCCCTGGACAAGACCCCTTGCCTGGCAGCGGACGAAAGGCATGGGGCTGCCAACCGGCTCCGGTGCCACGGCCAGCTCTTCTCGGTACCAGCTGTATTGCACGGCGGCCCCCGCCCGCACAGAGCGTCCGCCTAGCAGCGCACAAAGGGCATGGGGCTACCGACCATCTCCGGTGTCACGGCAAGCTCGTTTCCTTCAAAGAAAATGCGGAAAGTAAGGAAGTGCAGGAATCCCATGAGGTGGGGGATCTCGGAATTTTCCCGCCTGGTGCCGACTTGCGGCTCACGGGAATGGTCGACCGCCAGCTCCGTCAGGCGTGAATCGAGGCCGGCCTGGAATTGCTTCAGGCTGACCTCGCCTGTGGGCAGCCCCTGCTTGCGCACGACGTCAGCGACATCGAGATAAGGGTAGCCGCCATACTGGTGCAGCAACAGCAGGGAGACCGGATCGAGCCGGTCCATGAGCATCTCCAGGGCGATCTGAGGATCCACCGTGGCGGCCATGTCCCAGCCGATCTGGTTGATGTTGTTGTTGAAGATCGAATCATAGACGAACTGGCGCTTCTTCGCGCTCATGGGTTCGGCGAGCAATGCCTTCATGTACTCCAGTCCGGCACGCTTCACGCCCGGCGATCGCGAATTGACCGCTTCCACGATCAGCCCGATGATGTAGCGGTCATCGTCCGACTTCACGCCAGAGCCATCGCCGATCTCCCTGATCCGCTTGAAGCCGGCCGCGCTGGTATGTTCGGCGCGCAATATATGGCCGAATTTCTGTACTGCCTCCGATTCGCCGGCGCCGCTCTTCCATTTCTGCAGCTGGGTCTGGCCGGGAAAGCGATATCCTTCCCGCAACTCGCTGAAGGTCCCGGCCTGCGTCTGCCGGGGCTGGTCATGTTGCCCGCTGATCTGTTGAACATATCTGACGCGCGATACGGGATCCATCGAACTGCTCTTTCATGATCGAGCTGCCGCGCATCTCCTTCCGCCAGCCTCCTTCTACCCCATCCGCGATCCCGACGCTGTGCCGCTTGTCACACTCAGGCTTGCTTTGCCCGCCGCCTCCCGTATTTTCTGCTGGAAGCAAGGAGGTTGTGCATGCTGAAACTCACCTGGTACGGACATTCGGCCTTTCGCGTCGAGACCGAAGGCGCCACGATTCTCATCGACCCCTTTCTTTCTGCCAATCCGAGCTGGAATGGCGGCTGGGAGGAGGCGGCGGAAGGCGTGACGCATGTGCTCCTGACCCATGGCCATGACGACCATATCGGCGATTCGGCAGCGATCCTGAAGAAGACCGGCGCCATGCTGGTCGCCAATCACGAGATCTGCGGGCATCTCGTCGCCCAGGGGGTGAGCAGCGACCGGATCAACCCAGGCAATATTGGCGGTACCGTGGCGTGCGGCAGCTTCACGACCACCTTCGTGCAGGCCCTGCATTCCTCGTCCAGCGGCCAGGGTGGCGCCAAGGTCTATCTCGGCAATCCGGGCGGCCTCGTCCTGCATCTGCCGGGCGGCCGGACGCTCTATCACATGGGCGATACTGATATTTTCGGCGACATGGCACTGATCAACGAGCTGCACGAGCCGGATATCGGCATTGTTCCGATCGGCGATCGCTACACCATGGGCGGCGCGGTCGCCGCGCTGGCATGCCGCAGGTTCTTCCGCTTCAAAACCGCAATCCCCTGCCATTACGCAACCTTCGGCCTGCTCGATCCGGACGCGAGCAAGTTCGTGGCGGGCATGGAAGGCAGCGCAACACGGGTCGTCGTGCCGGAAAAAGGCAAGGCCTTCGAACCATGACCGGCGGGCGGTCCCTGCGCCGCCCGCTCGCTGGGTGAAACGCGATCCTACCGGAACGTCGGTTTCGGAAGCGTGTTGTTCCCACTCTCGGTTTCATGGGAAGTCTTTTGCCTTTTCGGCCCGGGTTGCACGTCTGGAGAAGTCTGTGGTCGCAGGCGATCTCCTTGACCAGGTTGCTCTTGCTGGTTCGGTTGATCCAGATTGATCGTATTGAGATTCTTGTTTAAATCACTATAGGTTTTTTGTGTATTATTGCTGATGACGTCGCCCTGCAGGTGTGAAGTGGTAATCGGACTTAATTCCGGCACCTGAACGTTCGTATTATTATGTCGATCAGTTGACGATTTGTCGTTGACATTACTGACATTCGCGGTCAGCGGCATGCGGTTGTTGTCATAGCTTCTATTGTTGTCATAAATTTTGATAGTTTTCCCGACATCAGTCAAAATGGTCTTGTTGTTATTATTGATGCCCTGCAATGAAGTTGTTTGATTAGTTTGATTGGTTCTGAGAGCGTAATTGTTGTCAAAGTTATATATGTTGCTCAGAAGTTCATGTGTACTGGGAATTTTGCTGGTGTCGCGGTTATTGTCCGTATGATCGTCAATGTACTGATTCCACGGTCGTTTGACCGGCAACCTCTGTTGCATGCCCTGATTGGGCAGTCCCCTCCACATCGGCCGACGAAGCGAGACTTCAAGCGTGCCGATTTCGCTCCGCAGGATCAGTTTGCCGGATGGGTACAGGGGGTCCTCCTTGAGCGATTTCAGTGCCTCATGAATGAGTCCGCGTAACTGGGAAAAATCGATCGCCGAGCCATAAGGATCCTTGCGGGCAAAAATCCTGTCATGTATTCGACCTTTAATTATTTTATAGATGTCATGATTGTTGTTATTCTGAGAGTTGTTAAGCGTATTTAGTTGATCCTGCTCAAGTCTTATTTGCGTCAATCGGTCACGAGCAAACATTTCCATGAACCACAACTCGCAATCAGACAGGGAATTCACGTGATTCACGAGGTCACGTCTCTGCTCCTCGAAATTCTTCTCGATATCAATGGAAACCAGCTGATCGATCCTGTATGAGAAGTAGTTCGCAAGAATCGGCGCTGCGAACTCCGCCCACTCCCAATCCTTGAAAAGTTCAACCACTATATCGAGATATTTATAGTAATTTGCTGACTCTGTCTTGTCAGATGATCTGATTCCTTCGAATAACAAATCAAATATGATATAGAAACTAAGTAATTGTCGTGGATCTCGGTCTTTGATTTCACTCAACGCTATTGCGAAAGTAGAAAGGGGAGACAGATCGTCGTCATTGTCAAACAAGGATTTCTTCTTGATCCGTTTTAGATCGTCAAGACGTTCCGTGCCCAAATCCTTCACATCTTCGCTGTAGTCAAGGCCGGTGCGAAGTGCGAGCTTCCTTGTTTCATTGCCCTGCTTATACCAGTTGAAGTTGATAAAGAGAGGCAAAGTACCTTTTCTCTCGTGCTGCACATATGACCGGGAGAAATCATGTGGAGCCAGGGGAAGATAGGGGGAGTGGCTGGTAACCAGTGTCGGATCTTCAACAGGAGGTGCGCCCCTTTTGGTGCAGTAGCGATGAAAGTAAAAGGCGTCGTTCAATGCCCGGTCATATGCCCCTGCAATTTCACGGGGATTGGACGACTTGAGAAACGGTAGCACATCCATGCGCTTGCCGTAGTCATGGGCGACCAGCAGGACGTAGTAGGGCAGATCCCGCAACGTGAGGCGCAGCTGGCTGGTGATGGGAACAGTATCGTCGGGCGGCATTGCGTCGATCGCCGATATGATCCGGTTTGTACAATAGGCTCTCAGCGTACCAAGAAAGCAGCAGTTCTGACGCTGCTTTTCCAGCGCAGTGTATATATGGGTAGACAGCTCGATTGCGCGATCGCGTTGACAAGTGCCGGTACTCTCGAGGCCGTCGAGGATTGTCGCGATGACCGCATACTGCCATCTTATACGATCAGGATCATTTTCCGGTGCTGGGTTCTTTTGAATATCCTTGAGAACAGTGAGCGCGACTTCTCTGTTTGATTCGAACAGGAGAAGATTCGCCTTGCTCAGACAATCCTTGAACTTCTTCTCCGCTAGCGTTGAGCTGTCGTCGCCAGGATTACCGGTTATAGAACAAGAGCGGATATTTTGCCCTGACTGACTGATTGTCTGTTCGGGGTGCTGGACGGTCCGAGGCAAGTTCGTCAGCGTATTGTTCTTGATAGGGTCTGGCATTCATCTTTCTCCTGTGCGAACGGCGTGAAGACATATGACTGGCGAGCCGTGCCGTCGCATGTCTGGCTGGCAGCTTCGGGCGTGTTGCGGGTGATTCGGCTCCGGTACAACCGCTAGTAGCGCAACTTGCCGGCCGCCGTCTGTGCCGTATGAGGCAGACGGACGGAGAGACGACCGGTTTTCCGCTGCCGCGTGCGGCCAAGGTTGCGCGGACCGGCGCCGGGCTGTATAGCCGCGCTGAACGTGCCAATCCTTCAGGGAGTGCCCGCATGTCCGTCGATATCGACACCGTCAAGCGTGTCGCGCACCTCTCCCGCATCGCGGTGAGCGAGGAGGAGGCGGCGCGGCTGGTCGGGGAACTGAACGCGATCCTCGGCTTCGTCGAGCAGCTCGGCGAAGTCGATGTTTCGGGCGTCGAACCCATGACTTCGGTCATTCCGCTCGCCATGAAGAAGCGGGAAGACAAGGTCACCGACGGCAACAGGGCGCAGGAGATCGTCGCCAACGCGCCTGCCCATGAGGACAATTTCTTCCTTGTTCCCAAGGTCGTCGAGTAGCGCTGCAACCCTCCGGAAAGACAGGCCCATGCCGGCAAGCGAACTTACCAGCCTCACCATCGCCCAGGCCCGCGAAGGGCTGCGCAGGCGCGAGTTCCGCGCCATCGAGCTGACCGAAGCCTATCTGGCGGCGATCGAGGCAGCAAATCCCGTGCTCAATGCCTATGTGGCCGTGACGGCGGACAGGGCGCGGCAGATGGCCGCCGCCTCGGATGAGCGGCTGGCGCGGGGCGAGGCGGGGGCA
>CAYLSN010000025.1:0-19223 GCA_964386015.1 uncultured Rhizobiaceae bacterium | reverse complement strand
AGCAATTCGACCGCCCGCATGTAGCCTTCGCAATTCGGGATGTCGGTCGTGCCGATGCAGCGTATGGCGCAGAAGGCCGCCGACCGCGCCATGGCGACCGGTGCGTTGATCGCGCCGTCGACCTGCGGCGAGGTGCCGGTGAAGTCGATCGACAGGCGGTCGCCGCTGACCTTCACCGCACATTCGATGCGCACGGGCTCGGGATCCTTGCCCAGGCCGTCGATGAAGTCGACGGCACGCCAGGTGCCGTCCGGAATGCTGGCGATGGCGCGGCGCATCAGCCGCTCGGCCTGCTCCTGCAGGATGTCGAGATAGAGCTGCAGCGAATCGCCGTAACGTTCCAGCAACTTGCAATAGGCGCGGTCTCCCGCTTCGCAGGCGGCGATCTGGGCGCGGATGTCGCCCATCAGATGCACCGGGTTGCGCGTATTCTTCTCGATGATGCGCAGGATGGGCTGCGCCGGCTTGCCGGCCTCGTAGAGCTTGACGATGGGAAGGCGCAGCCCCTCCTGGAAGATCTCGGTCGCGTGGATGGCGACGCTGCCGGGTGCGATGCCTCCGACATCGCAATGATGCGCAATGGTGCCGGCATAGCCGCGCAGGCGGCCGTCGGCGAAAATCGGCTTGATGATGTAGATGTCCGGCAGGTGTTGCCCGCCCGCGCCGTACGGATCGTTGGAGATGAAGATGTCGCCCGGCGCCATGTCGTCGCCGAACTGGTCGATGAGATGGCGCATGACATCCGGGAAGGATCCCAGCTGCACCGCCAGCGTCAGGCCCTGGGCGATGATGTAGCCGTTTGCGTCCATCAGCGCGGTCGAATAATCCATCGTGTCGCGCACCACCGGCGAATAGCCGCTGCGCATGATGACCAGCGCCATTTCGTCGCCGATGGAGGCGAGCGCGTGCTTGACAACTTCGACGGTGATCGGATCGACGGGTTCAGCGCTCATGGATCATCTCCACAGCGATGTTGCCGGAAGAATCGCGGCGAACGAGAGCATTGGGCGGAACGACACAGGTCGCATCATATTCCTCGATGATGAGCGGGCCGGGCCGTGGCGATTCGTCGAGCTGGCCGCGCGTGATCACCGGGACTTCGATCGCCCCGTGGCGCGGCCCGAAATAGGCACGCCGCACGGCGCCCTCCCCGTGCGCCGGATCTTCCGGCCAGGCAAAGCGATCCGGCGCCTCCTCCCGGCCACGGCCCAGGACCTTGAGGCTGACGACCGTCATCGGATCCTCCCCGGACCCGTGACCGAAGGTCCGGCGATGTTCGGCGCAGAAAGCGTGACGCAGCGCCTCGATGTCGGCGTCGCGCGACATTTCCACGGTCAGCTCGAATGCCTGCCCGGTATAGCGCAGATCGGCGAGCGGCGTGATCAGCATGTCCTCCTCGCGCACGCCGTCGGCGGCGAGCGCGGCGCGCGTCTCCGCCTCGAGCCTTGCCAGCATCTGGCGGAGCGACGGCGCGTGCTCGGCCGTGCAGGGCAGCATGACGCTGCGCGAGCGTTCGTGTTCCACCTGCGTCAGCGGCAGGCCGAATGCACTGAACACGCCGGGCGCCGGCGGAATCAGCACATGCCGGATCCCCAGTTCGGCGGCGATCGCCGTTGCCGCGACGGGCCCGTTGCCGCCGAAGGCGCATAGCAGGAAGTCGCGCGGATCGCGGCCGCGAAAAGTGGTAACGGCCTTGACGGCCCGCGTCATCGCCGTGCTCGCCAGCGTGTAGATTCCGAAGGCCGCTTCCTCGAGACCGAGTCCCAGCGGCGCGGCAACCCTGTCCCCGATTGCCTTGCGGGCCAGTTCGGCATCGATCGTGACTTCTCCGCCCGCCAGCGCGCGTGGATTGAGATAGCCGAGCACCACCATCGCATCGGTGAAGGTCGGCAGGTCGGAACCCCGCCCATAGCAGGCCGGTCCTGGATTGGCGCCCGCGCTTTGCGGTCCGACCCGGATCGAGCCCTCCGGCCCGATGGAGACGATGCTGCCGCCGCCGGCGCCGATTTCGGAGACGTCGATGAACGGCAGCTTGACCGAATAGCCGCCGCCCTTGACGAGCTGGCTGGACAGGTTGATGCCGGCGCCGACCTCGAATTCGGCGGTACGCACCGGCACGCCGTTCTCGATCATCGCCGCCTTGGCGGTGGTTCCGCCCATGTCGAGTGAAATTGCGTCGCGGATGCCGGCCCGCCCCGCCATGCGGGCGCACGCGATCACGCCGGCCGCTGGCCCGGATTCCAGAAGATGCGCCGGGCTTGCCGTGGCGCTGGCGGCTGTCATGGCGCCGCCATTCGACTGGACGATGCGCAGCGGCGCACCAATGCCGGCCGCCTGCAGCCGCCGTTCCAGCTCGGTCAGGTAGCGCCGCACCACCGGCGCGACATAGGCGCTGACCACGGTCGTGCTGGTGCGCTCATATTCGCGGATTTCCGGCAGGATGCGCGAGGAGATCAGCACCGGCACGTCCGGCCCCAGGGCTTCCTCGAGGATCCCGGCGACAATCTGCTCGTGCCGGTCGTTGGCATAGGAATGCAGCAGGCTGACCGCCACGGCCTCGACCTTTGCCGCCGCCAGTTTCGCGGCAATGGACCGCACCTGTCCTTCATCGAGCGGACGCCAGACCGAACCGTCCGGCCCCATGCGCTCGCTGACCTCAAATATCATCCGGCGCGGCACCAGCGGCGCCGGTTTCGTGTACTGGAGATTGTACATTTCCGGAATGCGCAGCCGGCGCATGCCGAGCACGTCGCGGAAGCCTTCGGTGGTTACGAGCGCGGTGCGGGCGCCCCGGTACTCGAGCACCGTATTGGTGACCACTGTCGTCGCATGCACGATTTCCGACAGATCCGAAGGCTCGATTTGCGCCTGTCGCAGCAGGCGCAGCGCCCCCTCGACAATGGCCTCGCCGTAATCGGCGGGCGTCGAGGGCACCTTCAGGGTCCGCACATTGCCGTTCTCCTCCAGCAGGACGAGGTCGGTAAAGGTCCCGCCTATGTCCACACCCAGTCGAACCTTGCCTTTCACCTCGATCTCCCCGGCCGGCGCGTTGCGCCCGGCCTTGCGGCCGCGCCTCGGCGCGTTGGCCAGCCAATAGATTTGGACAGTCTGGGATGGCCGCCAGATACGGCGGAAGGTCGGGGGTCGGTCTTCGCCGGCAATTACCGGCGAAGTGCTCGCCCGCCTGCCCCGTCCTTCCGCGGAAATTCATATCCTTCCTTTTCCATTGAGACAAATTAGTATTATTCTCCGAATCGATAGGAATACCCTTTCAATGCGGATTACGCTGGCGCAGATCGAGGCATTCTTCTGGACGGCACGGCTCGGCACGGTGCGCGAGGCGGCCGAGCGCCTCTGCATCACGCAGCCGTCCCTGTCGCTGCGCCTGCGCGAGATGGAGAAGACGCTTGGGGTGAAGCTCTTCCTGAAGCGCGGCCGCACGCTGCAGCTATCGCCGCACGGACGCGCCTGGCTGGAGAAGGCCCAGGAAGTGCTGCGGCTCTGCGGCGAGATCGAATCGCTGTCCGCGTCGGAGGGAGAGACGACGCAGATCATCCGCCTCGGCGTGGTCGACATTTTTGCGACCATCACCCTGAGCGATCTGCTGGCGCGGATCGAGGAGAGCCATCCCGATCTCTCCTTCGAGATCTATGCCGGCTTCAGCCAGGTACTCTCAGCCATGCTGGACCGCGGACAGCTGGACCTTGCCCTGCTGACCGACCCGCGGCCCGATCCGCGTCAGGAGCAGCAGCCGCTGGCCAGCATCGAACTGAGCTGGATGATTTCGCCGGACCGGGAGTTCCCCGACCGCGTGCTGACCCCCGCGGATCTTCGCGATGTGCCGATCTACACGAATCCGGAGCCGTCTCTGCTGCACCAGTCCATTCATCGCTGGTTCCAGAGCGCCGGGCTATGGCCGGCCAGGGTCAATTCCTGCAACACCCTCGCCGTCATGGCCCAGCTCGCCATGCGGCGGCGCGGCGCGACGCTGCTGCCGACTGCACTGCATCAGGTCGACGAATGGACGAGGCGACTGGTACCGGTGCCGGCCTGGCCGCCCATCGAGCCGCACCGGCTCTTCGCCGTCTGGCCGAAGGGACCGGGCCTGAACGGCATTCCAGCCGTGGTCGAGGCCGCAAGAAATCTCATCCTCGAATCCGGCCATTACAGGCCGGATCCGATAATGGCCGGGCAGCGGTCCAGGCCCGACTAACCGCCATAGGCGGAGAGAATCGCCGCGCCATTCTCCCCGGTCTTCTCCTTCCAGGCCTCGATCGCCGGCCCGGCAGCCTCGCGCAGCCGCGACTTCAGCGAATCCGCCGGCTCCTCGACGACATTCACCCCTTCGGCCCGCATCTTGCCGAGAATCTCCTGCTCGCGATCGACGGCGAGCGCCCAGATCATCTCCTCGGTCTCGCTTGCGGCAGCCATCACCGCCTTGCGCGTCTCCTCGGAAAGCGCCTCCCACTTGTCCTTGTTGACGTGAATGATGCTGAGCGGCGCCGCATAGCTGATCGAGGTGAAGTTCTTGAGCAGGTCCGGGAACTTGTTCTGATAGCCGCCTTCGGACGAAGTCAGCACCGCATCGATGCCGCCGGTGGTCAGCTGCGGCACGACATCGGTGAAGGACAGGATCACCGGCGCAGCGCCCGCCGCCCGGAATGTTGCTTCGCTGGTCGGATCGAAGACGCGGATCTTCAGCCCCTCGATGTCGGCGGCCTCGCGCACCTCGCTGCGCGACCAGATGCCGGAGGGCGTCCACGGGATCGTATAGAGAAGCACCTGGCCATCCTGCTCGAGTACTTCCTCGTAAGTAGCCTTGGACGCTTCAAAAAGTTTCTTGGCATCGCCAATATCGGCGGTCAGGAAAGGCAGGGCGCTGACCTGCCAGATCGGGTTGTAGCCGACCAGCGGCCCGGTATAGGTGTCGGCAATGATGAGGCTGCCATTGCCGACCGCATCATACTGGTCGGCACTCTTGTAGCCGAGCGAGCCGCCGAAATGCACCTTGACCTCGATCGCGCCGCCGGTCTTCTCGGCGACGGCCTTGGCAAATGCGAGATCGGCAATGCCGGTCAGCGAAGTTTCCGCCTGTTCGGTCGGCATGTCCCATGTCTCGGCCAGGGCGACCTGGCTCAAGGTAAGGGACATCCCCAAGGCAATGGCGGTAGTCGTCAGGATCCTGCACATCGATAACCTCCCTGTTCAGCAAGAACGGGCTGTTGAAAGCAGGTGGGCGAGCAACCGACCCTGACCGCCGCATTAAAGGGCCCGATCCCGCGCCTTGTCAAGGTTGCGGCCAGATCCTGCCCTGCGGGCGGGGCAATGCCGGGGGGATTGACTTTGCAGGCGGTTTCAAAGCTAAATTTGCCGGCTCGCCCCCACTGCAATTGGTCTGTCCGATTCGACGCCGCCGGTATGAAGGGGAGAGCATATGGAACCCGTCCGACGACTGCTCGCAGGTACCGAAGCCGCCATTGCCTGGGTGGGTGCGGCTGGTGCAGCCCTGTCGTGCCTTCTCCTCCTGGCCATGTCGTTCGGCGTATTTCTCGACATTGTGCTTCGCGCGCTGGCCGGCCGGTCGCTCGACTACATCACCGAATTCGTCGGCTATGCCGTGGCGGCCATGACCTTCGGCAGTCTTGCCTATGCCTTCCGGCGCGGCGAACTCATCCGGGTCAGCCTGATCGCGGGATTTCTGTCCCGGCATCCGCGCCTCGACAAGGGCCTTCACCTTGCCGTCCTCGTCCTGACGATCCTGATCATGTCGGTCGCCGCCTGGTATTTCCTGCTCAGCATCCAGCGGAACTGGGCGCGCGGCACGGTCAGCCCGACCAGCGCCGAGGTGCCGCTATGGCTGCCGGAGGCGGCGGTGCTCGCCGGCATGATCCTGTTCCTCGCCCAGGCGGTGCTGCAATTTCTCAATCTCCTTGCCGGCAATCGCGAGCATGGCGGCCAGACGCTGGGCAGCATGACGGATGAGGGCGCCAACCCCTCGGGAGCGCATTGACATGGATCCCGTAACCACCGGACTGACAGCGCTCGGGCTGCTGATCTTCTTCCTCGGTAGCGGCATGTGGATCTTCAGCGCGCTGGCGGCGGTGGGATTCTGCGTCTTGTATTTCGTGCTCGGCTTTCCCGTCGACCGTATCGGCCAGATCCTGAAGACCATCTTCTGGCGCTCCGGCACCTCCTGGGAGATCGCCGCCATTCCCATGTTCATCCTGATGGGGGAGCTGATCTTTCGCGCCGATATTTCCGGCCGTATCTTCCGCGGCCTCGCGCCGCTGGTCGAGTGGCTGCCGGGTCGGCTGCTGCACACCAACATTGCCGGCTGCACCCTGTTCGCAATGGTCAGCGGCTCGAGCGCCGCGACCACGGCTACCATCGGCAAGATCACGATCGATGCGCTGCGCGAACGCGGCTATGACGACCGCCTCGCCATTGGCTCTCTCGCCGGCGCGGGCAGTCTCGGCCTGCTGGTCCCGCCATCGATCGTCATGATCATCTACGGCATTCTCGCCGAAGTCTCGATCGCGCGCCTGTTCGCCGCCGGACTGATCCCCGGCCTCATGCTCGCGTCCATGCTCTCCGGCTATATCGGCCTCGCCTGCCTGGCCCGGCCGCAGGCGGCGCCGTCGGCCGAGGCGCGGCTCTCGTCCGCCGTGCTGCTGCGCTCGCTGTGGGATCTCGGGCCGATGATCGTACTCGTCGCCTGTGTGCTCGGCGGCATCTATACCGGCCTTGCGACGCCATCGCAGGCAGCCGCCATCGGCGTGGTCATCGCCATCGTGCTGGCGGCCGCCATGGGCAAGCTCACCTTCCGCCTGCTTAGCGAATCACTGCTGTCGACCGTGTCGATCTCCTCGATGATCTGCTCGATCATCGTCGCGGCGGCCTTCCTCTCCACGGCGATCGGCTTTGCCCACCTGCCGCAGGAGCTCGCCGCCTATATAAACGGCTTCGACCTGTCGCCATATGCACTGATCCTGGCACTGGCGGTCTTCTATCTGATCATGGGCTGCTTTCTCGACGGCATCTCCATGACGGTAATGAGCCTGCCCGTCACGCTGCCGCTGGCGGTGCAGGCTGGATGGGATCCGATCTGGTTCGGCATCTTCCTGGTGGTGATGATCGAAATGGCGCAGGTGACGCCGCCGGTCGGCTTCAACCTGTTCGTGATCCAGGGGCTGACCGGCTGGTCCATCTACCGCATTGCCCGCGCAACGATCCCGTTCTTCCTGGTGATGTGCGCCGCCATGGTCATCTTCACGATGTTTCCGGAGATCGTTCTCTGGCTGCCGCGGATGATCTGGTAGGAAAAGCGCGCCAGGCACGGCGGCCTGGCGTTCGGCCCTCAGCCCTTGATGGAAATGCGTCGGACCTTCGATTGCTCTTCCTTGCTCTTCGGCAGGACAATGGTCAGCACGCCGTTCTTGAAGCTGGCATCGACCTTGTCCTCGTCGATCTCGTAGCCGAGAGGAATGCGCCGTTCGAAGCGCCCGTAATAGCGTTCGGAATAGCGCCGGTCCTTGTCTTCCTTCTCCGACTGCTTCTCGCCCTTCAGCGTGAGGACGCCGTCGCTCAGCAGGATCTCGATATCCTTCTCATCCATGCC
Source organism: uncultured Rhizobiaceae bacterium (assembly GCA_964386015.1). Classification (GTDB taxonomy): domain Bacteria; phylum Pseudomonadota; class Alphaproteobacteria; order Rhizobiales; family Rhizobiaceae; genus CAYLGY01. The sequence goes on along the minus strand of CAYLSN010000025.1, from coordinate 11,605 downwards.
CGGCACTTCCGCCGTGACCCGGATTTCCTTTTCCCCATCCTCGATCTCCAGGCTCGGCCAGCTCGCCTGCAGCGACGCAAGGCCTTTCCAGGGGCTGCCGAAGTCACGCAGGGCGTTCTCGAACAGTCTGTTGACTTCGCGGTGCAACGTCAGGAACGGATCCGACAGTTCCGGCAGCGACCGATCCTTCTGCCGCCAGGGAAGCAAGTCTTTCACACTCATGGTTGTCTCCTTCACTCTTTCCTGCCTTTCTTGTTATCGCTGTGCGACGCCGAAAGGACTGCACGGAAGAATGCTGGGTGAACGCCGATGCGGCCCTTCCGGACATCCATACATATAGGTAGGTCTCGCAGGATTGCCTTGCGCCAGATCAAGTCCGGCCCGGCAAGCAGACTGTGCTTGACTTTCATGGGAGTCCGATCGCGGCGACGTCCGCGCCGGGCGCGGACGCTTTCAGCCGCGGCCGGCGCGCCGGGACCGCAAATCGATCAGCCGGTACCAGGTGACAAGAGCGGCGGCGACCATTCTCGCTGCAGCTTGCGGCCGGACCGGCTTGCTTTCCTCGATCGGCACCATCGGCACATGGCCGTCCGGGTCGAGGGCCAGTTGCGCCAGTTCGCGGCCCATCAGCGTGGCGGCGGCAATGCCGCGGCCGCTATAACCGAGCCCGGCCCACATGCCGTCGGCGAACCGCCGGATCGCCGGGTGCTGTTTCGGCGTCAGCCCGACCCAGCCGCTCCATTCCGCATCCCAGCGCACCGGGCCGAGCCACGGATAGAGTTCACGCAGCCTGGCGGAGACGGCGCCGAGATCAGCCGGCTTGCTGCTCGCCAGCGTCGGCCCGCCCGCGCTGAGCTGCAGGCGGCCGTCCGGCAATTTCTTCAGCCCCGACCAGGTGTGCCGCGTATCGGTCACGACTGCTGCTCCGGGAAGGATCCGCGGCCAGGCGCTCTCGCCGATGACCTCCGTCACCGCCTGATAGCCCCGGATGCGGATGAGATTGGCGGCCAGCCCAGGCCACAGCCGGCCGGAATAGACGTCCGTGCACAGCAGGACCTGCCGGCAGGTCACCTCGCCCCCCGGTGTGCGCACGCGCCATTGCTGGCCGGCGCGCTCGATGGCGATGACCGGGCTGTGTGCATATTGCGCCGCTCCGAGGCGTTGCGCCGCCTGCGCCAGCCCGCAGCAATAGGCCAGCGGATTGATCGTCAGCGCCCGGCGGTCGAACAGGCCGCACGGATAGAGGTCGCTGCCGATCAGATCGGCAATTGCCTTGCCTTCCACGAACTCGACTTCGGCGCCGCGGCGCTGCCAGTATTCGGCGCGCCGCGCCAGCGAAACCGCCGCCGGCGGCGTAAAGGGACCCAGCACCCAGCCCTGGCCGTGCAGGACGTGCGGCATGGCGAATTCGTCGATCAGGGACCGGACGGCGGCCGGCCCGCCGGCAATCGCGGCGATGTAGCGTTCGCCCGCCTCCGCGCCGAAGTCCTTCAGGACACGAGCCTCGTCATGCTTGCCATAGGGCACCACGAGCCCGAAGGCGCGGCCCGACGCCCCGGCTGCGACATCGGACGCTTCGAGCTGCGTGACCTGAACACCCTTTCGGGCGAGCTCGATCGCCGCGCAATTGCCGGTAATGCCCATGCCGATGACGACGACGTCGGCGCTGCGGCTCTCCCGCAGCTCCGGTGGTGCGGGAGGAGGCGCATACAGCGATGTATAGGCCCGCGGCAGGGGCTGCGGATCGTAGAGCGCGGTGTCGGAGCGTTGCGTCAAGTCAGTCGGACCCCGGTGTCCAGAATACGGCCTTGGTCTTCATGTAGGTGAGCAGTCCCTGCGGTCCCTTCTCTCTCCCGAGCCCGCTCTTCTTGTGGCCCTCGAAGGGAGTGGAAATCGAAAGCTGCTTGTAGGTATTGATCCATACCGTGCCGGCTTCCAGCGCCTCGGCAATGCGGAAGGCATGGGCGAGATCGCTGGTCCAGACACCGGATGCAAGGCCGAACTGGATGTCATTGGCCTGGCCGAGAAGATCCTCGTCCCGGTCGAAAGGCAGCAGCACGCCGACCGGACCGAATACTTCCTGCTGGCAGATCTCGTGCCCGTTGTCGACGCCGGTCAGAAGGGTTGGCGGGTAGTAGGCCCCGCCGCCGCCAAAGCCAGGCTCGGGAAGGTAGCCGCCCGTCAGCAGGCGCGCGCCGGATTGTACCGCGCGCGTGACGAACCCATGCACCCTTTCGCGGTGTCCATCATGGATCAGCGGCCCGATCGACACATCCGGATCGCCCGGATCACCCATCTTCATCGATTCCGCGATGCGGACGAGCCGCTGCGTGAAATCGTCGAACACCGAGCGATGCACGAAGATCCGCGAACCGGCGACGCAGCTTTCCCCGGCCCCCGAAAATATGCCGCCGGCAACCCCTTTCGCGGCAAGGTCGAGATCGGCGTCGGCCAGCACGATATTGGGCGACTTGCCGCCGAGCTCCAGCACGACCGGCCGCAACAGCCGCCCGGCCTCGGCCGCAATGTGGCTGCCCGCCACCGTCCCGCCGGTGAAGCTGACCATGTCGATGCCGGGATGGGTGACCATCTCCCGGCCCAGGCCGGCATCGCCGGGAAGCACCGAGACGATGCCGGCGGGGAAACCGGCCTCTTCCGCGATCCTGGCATATTCCACGGCGATCTGCGGCGTGAATTCGGACGGCTTGAGGATGACGGCATTGCCGGCCGCGAGAATCGGCGCCAGCTTCTGCGCTTCCAGGGTAGCCGGCGAGTTCCACGGCGTGATCGCGGCAACCACCCCGACCGGCTCGAAATTGTAGAAACTGCGATAATTGCCGCGCGAGGGCGACTGATGGTCCTCGCGCGTTTCACACAGCGCCGCATAGTAGCGGAACGTGTTCGCGGCGCTTGCCATCATGTTGCGGCATTCGGCCAGCACCTTGCCATTGTCGCGCATCTGGATGCGCGCCAGCTCCTCCGCCCGCGAATCGATGATGGCGGCAAACCGGTGCAGCAGGCGAGCCCGCATGTGCGGCAAAAGGTCCTTCCAGCCCGGCGCTCGCAACGCGGCCCGCGCCGCCTGCACCGCCGCGTCGAGGTCGTCCCGGCCTGCCGAGCCGTACGTCGCCACCACCTGGCCCGTGGAGGGATCCCTTGCTTCGATCGGCTGTCCGGACCCGACGATCCACTTGCCACCACAATAGAACGGACGGATCCCGCTCATCCTTGCCTCCGGGGGATTTCTGCATTACACCTTTGCATAAAGTAAAGCTTCGACGCACGCAAGCGCCGCTTCCCGCCATCCGAGGACAGACATGACCATCAGAATGACATTTCTTGACGTGCTGCACCCGACCCTTGCCCGGCTCGTGCGCGAGGAAGCTCCCGCCGGCTGGGAAGTGACGCTGGTGGAGGAGGATTCGCCGGAAGCGCGCGTCGCGGCGACGCGCAATGCCGATTTCCTGTTCCTGATCGGGGCGCCGGCAACCCGGGAAGTGATCGAGGCTGCCCCTCGCCTGCGCCTGGTGCAGAAGCTGGGTGCCGGCGTCGACAATATCGATCTTGCCGCCTGCCGTTCCCGTGGAATTCCGGTGGCGAGAGCCGCGGGCAGCAATGCGGTTCCGGTGGCGGAGCATACGCTGATGCTGATTCTCGCCTGCCTGCGCCGGCTGCCGCTGCAGGATCGCGCCACCCGGCAAGGCATCTGGCGCCGGGAGCAGGCCCGCAGCGAGAACCGGCAGATTACCGGAAAATGCCTCGGCATTGTCGGCATGGGCGCAATCGGCCGCGCGGTAACCAAGCTGCTTGCCGGGTTCCGGTGCGAAATCATCTTCCACGATCCGGACCCGACGGCCCGGGAGGTCGGCAAGGCCCTCGGCGCCCGCCATGTGGAACTGGATGATCTGTTCCGCCAGGCAGACATCGTATCGCTGCACCTGCCCCTGCTTCCCGAGACGGCAGGCCTCGTCAATCGCGAACGAATCGCCATGATGAAACCCGGCGCGATCCTGATCAATTGCGCCAGGGGCAGGATCGTCGACGAGGATGCCCTCCACGAGGCGCTGCAGTCCGGGCACCTCGGCGGCGCCGGAATCGACACTTTCGCCGAGGAGCCCGTGCGCGAATCGCCGCTCCTGCACAGTGATTCCACCGTCGTCACGCCACACATCGCGGCGGCCACCGTCGACAATTTCCTCAATATCGTGCGGCACGGTTACCGCAATGCGACCACGCTCCTGAATGGCGGCCAGGTGCCGGAGGCGGACCTCGTCTAGGCGCCGTCAAAAAAAGCGCCGGGCATGCTTGCATCGTTATGCAAATGTATAATATAAGCGGGCGCAAGAAGGGCGGCAGCGTCGCCAAGGAGGCATGAATGGGCAGCAGCCAAGACATTTTCGATCCGGTCACCCTTGAGATCCTCTGGTCCCGTCTGATCTCGATTGCCGACGAATCGGCGGCCGCGCTGCTGCGGACGGCTTTCTCGACCGTGGTCCGCGAATCGAATGATTTCACCACTGTGCTGATGGACGCCGAATGCAACTGCCTGGCCGAGAACACGGCCGGGATCCCGTCCTTTGTCGGCATGCTTTCCAGCGCGGTGCGCTCCTTCATCCAGCATATTCCGCTGGATCAGTGGGAGCCGGGCGACTGCATCATCACCAACGATCCGGTGATCGGCTCCGGCCACCTGCCCGACATCACCATGGCGGCTCCGATCTTCTATCGCGGCAAGCTCGTCGGCTTTTCCGGTTCGATCGCGCATCTGCCGGATATTGGCGGCCGGGGCTGGGCCGGCGATGCCCGCGAGCTGGTCGAGGAAGGCCTGCGGATCATGCCGGTCAAGTTCCTGCGGCGCGGCATCGAGGATCGTTTCGTGCTTGAGACGATCCGGGCAAATGTCCGCGTTCCGGATCAGGTCATCGGCGACATCTACGCGCAGGTGGCGGCGCAGCGCGTCTGCGAGCTCGGCGTGCAGCAGTTCCTCGAAGATACCGGTCTCGACGATCTCGTGCTGCTGTCGAAAGAGCTGCGCGGCCGGGCCGAACAGGCGATGCGCAACGCCATCGCCGCCCTGCCCGACGGCTCCTGGACGGCGACGACCAGCGCCGACGGTTTCGACGAGCACGAGACGCTCATCCAGTGCCGCCTCACCATTCGCGGCTCGGAGATGAAACTCGATTTCGAGGGGACTTCGCCGCAGATTCCGCGCGGCATCAACTCGGTGTGGAAGTACACCTACGCCTACGCCACCTATCCGATCAAATGTGCGCTGGATCCCGACAGCCCGCGCAATGAGGGCTCCTTCCAGCCGATCACGATCAAGGCGCCGCAAGGCTCCATCCTGAACCCGGTCATGCCCGCCCCCGTTGCGGCGCGCCAGCTGACCGGCCACCTGCTCGCAGGTGTCATCTTCAAGTGTCTTTCCCAGGTAGCGCCGGAACTGGTTGCCGCCGAATCGGGCAGCGCCCCTACCCTGCGCACCGTCTATGGCGGCATCGACCGCAACGGCGCGCGCTTCAGCCAGGTGCTCTTCGCCTCCGGCGGCATGGGGGCCAACAGCCGGATGGACGGTTACTCCTGTACCGCCTTCCCTTCCAATACCGGAGCGGGAAGCATCGAGGCGCTGGAAAGCGTTTCGCCCCTGCTGGTGCACTACAAGGAACTCACTCCGGACTCCGGCGGCGCCGGCGAATATCGCGGCGGGCTGGGCCAGGACGTGCGCATCGAGGTGCTGTCGTCGTCGCCGGTCGACTTCTCGCTGCTGTCGGACCGCCATCGCCATCCTCCCAAGGGACTGCTCGGCGGCCTGCCGGGGTCGACGACTTCCGTGCGCCTGTCCAATGGCGAACGGCCGCACCCCAAATCGCGATGCGTGCTGCGTCCGGGAGAGATCATCGACCTGCATTTTCCCGGCGGAGGCGGCTTCGGCGATCCGCGCAAGCGCTCGCGCGAGGCGATCCGCCGCGATCTCGAGGCCGGCTATGTGACGCCGGAAAAAGCCCGCGAACTTTACGGATATGAGGGTTGAGCCCGGTGAAGAACAAGAAGATCAGAATCGGTGTGGATGTCGGCGGTACCTTCACGGATCTCGTCCTCGTCGACGAAAGGAGAGACCTCATCTTCACCGGCAAGCAACTCACGACCAAGCATGATCCCTCCCAGGCCATCTGCGAGGGCGTCGAGCGCATCGTCCGCGAATCCGGTCTCGTCATGGATGATGTCGACGGCATCATCCATGGCACGACGCTCGTCACCAATACGCTGATCGAGCGCAACGGCGCCCGGATCGGCCTGATCACGACACGCGGCTTCCGCGACGTGCTCGAGATCGGGCACGAGATGCGCTATGACCTCTACGACCTGTTCATGGAGAAACCCGAGCCGCTGGCGGAGCGCAAGCTGCGCAAGGCCGTGACCGAACGCATCAACGCCAGGGGTGAAGTCCTGACGCCGCTGGACGAGGATGAGCTGGTCGCGGCGGCGCAGGCGCTGATCGATGAAGGCGTGGAGGCGATCGCCATCTGTTTCCTGCATGCCTATGCCAATCCTGTGCATGAGCAACGGGCGGCGGAGATCCTGCGCGCGCGCCTTTCCGTGCCGGTGACTGTCTCGACCGAAGTCGCGCCCGAAATCCGCGAATATGAGCGCAGCTGCACGGTTACCGCCAATGCCTATGTGCTGCCGCTGATGCGCCGCTACATCACCGAGCTGAACGACAAGCTGAAGGCGAACGGGCTCCGGGGGCCGCTGAACGTGATGCTCTCCGGCGGCGGCATCGCCTCGCTCCAGGTGGCGCAGGACGCGCCGATCCAGATGATCGAATCCGGTCCCGCCGCCGGGGCCATTTCCGGCTCCTTCTATGGCAAGCTCACCGGATCGGACCGCGTCATCGCCTTCGACATGGGCGGCACGACGGCCAAGATGTGCCTGATCGAGCATGGCGAACCGGAGCATTCGCGAACCTTCGAGGCCGGCCGGGTGCGGCGCTTCCGTCAGGGCTCCGGCATTCCGCTGAAGGTGCCGGTGATCGACCTGATCGAGATCGGCGCCGGCGGCGGCTCGATCGCCCGCCTCGACGCCATGGGCCTGATGAAGGTCGGTCCCGACAGCGCCGGTTCGGCGCCGGGGCCTGTCTGTTACGGCCGGGGAGGCACGGAGCCGACCGTGACCGATGCCGACCTCCTGCTCGGCTATCTTTCGCCCGACTACGTCCTCGGCGGCGAGATGAAGCTGGACCTCGACGCGGTCCGTGCGGCGGTCGAGACCCGGCTCGCCGGCCCCGCCGGGCTGAACGCGACCCAGGTCGCCGCCGGCATCCATGCGGTCGTCAACAATAACATGGCGGCGGCGACGAGGCGCTACATTGCCGAGAAGGGCCGGGACCCGCGCCGCTACACGCTCGTTGCCACGGGCGGCGCCGGCCCGGTGCATGCCTACGGGCTGGCGAAGGAACTGAAGATCTCGCGGATCATCTGCCCCCTCGCCGCCGGCGTCTGCTCGGCGCTGGGATTCCTCATCGCCCCGCCGGCAACCGAGGGTGTCCGCAGCTACATTTCCAGGCTGCAGACGCTCGATCCGGCAATGGTGGAGCGCCTGTACGAGGAGATGGCGCGGGAGACGACCGGGCAGCTCGTTGCCGCCGGGGCGGACCCGGAAATGCTGCGGGCCCGCCGTACCGTCGAGATGCGCTATGTCGGCCAGGGCTTCGAAGTGGAGGTGCCGGTTCCGACGGGCATTTCCGACCGGGAAGCCTTTGCGGCAGCCCTGCTCGACGCCTTCCTGCAGAAATACGATCAGCTCTTCGGACGCCGGATCGAGGGCGTACCGGTCGAGACCGTCTCCTGGCGCCTCAAGGTCAACGGAGTCGCTCCCGAGATCAAGCTGAACTTCGAAGGCAGGCAGATCGTCCGCGAAGGCGCCCTCAAGGGCGAAAGGCTGGTGCACTTCCCCGAGCACGGCTACATTCCGACCCGGATCTACAATCGCTACGGACTGACGCCCGGCACCGAATTCAGGGGCCCCGCCGTCGTCGAGGAACGGGAGTCGACCGTAGTCGCCGGCCCCGATGCCACGATCCGGGTGGACGAGCACCTCAACCTCATCATCGACATCGAGTATCAGCGCGACAGCGAGAAAGGCGCCCGAGAATGAGCACGACCGTTGAAATCCTCGCGCAGGCGATCAAGGAGGCCGGCACCCCCTTCGTCGTCGGTCACCCCGGCGGCGAGACGGTGGAATTCATGGATGCCCTGCGCCGCAACGACATGCGCTACATCCTCATCAAGCAGGAAACCGCCGGCGCCATGATGGCGGCGACGTGGGGCGAGATCACCGGCAGTCCCGGCGTGTGCACCTCGACGCGCGGTCCGGGCGCCACCAACATGGTCAACGGCATCGCCCATGCCTGGCTCGACCGGGCGCCGCTGATTGCCATGACCGACCAGTATCCCGCCGCTACCTACGCCACCGGACTGCGGCAGGTCATCGACCATCATGTCATCTATTCCGCCATTACCAAGTGGAGCACGACGCTGCAGGCGAAAAGCGTGCATCAGCAGATCCGGCGCGCCCTGCGGGTAGCGACGGCGCCGGTGCCGGGTCCCGTGCATATCGACGTGCCCTCGACCGAGACCATGACCAAGGTCCCGGATCTCGCGGTGCCGCACGACCTGTTGCCGAACCGGCTCGGGATCGACCCCGACCGCAAGGCGCTTGCCGAGCCGCTGAACATGCTCGAAAAAGCGCGCCGCCCGATCCTGCTAGTGGGGCTCGGCACGTTCTGGGACAAGGCCTCGGCCGAAATGGTCAGGCTCGCCGAAACTCTCGGGGCGCCCGTGCTCACGACGTCGAAGTGCAAGGGCGCCATTGCCGAGGATCATCCGCTGCGCGCCGGCTGCATCATCGGCGGGCTGATCGAGCGCGACCTGATCACGCAGTCCGACCTGATCATTACGGTCGGGCTCGACGCCGTCGAGCTGCAGCCCAAGCCCTGGCCCTATTCCATCCCGGTCCTGTCGCTGGTCAACACACCATCGGTGGACGCGCTCATCCCGGCGACGCTGGAAGTGGTCGGCAATCTGAAACAGCTGCTCGCCGCGCTGGCCGAATTCGCGCCGCAGGGCGGCAATTGGGGCGAGGCCGCTGCGGCCAGGTTCCGCACCGATCTGAACAATGCGCTGAACGTTTCGACAAGGTTCCTGTCGCCGCAGGCGGCAATGGAGACCGCGCGCGCAGTGCTTCCTCGCGACACCATCGCCACCTGCGATGCGGGTGCGAGCAGGCTGCTGGTGGTTCAGAAATGGCAGTCCTACGCGCCGCGCGAGTTCCTGACTTCGAACGGCCTCGGTTCGATGGGCTTTGCCATTCCGGGAGCTCTGGCGGCGCGCATCGCCTGGCCTGACAGGCCGGTAGTCGCCTTCACCGGCGATGGCGGCTTCATGATGGCGCTGGCGGAATTGCAGACAGCCGCCCGGGAGAACCTGCCGATCACGGTGGTCGTATTCGACGATCGCGAGATCGCGCTCATCCGGGTGAAGCAGGAAATCAAGGGCATTCCCAGATACGGCATCGGGCTTGGCGGGGTCGACTGGGAGAAGCTCGCCGCCGGCTTCGGCGCCGACGGCGTCGTGGTCGAGACGGAGCACCAGCTCGGAGACGCGCTGACCGCCGCCGCCCGGTCCGGCCGGTCCACCGTCATTGCCGCGCGGATCGACGGGTCATGCTACGTCGATCAATTCAATGCACTACGCGAACTGTGAGGTCAGCCACATGCGGATGAAGGGAAAGAACGTAGTCGTCACCGGAGGAGCCCGGTCCATCGGCAAGGCCTGCGCCGAACGCTTCGCGGAGGAAGGCGCCAATGTCGCGATCCTCGACGTTCTCGACGATCTCGGCGAGGCGACCGCCAGCGCAATTGCCTCGGCCCATGGCGTCAGGACGAAATTCCACCATTGCGATGTCGGCCTGAAACAGGAGGTCGATGCGGCCATTGACAGCGTCATTGCCGATTTCGGGCATATCGACGTGCTGTTCTCCAATGCCGGCATCACGCGCAGGGCGGATTTCCTCGAGCTCGACGAAAAGGACTTCGACGATGTCCTGCGCACCAATCTGAAGTCGATGTATCTGGTGGGGCAGAAGGTTGCCCGCCACATGGTCGAGCGCGGCAAGGGCGGCGCGATCGTCAACATGTCGTCCTCCTCGGTGCGCATGACGATGCCGACCATCTCGCCCTATGCGGCGTCGAAGGGCGGCGTCTCGACCCTGACCATCGCCATGGCGCTGTCGCTGGCCAAGCACAATATTCGCGTCAACGCCGTCGGCCCGGGCACCATCATCACCGATCTCAACCGGGACAGCCTGCTCTCCGATCGCGAGACACGCCGCACCATCCTCTCGCGCATCCCGCTGCAGCGCTTCGGCGAGGGGCGGGACGTGGCCAATGTGGTCCTGTTCCTGGCCAGCGACGAGGCGTCCTACATCACGGGCGAGACGCTCTACATCGATGGCGGCCGGTCGGGACTGAACTATTCCTTCCCAGTGCCTGAGGAGAAGCTCGGATGAGCGAACGCGATTTTTCCCGGCTGATCGTGTACATGGACGGCGAGTTCGTGCCGTGGAACGAGGCGCGCCTCCATGTCTTCTCGCCGGCCGTCAAGTATGGCGCGGCGGTCTTCGAGGGCATTCGCGGCTACTGGAATGCCGATCTCGGCAAGATGTTCCTGTTCCGCCTGCGCGAACACATGGAGCGCATGGAACTGTCGCAGCGCATCATGCGGTTCGAGCGGATCGTCCCGGCGGACGAGCTCATGGATGCGACGGTCGAGCTCATGCGCCGCAATGATTTCCGCAATTCCGTCCACATCCGACCGACGGTCTATGTCGGCGGCGACGGCGAGAGCTATGCGCGCGGCCCGATCGGGTCGTTCATCACGGCGATCGAGCGCGGAACGCCAAAGAAGGTGGTCGAAGGCAGTCGCGCCCAGATCTCGTCCTGGCGCCGCATCCCCGACTCGGTCATGCCGGCGCGCGCCAAGGCGAACGCCAATTACAATAATTCGCGTTATGCCGGCATCCAGGCGCGGCGCGACGGCTATGATTCAGCCATCTTCCTCAACGAGCAGGGCAAGGTCTCCGAAGGTCAGGGCATGTGCCTCTTCCTGGTGCGCAACGGCGTTGCCATCACGCCGTCGATCACCAGCGACATTCTGGAGAGCATCACCCGCGAGACCGTCATCACCCTGCTGCGCGAAGAGGGAATCCGGGTAGAGGAGCGCGACGTCGACCGCAGTGAGTTCTTCGCGGCCGAGGAAGCCTTCTTCTGCGGCACGGGCGCCGAGATCACGCCGATCGTCGATGTCGATGGCGACCCGATCGGCAGCGGCAGTCGCGGACCTCTCACCGAAAGGCTGCAGCAGATCTACTTCGATATTGCCTTCGGCAGGGTTCCCGACACGAGAAACTGGCTGACCGAAGTGTGACGCTGGCCGGCTGCGGCCGGACCCTTCCCCACCCGGGGCCTGATGCAAGAGATGCGGAGATCGAGAAATGTCTTCCTATGATGTCGTGGTGGTTGGCGCCGGCAACGCCGCCTTCTGCGCTG
>CAYLSN010000024.1:0-19541 GCA_964386015.1 uncultured Rhizobiaceae bacterium | reverse complement strand
CGAGCGGGTTGAGCATGGCCAGCATGGCGACCACGATGCCGGTATAGCCATAGCCGGGCGAAAGGTCGAGGGTGAGGTTGCCCTTCAGTCCCGCGACCTCGGAGAAGCCGGCCAGCGCCGCCATTCCGCCGGAGAGCAGTGCCGTCCTCAGCAGCACGCCATTGACTTCAATGCCGGCGAATCGCGCCGCTTCGGCATTGTGTCCGACGGCGCGCATCTCGTAGCCGAGCACGGTCTTCTTCATCACGAACCAGACGATCGCGGCGGAGGCGACCGCGAGAACGAAGCCGTAGTGGAGACGCATGCCCTGGACGATGCGCGGCAGCTGCATGTCGGGGGCGACGCGCTTCGATTGCGGCCACCCAAGGCCCATCGGGTCCTTGAGCATGCCTTCGAGCAGCATCGACACGAACAGCAGCACGATGAAGTTGAGCAGCAAGGTGGTGACGACTTCATCGACGCCGAACCGGATCTTCATGACCGCCGGCCCCAGCAGCAGCAATGCGCCCGCCAGCATGCAGAGCAGCGCGACCAGGGGCACGAGCAGCGGCGCCGGCAGCGGCAGAAGCCCGGTGCCGAATACCGCCACAACCACGCCGCCGGCGTAGAGCTGTGCCTCCGCGCCGATATTCCACAACCGGGCGCGAAAGGCGATCGCCACGGCGAGACCGGTAAATATGAGTGGCGTCGCGCGGGTCAGAGTCTCGACCAGGGCAAAGCGCGAACCCGCCGCACCCTTCAGGACCAGACCGAAGACGGCGAGCGGACTGGCGCCTGCAGCCATGACCAGCACGGCGGCAAACAGCATTGTCGCCGCGATCGCTCCCGCCGGGTAGAGAAAGGCGGCCGCGATCGACGGCGCTGGCTTCGGCTCAAGCCGCATGCGCGTCCTCCCGGGAAAAGCCATGGCCGGACATGGCCTCTCCCAGTTCCCGCACCGTCTTCTCTCCCCGTGCGGAGGGAGCCGATAGCCGGCCTTGCGACATGACGATGATGCGGTCGGAAAGGGCGCGAACCTCGTCGAGGTCCTCCGAGATCAGCAGAATCGCAGCGCCGCGGTCGCGAGCTTCGATGAGCCGGCGATGGACATAGGCAACCGCGCCGATGTCGAGCCCGCGAGTCGGCTGGTTGGCCAGGATGATGTCCGGATCGCCGTCCAGGGCGCGGCCGAGGATGAGCTTCTGCATGTTGCCGCCGGAAAGCAGCCTGACGCGGGCATCCGGCGAAGGGCACTTGACCTCGTAGTCGCGGATGATCTGGCGGGCAAAGGCGCGCGCCGCCTTCCAGTCGAGAATGCCGTGACGGGAAAATCTCGGCTCGCGGCAGGATTCGGCGATCAGGTTCTCGGCCACGCTCATATCGCCGATCATGCCGAGGGCGTGACGATCCTCGGGAATGCGTCCCAAACCATGCTTCAGCGCGATCCGTGGCGACCACCTGCCCGCCGCCACGCCGCCGATCAGGATTTCCCCGGTTTCCGGCGCGATCCGTCCCTCCAGCAGCGCGGCAAGCGTTGCCTGACCGTTGCCGGACACGCCGGCGATGCCGGTAATCTCGCCAGCCCGCAGGACAAGATTGATTCGTTCCAGCCGGATACCGCCCTGCCGCGGCTCGACGGTTACATCGCGCAGTTCGAGCAGGACCCTGCCGGCACTGGAAGGGCGCGGTTCGGGCATGTGCACGGCTTCTCCGACCATCAGCGCCGCGAGCTCTCCGCGGCTGGTGTCGCGGGTGGCGACGGCGCCGGCGAGCCGGCCATGACGCAGCACCAGCACCCGGTCGCTGACTGCGAGCACCTCGTGCAGCTTGTGCGAAATGAACAGGATCGACAGCCCATGTGCAACGAGAAGCTTCAGCGTGCGGAACAGCGCCTCCGTCTCTCCCGGTGTCAGCACGGCGGTCGGCTCGTCCAGGATCAAAATGCGGACGTCGCGATAGAGCGCCTTCAGGATCTCGACCCGCTGCCGCTCCCCGACCGTGAGATCGGCGACCATCGCGTCCGGATCCACGGCGAGGCCGAAATCCGCAGAGAGGCGCAGGATGCGTTCATGCGCTGTCCGCCGGTCCAGCCGGGGCCGCAACAGCCTCTGCGTGCCAAGTACGATGTTCTCGAGCACGGAAAGCTGGTCGGCCAGAGTGAAGTGCTGATGCACCATGCCGATGCCGGCGTCGAGCGCGGCGCGAGGATCGCCCGGCGCCAGCGGCTTGCCGAAGACCTCGATCGTTCCCGCATCGGCGACGTAATGGCCGAACAGGATGTTCATCAATGTCGTCTTGCCGGCGCCATTCTCGCCCAATAGCGCAACGATTTCTCCCTGATGAAGATCGAAGGAGACCGCATCATTGGCGACCAGCGAGCCGAATTGCTTGGTGATGCCGGAGAGGCGCAGGACGGGCTGCGCCTCTTCCCCCCGTTGCTCCGGCATCTCAGCTCGGTTTCGGTTCTTCGTCGTTGATTGCGACCGTGAAGGCACCCGAACGGATCTCGGCTTCCCGTTGCGCGACCTTCGCCATGGCCTCTTGCGGCACCTTGCCCTCGAAGGTCCCGAGCGGCGCCAGCGAACAGCCATTGTTCTTCATGAAGGAGTAGACGCCGTAATCCTCGGCCTTGAACGAGCCGTCGCGCACACGCGCCACTGCGGTGTCGAGCGTCGGTTCGAAGTGCCACAGCGCGGAAGCGACGACCGTTTCCGGATAGTCGGCCTGGGTGTCGATCACATTGCCGATGGCGAGGATGCCGCGTTCCTTGGCGGCGTCGGAAACGCCAAAGCGTTCGGCATAGAGAATGTCGGCGCCGGCATCGATCTGTGCAAAGGCGGTTTCCTTCGCCTTGGGCGGATCGAACCAGGAGCCGATGAAGGCGACCTGGAACTTCGCGTCGGGCCGCATTTCCCGCACCCCTTCGATGAAGGCATTCATCAGCCGGTTCACCTCCGGGATCGGGTAGCCGCCGACCATGCCGATATTTCCGGACTTCGTCATGGCGCCGGCGATGATGCCAGTCAGGTAGGAAGCATCCTGGATATAGTTGTCGAAGGTGGCGAAGTTCGGGAGATCGTCCTGCGGCTTGAAGGAGGATCCCATCAGGAAGGCGTGGTCGGGATAGTCGCGCGCCACCTGCCGCGCCGCATCCTCGACCCCGAAGACTTCGCCGACGATGAGCTGGTGTCCTGCCTCGCAATATTCGCGCATGACCCGCTCGTAATCCGTATTGGCGATGTTCTCGGAGAACACATATTCGATTTCGCCCCGTTCGACCGCGGCATTGGCTGCCTTGTGAATGCGCCCCACCCATTGTTGCTCGACCGGGACGGTGTATACCGCCGCCACTTTCACCTTCTCCTGTTGCGCCAGCGCATTCCTGACGAACGAAGGCATTGCGAGAAGGCCGGCGCCGGCGGCGGTAGCGCGAAGCAGGTTGCGGCGGCTCGTGGTGGCGGATGAAAGCATGAATGCGGTCCGTTTCATGGAACTCCCCTGGTCTGGCGCCCTGACAGGGACGGAGCCTAGATTCTTTCAGGGTTCGTGACAATGACCCGTACCCTGTCATCCTCCGTTTCCACACGCCCGGCGCCGGCCAATGGCCTTGGCGCCGGAGCATGCACGGCTACTCGGACTCCGCCTCCGCCCGGGCGATGGCCTGGCGGCCGATCTCCTCTGCGAACCGGTCCCACACCGGACGCATCGCCTTGATCCACTCGCTGCGCTGCTCGCTGCTCAGCTGGCGGATCTCGACGCCGCTGGCGAGAATGGCGTCGCGATTGCCGGTCTCGAATTCGCCGAACCTCTCATTGGCATGCCGCGTGGCATCCTCGACCAGTTCCAGGAAGCGGTCACGCACATCGGGCGCGAGCCCGTCAAGAAAGGCGCGCGACGTCACCAGGACATAGACAAACGCCTGGTGGTTGGTCTCGGTAATGCCGTCCTGGACCTCGTGCAGCCCCTGCGTGAAGATGTTCGACCAGCTGTTTTCCTGCCCGTTGACCTCGCCGGCCTCCAGGGCGGCGCGAACCTTGCCGAGGGGGATGACTTTCGGCGTCGCCCCGAGCGACTCGATCATTGCCCGCGAAAGTACGGCGTCCTGGATGCGGAAAGTGAGCCCGGCGGCGTCCGACGGCACCAGCAGCGGCCGGTCGGCGGAGAACTGCTTGAAGCCGGCGAGCCAGTAATCGAGTCCGACCAGCCCGCTCTCCTCCAGCGATCCGAGGATCTCCCGGCCGATTTCGCCGGCGGCGAACTTCTGCAGCCGAGCTTCGTCACGGAAGAGGAAGGGCAGATCGAACAGGCGCAACCGGCTCGTATAGGCGTCGAAACGGGCCGTCGACGGCGCCGCCAGTTCGAGATTGCCCGCTCGCAGCGCCTCGAGCGCCTCGTCGTCCTCGTAAAGCGACGAGTCGGGATGGACCTCCATGCACAACGCACCGTCGAGCTCGGCATTGACGCGCTCCGCCAGATAGGCGGCAGCCTCACCCTTCGGATGTCCGTCGGCGGCGACGACATGGCTGAACCTGACGACCTTCTCGCCCTCGTCGCAGGCCGCGAGGGCCCCGCCCGCCTGCAGGGTGCTTGCGACCGCCAGCGCCGCCAGGACATGCTTCAGTTTCATCCCCGATCCTCCTTCTGCGATTACCCGGTCCCGATTAAAGTGATTCCCGCCACGCCACAACCGCCCGGCCGGACTGCAGGGCAGGAAGGTTGCCGCGTGGCGGCGACGGGGAGCGGTCCTCCCGCCCGGAGCGGTTCACGGCAGCATGACAGGTTCTAGCGCATCCTGGCGGCGAGCGGCCGGATCAGGCTCGCCATCAGCTCGACGGCCCTGTTGCGCTGACTGTGCGCCGAGAAGATCATCATCGGATGGTTTTCGATCCGCGGTACGAGCATGCGGCTGGTGAGGCCCGGATAGCTGTCGCTGAAGAAGTCCCAGTAATCCACCAGCCCGATGCCCAGCCCCTCGGCGACCAGCTGCAGCACCGCCGGAGTGTTCGACAGCACCACCGAGGCCTGGAAGCGGACGCCGATATTCTCGAACAGCCTGCGGATTGCAAGCCCGGTCGGGGTCTCGGCCGAATAGGTCAGGATGGGCTGGTCTTCGAGTTCGCGCACATGAATCTGCTTCAGCGCCGACAGCGGGTGCGACCGGGGCAGTACACAGCGGATCGGCCATTCCCCGATCCGCTCCGTGTGGATGTGATCATGGTGAAACGGGCCGTAGATCAGCCCGATATCCGCCTTGTTCGACAGGACGGCAGCCTGGATCTCCGCTCCGGACAGGATGGTGAGCTCGACATTGATATCCGGATAATGCTTGCGGAAGGTCGCCATCGCCGTCGCCGCCAGGGAATTGACAAGGGTGAGGTTTCCCGCGATCGCCAGGTGGCCGGACGAGCCGCCCCGCAGGTTCTCCGCGTGCTGCTGCAGACGCTGGAGCTCGGAGAGCGTCCGTTCGACATAGGGCATCAGCGCGATTGCCTCGGGGGTCGGCTCCAGTCCGCGCCCGGTGCGCACGAAGAGGGGATAGCGCAGCTCCTTCTCCATGCTGGCGACCAGCTTGCTGACCGCGGGCTGGCTGATATGGAGCGCCTCGGCGGCGGCGGTCGTGCTGCCGCCCCGCAATATGGCATGCAGGACATTGATCTGCTTCAGACTCAGATGCAGCATGAATTTCCTCCGCGCTCGGGCCGCCACAGCATTGTACCAAAGCCGGCAGGCTGACCAGACCTGCCGGCCGGGCGGCGGTCAGCGGATGAAGGTGCGCGACAGGCCGACCGTCCGGTCGACGGTAAGGACGACGGCGAGGGTCAGCAGGATCAGCACCACCGAGACCGCCGCGACCAGCGGGTCGGCGTGGGTGTCGACATGATGATACATCGCCACGGGCAGCGTTGTCAGGCGCGGGCCCGTCAGGAACAGCGACAGCACCACCTCGTCGAAGGAAACGAGGAAGCTGAGGGCGGAAGTTGCCACGATGCCCGGAACCATCATCGGCAGGGTGATGCGTCGGAACACGGTCAGCGGCGAGGCGCCGAGCGTGGCGGCTGCCTCCTCGACGCTCAGGGACAGGCCGGACAGGGAGGTGGCCAGCACCCTGAGCGCGTAGGGCAGCGTGATCACCAGATGCGCGATCGTCAGCCCGGTATAGGTGGCGAGCAGGCCACGGGAGGCAAAGACGATCAGGATTGCGAGGCCGAGCACGATCAGGGGCAGCAGCAGGGGCGCGGTGAACAGCGCCAGAAGCAGCTCGGATCCCGGAAAGCGCAGACGCGTCAGCGCATAGGCAGCCGGCAATGCGATCAGCAGGCACAGCGCGGTCACCGCCACCGCCAGCACCAGAGAAGTCCACAGTGCCCGCAGCATCCTGGTGTCGTGCAGGAATTCCACGTACCACCTCGTACTGAAGCCGGAGGGTGGAAAGTTCATGTAGGCGTCCGACGAAAACGAGATCGGGAAGACCAGGATCACCGGCGCCAGCAGGAACACGAACATGATGAATGCCGTGATCTTCAATGCGCGTGAAGCGGGAAGGGGCTCCATGAACTGCCTCCTCAGGTGATCCGCCGCACGAGGCGGGAATAGATGACCAGCGCACCGCCGAAGATGATCAGGACCACCATGGAAAGGGTCGCAGCCACCGGCCAGTTGAGGGTGACGATCGCCTGGTCGTAGATCTCCGTGGCAAGGAGGAATACGCGGCCGCCCCCGAGCAGTTTCGGGGTGATGAAGGCCGAGACCGACAGCACGAAGCAGAGCAGGCAGCCGAGCGCGATGCCCGGCATGGTCAGCGGCACCACGATGCGCCGGAACACGGTGAAGGGCGACGCCCCGAGCGAAGCGGCTGCCTCCTCGAAGCGGGGTTCGAGGCGGCCGAATCCGGCGAGCAGGGCCAGGATCACGTAGGGCATCATGATTTCGGTCAGCCCGACGACCACGCCGAACTTGTTGAACATCATGCGCGGGACGCTGGCAACGCCGGCAAGGTGCAGCGTCGATGCGATCAGCCCCTGATCGGAAAGGATGGCGATCCATCCATAGGTGCGGACCACCGCCGAGGTCAGCAGCGGCGAGACGACGAGCACGAGCAGGATCGTTCTCCACCTGCCTTCGGATCGATAGAGATACAGCGCGATCGGATAGGAGGCGACCAGCGCAAGAACCGTGACCAGCAGGCTGGTCGCGATGCTCTCGTACATGAGCTCGATATAGAACCAGTCGGTCAGGACCGCGCGCCAGTTGCCGAGCGTGAACTCATTGCCGATCCCGCCGCCCGGAAGCGCCTCGCGGAAGGAAAAGAGCGCCAGGCGGGCCATCGGCCAGAGAAAGGCGACGACATTGACCACGGCGATCGGCCCGATCAGAAGCGCCGCGATCCAGAAGGTGCGCCTTGCCGGATGGTCGGTCGGCGCGCTCATGGACGCTTCTCGTAGGCAAGCGTATCGTCCGCCTTCCATTGCAGGACGACCGGAGTTCCGGGGGGCAGCGGTCTCGCGTCACCCGTGGTGGAGGTCTCGACCGTCATCAGCCCGACCCGCGTGTCCACCGTGTATTGCAGGACATCGCCGGCATAGAACAGGTTCCGCACGGTGCCGGGGACAGCATTGGTCAGGGCGTCACCCTCGGGCACCGGCGCTGCGGTCAGGATCTGGATGCGGTGCGGCCGGATCATGACGGCCACCTCGCCATGACATGGGACACGCGTACGGATTGCGTGCCCTGCGACCAGGACATGTTCGCCGTCGGCTACGCCCTCCAGCGTGTTCGACCGGCCGACAAAGCCTGCCACGAAACGGGTTGCGGGTCGCTCGTAGAGTTCGAATGGCGTGCCGATCTGTTCCAGCCGGCCGCCTTCCATCACCGCCACCCGATCGCTGATGCTGAGCGCCTCCACCTGGTCATGCGTCACGAATATCGCCGTGATGCCGAGGCTCTTCTGGATCTCGCGGATCTCGGAGCGCATCTCGTCCCGCAGTTTCGCGTCGAGATTGGAAAGCGGCTCGTCGAGCAGGAGGACGGCGGGCCGGATCACCAGGGCCCGCGCAAGCGCCACGCGCTGCTGCTGCCCGCCCGACAATTGCGACGGCCGGTGATTCTCGCGGCCACCAAGGCGGACGAGCTCGATGGCTTCCATTGCCCGCCGGCGCGCCTCCTTGCGTTCGACCCCCCGCACCTCCAGCCCGAACATCACGTTTTGCAGAACCTTCATGTGCGGGAACAAGGCATAATTCTGGAAGACCAGGCCGATGTCGCGCTTGTGCGCCGGAGCATGGGTAACGTCCCGGCCATCGATGGTGATCGCCCCCGACGTTACCTGCGAAAGGCCGGCAATCATGCGCAGCGAGGTGGTCTTGCCGCATCCCGAAGGTCCGAGAAATGCCACCATTTCCCCCTTCGCTACATCGAGGGTCAGGGCATCCACGGCGGTCAGGGATTCGTACTTCTTCGTCACCGAACGCAGGGAGAGATAGCCCGTCCCGGGTTCGGGGACGGCGGCGGCATCAGGCTGGATCGTCATCGGCGGGTCATCCGGTTGCTCCAATGGCCAGAATGGTTCAGTTCTTTCCGGGGGTGCCCTCCACGAGCCGGGTCGCCCCGGTAATGTCCGGCAGCCGCTCCCCCTTGCGCAGGCGCTCAAGCAGGACCAGCTCGTCGGCCTGCATCTGTATGGCCTTGCGGGCGACCGCTTCGGCCCGGGACGGCGCCAGCACGACAATGCCGCAATCGTCGCACAACACGGCGTCGCCCGGCTCGATCACCTGCCCACCCACCGTGACGGGCACGTTGAACGCGCCCTCCAGTCCGAGCAGTTTCGTCGTGATCGGAGATATTCCGCGGCACCACGCGGGAAGATCGCACCGGACAAACTCCTGGGGGTCGGTGGCCGGGCCGTCGATGATGCCGGCCTTTACCCCGGCCAGCTTCATCGCATTGGTGATCACTCCGCCCCAACAGGCGTGACGCGTATCTCCGCAGCGGTCGATGACGACAATGTCGCCGGGGCGTACCAGGGCCGTCACATAATGAAGCAGGGCGGAATCGGCGTGCGGAATGCGCAGGGTTACCGCCGTGCCGGCGACGCGCTTGTCCGCGAGGACAGGGCGAAGCGCCGGATCGAGGAAACCCGAATGCAGCACGTGTCCGATGGTCGCGGTCTCGCATTGTTCGAGCAGTTCGATTGTCTCGGCGGGAAGTTGCGTCGGCAGGGGACGGATGTCGAACATTGCTGGCACCTTCACAGGACGTGGTGGGTTGCTACGGGCAGATTGTCGCGCACTTTCTGCAGGCAGGCGAAGTCGCACCGGGCTGTCGCGTGACCCTCGCGGTCCGAGGCCTGGGCGACGATGCTCCCCCAGGGATCGACGATCATCGAGTGGCCCCAGCAGCTCTTGCCGCGTGGATGGGTGCCGATCTGCGCCGCCGCGGCGAAATAGGTCTGGGTCTCGATGGCGCGGGCGCGGATGAGCACTTCCCAGTGATCCTTGCCTGTCGCGAGGGTGAAGGCCGCGGGCAGCACGATGATCTCCGCGCCCCGGTCGCGCAGGGCGCGGAACAGCTCGGCAAAGCGCAGGTCGTAGCAGATGGCGGCGCCGACCACGCGCCCGCCGGCACGGTAGGTAACGATCTCCCGGCCCCTGCCGACCTGGTCGGACTCGCGGTAGCGCACGCCGTTCGGCGTTTCGACGTCGAAGAGATGGATCTTGCGATAGCGCGCGATCTCGCTGCCATCCGGGCCGAAGACGATGCTGGTGTTGAAGAATTCGCCATTGCTGCGCTCGACGATCGAGCCGCAATGAAGCGTAATCTCCAGCTCCGCCGCGAGCCGGGAGAAGCGGCGGCAAGTCTCGCCGCCCGGAATCTCCTCGCCGCTGGCGTGCATCTCGGCGGGATCGTCCGAGAGATGCGCGAAATATTCCGGCAGGATGACCAGATCCGGCCGCTCCTCGGCGGCCGCCGAGCGCACCAGCTCCTCGGCGCGCGCCAGATTGGCCGGCTTGTCGTTCTGCGAGTTCATCTGAACCACGGAGATTCGCATGCTTCCTCCCTTGTTTTCGGGGCCGCAGGGCCACCCGCCCCGTCAAATGGCAGCCGGCCCGCCGAAAGGCTGGCGGACCGGCTCCGCTCCGTCAGCGGCTCAGCGGAATGACGCGGCGGCGCCATTCATTGGTGATGTCCTCGCGGATCTTCGCGACCGTCTCCCAGTCGAGCTCGATCATCTTGTCGATCATGCTGACCGCCGTACGGTTCATGGCCTCGGGATTGATGTGTTCCGTGGCCTTGCGGTTGATCGGCGCATAGAACATTTCGTTGGTGAAGGCGGCCTGCGCCTCCGGGCTGAGGGCGTAGTCGATGAATTTCTTCGCCGCCTCCGTGTTCGGAGCATTGGCGACAAGGGCGATGGCATTGATCTGGAAGGCCGAGCCCTCCTGCGGCAGGGCGACGCCGAGCTTGCTTCCTTCCATTTCGGAGTAGATCTGGCCCCTGGCGTTCCAGCCAAGGCCGAGATCTGCCGAACCGGTCGCGATCGGCTGGTAGACGTCGGGGCGCGGCTCCCAGGTCTGGATGGCGGGGGCCAGCTTCATCATCTTCTCGATGCCCTTCTCCACTGAGCTTCCGTAGTCCGTTCCGCCCTCCATGCGGTCGACGATGATGGTGAGCAGGATGCCCATGAGATCGGGCACTGCCGTGATGGCGATCCGGCCTTCATGCTCGGGCTTCCAGAATTCCTCCCAGGATGTGGGCGTTTCGGCCAGCGCTTCCTTGTTGTAGAGCATGACCAGGCTGTCCAGTGTAACGCCGACGGCGTTGGAGCCCTCGAGAAACGCCATCGGATAGAGATCCTTGACGTGCTGCGTCACGGATTCGTCGATCGGGGCGAAGATTCCCTCGTCGGTCGCGGTCTTGGCAACGGTGATGTCCATGATGGCAACATCGAGCTGGGGCGCCTGCGCCTGTGCGCGCAACGTGCCGAGCATCTGGGCCGAACTCGGCATGCCATGATACTCGACCGTGATGTCGGGATATTTCTGCATGAAGGGCTCGACCACGGCCTTGCGGTAGTGATCCTCGAAGATTCCCGAATATGCGACAAGCGTCAGGGATTCGGCATTGGCCACGGCGGAATATCCCGCCAACAGGACGCCTGCCATCAATGCAGTCCGGAACTTGCTCATTCTTGCACCTCCTCCATTTGTGCTTCCGGGCCAGATGCCTTTCGGGAGCATCTGGGATCATCGAGAGTCACTTTCCGGCTCCCGAATCTGAACCTGGCGCTCGAAAAGGCCCGCACCGCCTCCGGGACGGGAGCTCCGGCGATCAGGTCGGCGATGATTTCGGCTGAACGCGGCGCGCCGCTCAGTCCCCAGTGGCTGTGGCCGAAATTGAGCCAGGCATTGGACAGATGTGGCACACGTTCGACGACCGGCAGGCTGTCCGGCAGCGAGGGTCGGTCCCCGGCCCAGCGGTCGAAATTTTCTCCGATCCGCTCATTGCCGAACAATCTGCGGGCGTTGCGGGCGAGAGCCTCGGCCCGGCGCCAGTTGGGCGGGGTGTCGGCATCCGTCAGTTCGACCGTTCCGGATACCTGCAGCCCGTCTTCCATCGAGGTGGCGCCGAAGCCGCGCGACGCATTCATGACCTTGTAGTTGAGCCGCACCGGAGATTCCGGAAAGCGGATATGGTAGCCGCGCTCGGAGACGAGCGGGACATTCACTCCCAGCATCCGGGCCAGGGGACCGGACCGGATGCCGGCGCAGATCACCACATGTCCGGGCGTGACGACCCCCTGATCCGTCTCGACCGCCACGACCTTGCGGCCGTCATGCCGCAGGTCTTGTACCGTCGCGCGCAGGAAGCTTCCGCCGGCTTGGCGGAACAGGTCGAAGACCGTCTCGACCAGCCGGCGCGGATTGGGCGTGAAGCTGTTGCCGGGCAGCAGCAGCCCGCGCTGGAAGTCGCCGGCAAGGGCGGGTTCCATCTCGACGACCTCCGCCCGGCTGAGCGGGCGCGAGGGAATTCCGAGATCCTCGCGCAGCCGCTGCGCGAACAGTTCGCCCTTGCCGGGGGCAGGCGTCTCGTAGACATAGAGATAGCCGGTGTCGCGGATGAGATCCCCGTAAAGTCGGTTGCTGAGCGCGGCACGATACAGGCCGAGGCAGTCGTGATGCAGAAAGGCCATTGCGCGCGCCGCATGATAGGTGGACGCTTCGCTGCTTGCCTGCAGCCAGCGCACGATCCACGGCACCGACTTCAGCAGCCAGGCCGGATGGACCACCACGGGGCCGTCCGGGTCGAGGTACCAGCCGGGGATCTGCCGCAGGAGACCGGGCTGGGTGAAGGGCGCGCAGATATTCTGTCCGATGGCGCCGCCATTGCCGGACGAACAGCCGGCCGCCGGACCCTCGCGATCGATGGCGAGCACGCGCAGCCCGGCGCGCTGCAGGCGCAGCGCAGTCATTGCTCCCGCAATCCCGAGCCCGATCACGAGGACGTCGGGCGCATGCGCAGCCTGCCCGGATGGCGGCCCGGTCATGGCACCTTCTCCCCCTCCTCCTCCACCGCGGCTTCGTAGCCGTAGATCTCGCGCGCTACCTTGGCGCTGATGAAGCCATCCCGCAAGTCCGCAGCGACTCGTTCGCGTTCGCGCTGGCGCGGATCGCCGTAGCCGCCGCCGGAAGTCGTGTAGAAGGAGACTGTGTCTCCCTGTTCGAGACGCTCGACATCGCCGATGGAAAATTCGCAGATGCGTTCCTTCGGCGTGCCTTCATTGATGATCCAGCGGCTGTTCGCGCCGGGAAGTCCCCCGGCCATGCCGCGCGGGCGGATGCGGGCCTTCTGCGAGGTGCGGTGGAGTTCCGCTTCCGGCGCCAGCACCTTGTAGACCTCTACCTGGCCGGAGCCGCCGCGGCGGAAGCCCGGTCCTGCCGCGTCCTGCCGGAACTCGCGCCTGAGATAGAGTACCGAACACTCCGCTTCCGTCGCCTCGACGGCCGGCATGGCGCAATTGGTGATATGGCAGGCCATCACGTCCATGCCGTCCAGCGTCGCCGTGGCGCCGATGCCTCCGGGTGTGACCTCGCCGAAGCTTTCCCAGACATCGCGCCCGGGATCGTAGCTGGCGACGTAGTTGTACTGGCAGCCGGCGGAGTCGGCGATGATCCGCTCGGGGATCGCCTCCGCCAGCGCACCCATGACAAGGTCCACGACCGAATGGCAGGTCACCATGCGCTGATTGACCGCGGCGGGAGAGCGCGCGTTGACCAGCGTCCCTTCCGGTGCCACGATCCGGATCGGACGCCTGCAGCCTTCCGAGTTCGGGATCGAGGGATCCGTGAGGCAGCGCACGATGTAGTAGATCGTCGACATGGTGGTCGACAGCGGCGCATTGACCGGGCCGCGGATCTGCGGGTCCGTACCCGTGAAGTCGAAGGTGATGTCGGAGCCTTGCTTGCGGATCTCCACGCGCAGCCAGTGCGGACCTCCGGCATAGCCGTCGTCCAGTATCGGCACCTCGCCGCGATAGGTGCCGTCGGGGATCCGGGCGATTTCCTCTCGCGTCCTGGCTTCGGCATGCCGGATGATCTGCTCGACCGCGGCCGCCATGGTGGGAGCCCCGTATTCGGCATAGATCGCCTCCAGTTCGCGGGCGCCGGCCTGAATGCTGGCGAACTGGGCGATGAGATCGTTGCGCAGGGTTTCCGGAACCCGCGTATTGCGGACGATCAGTTCGAGCATCGGCTCGTCGAGTCTGCCATCGGCCGCGATCCTGACGGGCGGAATGAGAATGCCTTCCTGCTGGATCTCGACGTTCCAGCCGCGGCTTCCCATCCACATCGCACCGATGTCCAGGTGATGCGCCATCAGCCCGACAAAGCCGACGAGCCTGCCACGGTCGAAACAGGGCGCGTACATGACGAGATCGTTGGTATGCGCCGAGCCGAGCGAACCGCCGCCGAGATAGGGGTCGTTGGTCAGCACCACGTCCCCGGGCTGCCACGCCTCCGCCGGGATGTGGTGCTCGAGGATCTGCTTCAGCACGATGCCGACGCAGTTCAGATGGATCGGGATGTTGGCGGATTCGGCAAGCAGCCGGCACTCGGCATCGAAGAGAGAAGCGGAACAATCCTCCATTTCCTTGATCATGAAGGAATGGGCGGCGCGGATGAGCCGGAAGCTCATCTGCGCGACATTCGTCAGCAGCTTGCCCTGCAGGACCTCGAGGGTGATGGGGTCGACTGTCCTAGCCATCGGAATCTTCTCCCCGGAGCAGATGCAGATGCCCTTCCTCGTCACAGGTCAGGGTCCACGCCGGCGGCACAAGCAGGGTGGAGCCGGTATATTCGACGATGAGCGGGCCGGCCAGCGTCTCGCCGGCACGCAAGCCTTCATGGCGGAAGACCGGAACGAGCACCGGGCCGGCCGGATCCAGCCACACCTCGCGCTTTCCCTGCGGGCCGTGAAGGTCGGGATCGGGTTCGCGGACCCAGTCCGCCCGCGTCAGATTGCCGATGGCGGTGAGCCGCAAGTTCACGAGCTGCACGCTGTCCCCGGGCATGTGATAGCCGTAGACCTGCCGGTGCCGGGCATGGAATGCCTCGGCGAGGGACCGCAGGCCTTCCTCCGACCAGTCGCCGATGGGGACGTTGATCTCGTGACTTTGCCCGCGATAGCGGATGTCGGCCGAAGCGAGCATGGTCCGCTCCTTCTCGGACTGGCCCTCGCGGTGCAGCTCCGCGCTGCCGCGCCGTGCAAGTTCGAGCAGGATTTCGCGGATTTCCGCGGGCTCGATGTCGGACAGGTCGCGCACCAGGCTTTGCACGAAATCATGCCGGACATCGGCGAACAGCATTCCGAGCGCCGACATGTTGCCAGGTGCAACCGGCGAGATTGCCCGGCGGATGCCGAGCTGCTGCGCAAGTCCCAGCATATGCAACGGCCCGGCGCCTCCGAAGCCGACCAGGGTGAAGCCGCGCGGATCGATCCCCCGCTTGACCGAGGCAAGCTTGATCGCGTTCACCATGTGTGCCTCGCTGATCCGGACAATGCCGAAGGCGGCCTCGATCAGGCCGATGCCGAGCTGTTCCGCCAGGCCGGCGATCGCGGTCCGGGCCAGCTCGACATGCAGCTTTCCCTGCCCGGCCAGAAACCAGTCCGGATTGAGGCGGCCGAGAACGAGATTGGCGTCGGTGACGGTCGGGCGGGTTCCGCCCCGGCCGTAGCATGCCGGGCCCGGACGGGCTCCGGCGCTGACGGGTCCGACCTTCAGGGCGCCGGTCTCGTCGATCCAGGCGATGGAGCCGCCGCCCGCGCCGACCGTGACCAGCTCGAGGGAGGGGAGCCGGACCGGAAGCCCGGCAATGGTCGCGCCGGCGGTCATCTCGGCCCTGCCATCGGCGATCAGCGAGACATCCGAACTTGTTCCGCCCATGTCGAAACTGATCACATTGGACAGGCCGGATCCGCGCGCCAGCAGCGTGGCGGCGACAATGCCTCCCATCGGCCCGGAATGCGTGAGGGCGACGGGCTTCTCGGTCGCCGCGCCGAAGGTCATGATCCCGCCATTGGCGCACATGATATACGGGCGCGGCTGAAGCGAATTGCGTTGCAGTTCTTCCTCGAGCTCCGTGAGATGCCCCGTGATCGGCCTCATGACGAAGGCATTGGCAACGGTGGTGCTGGTGCGCTCGTATTCGCGGAACTCGCGCAGGATCTGCGAAGACAGGGACAGGCGCAGTTCCGGGAATTCGGATCTGGCAATCTCGGCGATCCGGTCCTCGTGCGCCGTATTCGCGTAGGAGTTCAGCAGGCAGACCGCGACGGTGTCGACGCCTTCCGCCGCGATGTGCGACAGGGCCTTGCGCACGCTGTCCTCGTCCAGCGGCGTGACAATGTTGCCTTTCGCGTCGATGCGTTCCGTGACGCCAAGGCGAAGATAGCGCGGCACGAGCGGCGGGGCGGGACGCCAGTTCAGGTCGTAGATGTTCTCGAGGCGATAGGCCCGGCCCATGGCCAGCACGTCGCGAAAGTTCTCGGTGGTGATCAGCGCCACGGGCACCGACTTGCGCTCGAGCAGGATATTGGTGACCAGCGTCGTCCCGTAGACCAGCCGCTGCACGTCGGCGAACGTGGCGCCGATGCGCTGCAGTGCCGAGCGGATCCCGGCAAGGACCCCTCGGGCCGGCTCGCCGGGTGTTGTCGGCACCTTGTGGGTGACCAGCTGCCTCCGGCGCTGGTCGATGGCAACAATGTCGGTATGTGTGCCGCCCGTGTCGATGCTCAGAAAGAGTCCCATGCGGGCCGATCTCCCGTCCGGTTGTCGGTCGCGGCAAATTAGAAGGGATCCGCCTGACCAAATCAAATTGCATGTTTTCAACCGCGGATAACCTGGGTTCATAGGTCATCGCGGCCGCGAGGTGTCCGGGCCCGGCCGCACCGGTGCAGGGAGAAGGACTATGGCGGGCTCTGCGGAACGACCTCCGTCAACAGGCGTTACCTCATACCGTGGAGGTACGCGACATGTCTGAGAACTCCGAAACGCGCCTCGGGACGCGCAGGATCGGTACCGAAATCCGAGCGGACGGCCGGCCGGAACCGGTCTATCCCGAACATGACGATCCGGCGTTTTCGGCAAGGCCGCCGCAGCCGCCGCCCGCCGCGCTCGCCGGCAAGGTGAACCCGCCGCGCGACACGCAATATGCGGGGCACCCGGAATTTTCACAGGATGCGGCGCATGACGAGCCCGTGGTTTTCACCCGGGAAGAAAAGCAGGGCGTGCCGATCCGTTCCGGAAAGAAATGATGCGCCGGTTCTTCAATGCAATCGTGGATCTGCTGCTCGCCCCGGGCGAACTGGGCTCGGACTGGCTCGGCGTCACTCAG
The DNA here is from genome assembly GCA_964386015.1 of uncultured Rhizobiaceae bacterium. Classification (GTDB taxonomy): domain Bacteria; phylum Pseudomonadota; class Alphaproteobacteria; order Rhizobiales; family Rhizobiaceae; genus CAYLGY01. The sequence goes on along the minus strand of CAYLSN010000024.1, from coordinate 2,676 downwards.
GATCAGAATCGCGATCTGGTGCGGATGCTGATCAATTCCCTGTTCTGGATCATGATCGTGGTGATCGGGCTGGTCCTGTGGACCGACCGGCTTGCGATCTACCGTTAGACCTGGAACGCAAGCGGATCCCTCAACCAGGAGAGGCGCCGGACGCCTCTTCGGCGCGCGTCGGGGGCAGGACGAGCACGTTCGGCTGCATCGACTGGACGATTTCTCCATTCTGATTGAGGGTTTCGATGAGGACCCTGGCGACAGTCATGCCCGGCTTCGAACGCGAACCGCGCACTTCGAGAATCGTCACCCGCACCTGAAGCCGGTCACCGACCCGAACCGGCCTCGGCCATTCGAGTAGCTCCACTCCCGAGCCGACGCGATCGCCCGTCAGGGGCAGGGCCTCCAGGAACAGCCGCATGGTGACGGCCGCGGTGTGCCATCCGCTTGCGATCTGAGTCGGGAAGGGGCTGCCGGGCTCGTCGCGCAGATGAAAAGGCTGCGGGTCGAACTGGGAGGAGAACGCTGTGATTCTCTCACGCGTCATTTCATACTGGCCGGAATGGAAAACCTGGCCGGCCTGTAGTTCGGATGCCTGATACATATTGCTGTTCTTGACTGGGACGGAACTATCGCGGCGGATCGCCGGACCGGGAAGCCGCAGAGGCGACTTATATTCGCAATTGATAATATAGGAAAGCCACGCTGCTGGCCTGCGGCGGAACTGAATCGCCGCGCCCGGCCGTGAGGTGCGTGACCTCCCGTCGCGCCCAGGATCTGGCCAGGTTCAGGCCTTTACATCAATGCATCATGGCCCGCAGGCAGCAGGCAAGCAGTTGGAAATACTGGAAACTTAAGGGTTACAACCCTTTAGCGGAACGATGGTGGAGCCAAGGGGAGTCGAACCCCTGACCTCTTGAATGCCATTCAAGCGCTCTCCCAACTGAGCTATGGCCCCGATCCGTCCTGCGCCGGGAATCCGCCGGCGCGAGACGGGCTTTAGCGAAGGCCGGCGGCAAGATCAAGGAGAATTCTGCCGGCCTCCGTCATGAATCACTGATCCTCTTCGTCCTTGCCTACCTTGATGATGACGGAGACATCGTCATCCTCCTCCTCCTCGTCATCGGCGAGGAAGGTATCGTCGGCATCGTCATCGTCGAGCTCGATCACGTCGTCCTCGGGCTCGTCGATATCCGGCGAACCGGCCGGAACGACCGCATCGTCATCTTCGGCGTCCTCGAGCGGGACGACCTCGATGTCCTCCTGGTCGAGCTCGTCGGCAACCGTCTCCTCTTCCTCCTCCTCGACGATCTTCACGTCGTTCTCGAAGAAGGAGCGCGGATAGCTCTTGCCGGTATAGGGCGAGACGATCGGATCCTTGTTGAGATCATAGAATTTGCGGCCCGTATCCGGGTCCACCCGTTTGGTGCCAAGTTCTGGTTTTGCCATGAATGTGCCTCGTGCCTGGCCGTACTGCAGCTCCTGTCGGCGGGGGAGGACGGCCGAGATTTCCGGACCCATTAACTTCAACTTGCCCCTGTGTCAAAGGCCTCGGAAGATCTGTTTTCAATTAAGGCCCGCCGGCCGGGGATGACCTTGCCATCTCATCATGTTAGAGGCAGCTGCAGACCGGGGCGGGGCGACTCGCCCGGTCCCAGTTCAGAACAGGCTGCGCGCATGACACACGGCAATGTCCCATCCTCCGCCGTCGCCCGGAACTCGCCCTCCCTGACCGGGCGGCTGAAAATTCCGGGTGACAAGTCCATCTCGCACCGCGCGCTGATGCTGGGCGGCCTCTCTGCCGGAGAAACCGAGATTACTGCGCTGCTGCAAAGCGAGGATATCCTCGCCACCGCCGCCGCGATGGAGGCGCTCGGCGCGAAGATCGAGCGCATGGGGGATGTCTGGCGGGTCACCGGCACGGGCAATGGCTGCCTGCTGCAGCCGGATCGCCCGCTGGACTTCGGCAATTCGGGCACGGGCTGCCGGCTCATGATGGGGCTGGCAGGCATCTATGACATGACGACGGTCTTCACCGGCGATGCCTCGTTGCGGCGGCGCCCCATGGGCAGGGTGCTGGACCCGCTGCGGCAGATGGGCGTGACGGCGGACGCGGCAGAGGGAGACCGGCTGCCCGCGACCCTTCGCGGTCCCGCTACCGCCACCCCGATCCGCTATCGGCTCCCGGTCGCCTCGGCGCAGGTGAAATCGGCGATCCTGCTGGCGGGTCTGGCCGCGCCGGGCGTGACCACGGTCATCGAGCCGGTGCGCACGCGCGACCACACGGAAAAGATACTTGCCGGCTTCGGCGCCAGAATCGAGATCGACGAGAGCGGGGACGGCAGCCGCGAGATCCACCTGCATGGTCAGCCTGAGCTGCGCGGGCGGCCGGTCACGATTCCGGGAGATCCTTCTTCCGCCGCATTTCCGATGGTCGCGGCGCTGATTACGCCCGATTCCGACGTGACCATCGAGAATGTCCTGATGAATCCGACGCGCACCGGCATCATCCTGACGCTGCAGGAAATGGGCGGCAGGATCGACATCCTGAACTGGCGCGACGCGGGCGGCGAGGACGTGGCGGATCTGCGCATCCGTTCGTCGGATCTTCGCGGCGTCAGCGTTCCGGCGGAAAGGGCGCCGTCGATGATCGACGAATATCCGGTCCTGGCCATCGCGGCCGCC
>CAYLSN010000023.1:5463-19781 GCA_964386015.1 uncultured Rhizobiaceae bacterium | reverse complement strand
ATCCGGTGTTACGCGCCCCAGTTCCAATTCACCCTCCGACAGCGGCAGGATCGGGCCGAAGGCGGCGGCGGCGCGCTGGTGATCCGCGTCACGGCAAGCATAGATCGACTTGAACACCACGTCGCGAATGGAGCGGCCGACCACGGTGGCTCCATGGCCTCGCATCAGAACCATCGATGCCGATCCCAAGGCGCGGGCAAGAGAACCGGCCTGTTCGGCATTGTCGACCAACATTCTGGTTGCACCGAACTCGTCGGCACTGTCCCAGAACGGGACTCCTGCTCCGAGAAAGGCCCCCGTCTGGCTGACACCCACCAGGGGTTGTCGGGAAATGCAGAAAGGCAGGATGGACGGCGAATGATGGTGGCAAATGGCGGCGACATCCGGGCGTGCCGAATAGATGGCCGAGTGAATGTACCGTTCGGCAAAGAGCGGTACGCCCGCCGGTTCCACTGGTTCTCCGTCCAGCCCGAATTCGATCATGTCGCTGGCCCCGACGACGCTTGGGGGACAGGCACCGGCCAGCCAGAAGCGCTCCGGATCGGAAGGATCGCGCAGGCTGACATGGCCGAATGCATCCAGCACGCCCTCATGCACGAGGATCCTGTGCGCGGTCACGAGTTCATCCAGCAATTCCTGGGGGGCAGTTCTCATCTGATGGCCTCGCGGGCTTGCTCCGCCGCCCGGATCCGTTCACGCAGCGCCTGCGGCGAGACCGGTGCGCAATCGATGTACAGGCCCCAATCGGACAAGGCATCGTCGATCGCGGAAGCGATGGCCGGCGCAACGGGAATGACCCCGGACTCACCTACCCCCTTGACACCAAGGACGTTCAGTGGGCTCGGCGATTCCCGGTGCAGGATCTCTACAGGCGGCATTTCCGCCGCGGAAACGAGCAGATAGTCGGCAAAGGTTGTGGTCAGCGGCTGCGCCTCGGCATCGAAGAGCATCTGTTCGAACAGGCTGTTGCCGAGCCCATGCGCAACGCCTCCGACAATCTGGCCGTCCACCATGACCGGATTCACCATCCTGCCGCAATCGTGGGAGATTATGAAGTTGACCACGCGCACTGAGCCTGTCTCCGGATCCACCTCGACTTCGGCGATTGCGGTTCCGTTCGAATATGCCATGTCATTGATGACGACCTGCTCGGTCGCAGTGATTCCCGGGACTTCGATGCCTGGCAGGATGAAACCGGGAAGTCCGTCCGCTTCCCGCGCCAGCGTGGCAAAATCGATGGAACGATTGCTGCCGCCCTTTACCGCGACAAAGCCCGGGTGTACCTCCAGATCCTCAACTGAAACCTTCAGCAAGTGGCTGGAAATCTTCAGGATCTTCTGCCGCACCTTTACCGCGGCTGCATGGGCGGACACCCCGGCCACCACTGTCTGGCGGGAATTGAAACCGCCAAAGCCGAGGGGATTGTCCGTATCTCCCGTCCTGACCGAGACGATGGAGACATCGCCGCCAAGTTGCTCTGCCACGATCTGCGCCAGCGCCGTGGCGATGCCTTGCCCCATCGCGACCGCCCCGGTGACCACGCTCACGCGTCCGGACCGGCTGACTTCCACCTTCACGCTTTCATACGGCCCGCGTCCTGTCCCCTCGACGTAGTTGGCCAAGCCAATGCCGCGGCAAAGTCCTCTTGCGCGCGCAGCCCGCCTGCGCTCGGCAAAGGCGCTCCACCCGGCACGCTCGAGTGCGCTCTTCATGGTTGCGAGATAATCGCCGCTGTCGAGGATCACATTGGTTCCGCCGCGCAACTTGAGCGGCTTGGTCACGGGCATCTGCTCGGCGCGCACCAGATTGCGCCGGCGAATCTCAGCCCGGTCCATGCCGATCTTGCGCGCCGCCTTGTCGAGCAGGCGTTCCATGACGAATGCCGCCTGCGGTTGACCTGCACCCCGTATGGGGGCGGTAGGAACCTTGTTCGTCAGGACGACAGCAACGTCGAGCGAATATGCGCCAACATTGTAGGGCAACGGCAGGGTCACACCTGACCCGTAGGCGATGTTCAGCCCGCGGGCCGTATAGGCGCCATGATCATGCAGCAAGGATCCGCGAATGCCGAGGATCTTTCCCTCGTCATCCAGGGCCATCGACAAATCCCAGACCTGGTCGCGTTCCTGCGCGCAGGCCAGAAAGTGCTCGCGGCGGTCTTCCGTCCATTTTACCGGGCGGGACAGAAGCATTGCCGCCGCCGCGATGGCAACCTCCTCCGGATAGGTCACCAGCTTGGGTCCGAAGGCGCCGCCGAGATCCGGCGTGTAAACCCGGACCGCGTCATCCTCCCGGTCCAGGAGCCTGCACAGGGTACGCTTCAGACTGATTGGCGTCTGCGTGGAACTCCAGACGTTGAGGACACCTGTCAGGGAATCCGGGCTGGCCAGCACTCCACGCCCTTCGAGCGAGTGCGAGCCGCCGCGATGAATGGTGTAGGTTGCGTTTACCACATGCGCAGCGGCGGCGAACGCCTCGTCCACCGCGCCATAGTCGAAACTGAATTTCGCCAAGAGGTTATCCGGGAGGGCGGAATGAACACGTGGCGCTCCTTCACGCAGCGCTTCGCGGCAATCGGACAGCGCCGGCAGGGGTGCATAGTCGATTTCGACAAGCTCGGCGGCATCTTCCGCCTGGGCCCGCGTCTCGGCTATGACGACGGCCACCGGCTCACCCACATAGACGACTTCCCCGAAGGCCAGGACCGGCCGATCCACCTGCAGCCGGATCGCCGCACTCGGAAGGCCGGTGCGCACATAGCGGTCCGTGAGGATCGGCGACAACTCCTCGATCGTGAAGATGCCGCAGACACCCGGCGCCTGCCGCGCCGCCTCGGCATCTACCCTGGTGAAGGCAGCATGTGCATATGGGCTGCGGACAAAGGCCGCCGCAAGGCATCCATGCGGCTTGAGGTCGTCCAGGTAGCGGCCGCGCCCGGCAACCAGCGACCGGTCCTCCTGTCTCGCCAGGGGGCGTCCGAATGCTCCCGGCCGGGAATCAACCATGACCCGTCTCCAGGGAAGCAATCCGGCTGCGCAGATATTGCGGCGTAATCGGCAGCCGCTTCACCAGTCCGGTCACCTGCAGGGCATCGTCCACGGCCGAAGCGATGGCCGCGCCCACGGCATTCACCCCGCCCTCGCCCGCGCCTTTGAGTCCCAGCGGATTGAGCGGGCTCGGCGCATCCTCAAGGACCAGTACATCGACCGGAGGCATCTCGGTTGCCGTCACCATCTTGTAGTCAGCGAAGGTAACCGAAAGTGGCTGCCCGCTCTCGTCGTAAATGAACTCCTCCAGCAATGCGCCCCCCAGACCCTGCGCCAGGCCCCCGACGATCTGACCTTCGATGAGCGCCGGGTTGACGGCCCGGCCGACGTCGTAGGCGATCACATATTTCTCGACCTGCACCTGGCCGGTCTCCCGGTCGACGCGAACCTTGGCGATATGGACGCCATAGGGATAGTTCATGTGCGAGCTGTGAAACCAGCCTGTCGCGGTCAGCCCTGGCTCGCGATTGCCGCGATTGGACGAGGCAGGCCCGAGCTGACGCACCAGTTCGGCAAGGCTGACAGTGGGGCCAGGCCCGCTTGCCGGACCAACAATGCCTCCGGAAATGTCGAGTTCGGACTTCTCCATCTGGAGGAGTTCCGCCGCCAGATCGAGGGCCTTCTGACGGACTTCCTCTGCTGCCCGGCGCGTCGCTTCTCCTGTCATGACCGTAACGCGGGAGGCATGGGCGCCCCAGCCATAGGCAATGCGGTTGGTGTCTCCGTGCAGGACGCGCACATGCCGGTAGTTGACGCCGAGCGTCTCGGCACAGATCTGCGCAAGGACAGTTTCCATCCCCTGGCCAAGGGAAGCCGCACCGGTAACGAGAGTCACGCTCCCGTCCGTGTCAACCGAAAGATTGACCATCTCCGAGGGACCAAGCCCACTCTTCTCCACAAAGATTCCGAAGCCGACCCCGACTGCTTCTCCGGCGGCGCGACGCGCGCGGGCCTCCGCCTGCAGCGCCTCCCAGCCTGCAAAGGCCAGCGCCTTGTCCATCAGCCCTGCATAGTCACCGGAATCGAGCACCACCTCCGTTTCCAGCGCCGACAGTCCGCGCTCATAGGGCATTTCCGACGCGGCGATCAGGTTGCGGCGGCGCAGTTCAAGCGGGTCGATGGACAGACGCGCCGCGATGGCCTCCATAAGACGCTCGCGCACGAATGTGCCCTCGAAGCGCCCCGGAGAGCGATAGGTCGCGGCCGGCGTCTTGTTGGTCAGCCGGTAGTGCGCCCTGGCCCGATAGGCCGGCACGCGATAGGGGCCGAGAAGCAGGCCGATCGTCATGTCCGGCACACGGGCGCCGTGGGTACGCACATAGGCGCCCTGATCGTGAAACAGCGTCTCGTCAATGGCCAGTATCCGCCCCTGCTCATCCACGGCCGCCCGGATGCGGTGCATCTGTTCGCGCGACTGATTGGTTGCCATGAGATGCTCGCGACGGTCCTCGATCCACTTGACGGGCCGCTTGAGCCGGAGTGCCGCGAAACACACGATCAGGTCCTCCGGATAGAGTTCGCCGCGTACGCCGAACCCTCCGCCGACGCTGTTCTCGAACAGTTCGACACGCGACGGGCTCAGCGAAAACAGTTCGGCGAGCTGGTCGCGGTTCCAATGTGGCTTCTTGGCTGCACCATATAATTCCAGCACCCCACGCGCCTCATCGAAACGGCCGAGCAGGCCGCGTGTCTCCATCGGAACGCCGGAGTGCCGGCCGATTGCAAGTTCGAGCTCGACAACGGCATGGGCATCGACAAAGGCCTTGTCGACATCCCCATATTCCTTACTGACCACTACGGGCTCGCCTCCCAGTTCCGGCGAGAAACCGAGCGGCTCGGCGGACGCGTCAAGATAGGGCGTTTCGGGATCGATATCGACAGTAACCAGATCCGCCGCGTCTTCAGCCAGATAGGGATCCTCGGCAATCACGACTGCCACCGGCTCCCCGACATAGCGGACACGGTCACGAGCAACCGCCGGTTGCGTGTACGGGGCCAACCCCTTGATTGCGGTCTCGCGGAAAGGGATGTTGGGGATTTCGGCCAGATCGGCCCCGGTCCAGACCGCGACAACGCCAGGCATTGCGCGCGCCGCGGCGGTATCGATCGTCCGGATCTGCCCGCGGGCATGCGGGGAACGGATGATGCGGGCGTGCAGCTGGCGCGGGAAGTTGAGATCGCCGACAAAACGGGCACGCCCCGTCACCAGCGGGAAATCTTCCAGGCGCAGAACGGATTCACCAATGTAGCGCTTGCGTGGGGGCAGCGCGCTGCTCAGATTCTGGTCAGGCATCGTTCATTCCCAAGAGCGGCAGCAATGCTCCCTTCACAATTCAATATGCGCCGGGTCGCGATTCCGTGGTGATTCAACCTTGTCCCTGCGGCGAGCGGCGCCAGCGCACGACACCACCTGGACGACTCCCTGCCCATCAGAAGCAGGCCATGGTATCTGACCAGAAATTGTTCCGAGTTGCAAGACAATTACCAAATTTGGCACAGCCTCCAGAAGCGTCCGCCCGGGAAGCTGCAGCTATCTGGCTTATCCCGCCGCCTCGCGCACCTTCGGCCGCGGCGGCAATCCCCTGCTCACTGGCTTGCCGTCCGCTGCCGCGATCAGGTCGCGGAGATAGGCGGCGCCCGCCGCCCCCTTCAGCGCGCTGCGCCACATTTCCTCGACAACCGCTTCGTGGAGATTCACGGCCTCCTGGTTCTCGGTGATCATGGCAACGCCGAGGCGGACATTTGGCTGCTCGCCCAGCCGGAAAGGGCTGATTGTCAGCGTCTTGCGATCGCCGGCGCGAAAGATCTGGAAACCTGCATGTGGCGTACCGGTCACAAGTCCGATCTGGATGCCCATCGGCTCGGCTTCCATCAGCCTGGCGAAATGCTCCACCTCCACACGTGCGCGCCGCTGCCTCTCGCGGAAATCACTGCCGGAAATGAACGGCCGGCCAACGAAGCCGGAGCGCAGGAGCCGGTCAATGTCCAGCGCGGACATGAGATTGACGATCGCCGGCTTGCGCGCTTCGTAATTCTTCCGGCGTTCATCAAGGATCTCGATGATCCGATCGATGTCCTGAAGCATCTTGTCGCGGCGGATGTCATCGTCGGCGATGCTCTCCCTCAGCAGGGTACCGACAAAGCTGCTGAACTCGCCGGAGGCAAGCAGAAACGAGATGGGTCCGGCCAGAACCGTGATGCGATCTGCCCCCGCTTCGAGCTGCCGCAGCCTTTCGAAATATGTAACAGCCGAGGAGATGTACTCGATCTCCACGCCGAGCAGGGTCGGAAGTGACACGCCGAGCAGCTTCGCGAGACTGGCAAGGGTTTCGATCTTGACCACTTCCCCCTTCTCGAACCGGTATACCGCGGTCCGGGAGATCCCGATCTGCTTGGCGATCTCGTCCGCGCTCATGCCGGAACCGAGGCGGAAAGCCCGCAATCGCTGACCGATCTCATCGTATCTGATCGTCATAGGCACTCCTCGTTTCCAATTGTTGCATCACCTTACCGCGCCTTTCCGCGGGTCACAAGCAAGCCGCCGGACCACCATTTTTGCGTTTGAAGCGTTGCGTCCCAAATTTGCGCGCCCAGTTGTTCAGAAAATAGACTCTCTTCTTGATTTTGGCACAGAGATGGGTTTGAAGGGGGGTGGTTGAGTTGCCAACCTTTTTGGAGACATTGATGGACCACCCAACCGAAGGTGACAGCCAGAATCTTCTGACGCGACTGAATAACAGAATGATCGCCCTCTTCTACGGGGCAGGCTTCTGGGGCAACGACACCGTTTATGCGCGAGCTGCAGGACATGCGTGCAACTCTCCCGATCGCGTCGCCGTGCGGGACAGCCATGCGGCGCTCACCTATGGCGATCTGATCACACTTGCCGATCGCATTGCGGCAGATCTGCGCGCCTCGGGGCTGCGTGCAGGCGATCGCGTAGCGGCGTGGATGTCGAGCCGGGTGGAACTGGCTCCGTTCTTCCTTGCCTGCTCGCGGGAAGGATTCGTCTTCTGTCCCTCGCTGCACCGCAACCACACCGTCGAAGAGGTGGTGACATTGCTGAAGCGGGCCACCGCGCGCGCGTTTGTCCTTGAGGAGAATTACGGCGCGGATGCCGACAGACATGATATTTTCGGCGCGGCGTCCGCTCTGGACCACATGCGCAAGATCTACAGGCTGCCGCCAGCCGGCAGCGACAGGACGGCCGAGGACATTGCCGCCGTACTCGCACTGGGCGACCCGATGGACGGCAAGGCGCCCGCACATCCCGACGATGTGGTATACCTTGCCTTTACTTCCGGAACCACCGGGGAACCGAAGGGGGTCATGCACTCCAACAACACCCTGCTCGCCAATGCCAGATCACTTGCGCGCGACTGGGGCTTCGACAAGTCGTCCGTTTCCTACACGCTGAGCCCGCTGAGTCACAATCTCGGCTTTGGCGCCATGGTGCTGTCGCTGCATACGGGCGGCGAGCTGGTGGTGCATGACCTTCCGCGCGGCGCCAGCCTGCTGGAACGGCTCCGCAATACCAGGACGACCTTCGTCTACGGCGTTCCTGCGCACGCAATGGACCTGCTGAAGGAGATCCAGACAGAGGGCAAGGCAGACCTGCAGCATCTGCGCGGCTTCCGGATCTCCGGCGCGGCAGCGCCTTCCTCGGTCGTGGAAGGGCTGCTCTCATACAATATCGTCCCGCAATCGGGCTACGGCATGACCGAGGCATGCTCGCACCACTATACGCTGCCAGGCGATTCGGCGGAACGGATCGTCGGCACCTCGGGACGGGCCTGCGACAGCTACGAGGTGCGGATCTTCTCCGTGGACGACCCGGACGTGGAATTGCCGGTCGGCGAAGTCGGACACATTGGCGGCCGCGGCGCAAGCCTGATGCTCGGCTATTTCGACGACCAGCAGAACACGGAACAGTCGTTCAACAGGGGCGGCTGGTTCATGACGGGAGATATCGGCCGGCTCGACAAGGACGGTTATCTGCAAATCACCGGCCGCATCAAGGATGTCATCATTCGCGGCGGCCACAATATTCATCCGGCGCGCATCGAACTGCTGACGATGCGTCACCCGACGGTGGAACGTGCCGCGGCGGTGCCGGTAAAGGACGAGCGCCTCGGAGAGCGCGTGTGCATCGTCGTGATGGCCAGGAATGGCGCCAGGATCGACCCGCAGAGTCTGCTTTCCTACCTCCATGACCAGGGCCTGTCCAAATATGACATGCCGGAATATTTTCTGCAGGTCGACGAAATCCCGCTCAGCGCCAGCGGCAAGATCCTCAAACGCGCCTTGCTGCCAGAGATCGCAGAAGGACGGCTGACTCCCGAGCCGATCCGCTGGCGGGCGCCTGAATCGTGACCGCCATGGATGGAATCGCACGCCTGCAGGAAGAACTCGACCGCCCTCCCTTCAATCGGTGGCTGGAATTGCTTCCGGTTGCGGTAGATGACGAGGAACGCACCATCGAGATCTGCCTTCCCTACAGGCCGGAATTCAGCCATCATCCCAGCCAGGGCATCTTTCACGGTGGCGTGCTCGCGGCACTTGCCGACGTCGCCGGCCACGCGGCAGTGGCGGTCTTTCATGGAAGACCCGCCCCTACTGTGACGCTGCAGATCGACTATCTGGCGCCGGCCGTCGGGGAAACCGTGGTCGCACGCGGCATCCTCAGAAAGCTCGGGCGGAACCTTTCTCGCGCAGACGTGGAACTCAGGTGCGGCAACAGGCTGATTGCCCTTGCCCGCGGTACTTTCAGCACACAGGAGAGAGCAGGTGAAAGCGGTCGTCGTACGTGAGTTCGGACCCCTGGGCAGCGCCAAAGTCGAGGATGTCCCCGTTCCCGAACCGGGCGAGAACGAAGTGCTGGTTGAAATTGCCGCTGTTGCTGCAAACTTCGTCGATACCCTCGTCATGCAGGGAACCTACCAGTTTCTGCCCGAGCGCCCCTTCATTCCCGGCAAACTCCCCGCCGGCACCGTCCAAGCCACGGGCAAGGGCGCCACACGCTTCCGGCCCGGAGATCGCGTGTTGACACTGGCCGAGCATGGAGGCTACGCGCAATTCGTCTCCGTCCCCGAGAGCCAGTGCTTCCGTCTGCCGGATGCGCTTTCCTTTGACGACGCAGCATCGATCGCCCTTGCCTATGACACGGCCTGGGTGACCCTCACCGATCGGGCCCGGCTGCAAGCAGGCGATACTGTCCTGGTGCTGGGCGCAACCGGTGCGGTGGGGCTTGCGGCGATCCAGCTTGCGAAGGCAAAGGGCGCGCGGGTCCTTGCCGGTGTCTCGTCACCGCAGAAGGCAGGCATCGTGCGCGAGGCCGGCGCCGACGAGATTGTCGATCTTTCCGTTGCCGATCTGCGCAACTCCCTGCGTGAACAGGTCCGCGCATTGACGGGGGGCGCCGGAGTCGACATCGTCATTGACCCGCTTGGCGGCGACTATTTCGATGCAGCCATCCGCGCCCTCGCCTGGCGCGGCAGACTGGTAGTCGTAGGCTTCGCTGCCGGAAGGATACCAACATTGAAGGTGAATTACCTGCTGCTCAAGAACATCGAGGTCAGCGGAATGCAGGTGAGCGATTACCGCAAGCGCACGCCGGAGATCATGCATACATGCTTTACTGAAATATTCGACTTCTATCAGAAGGGCGTCATCCGGGCTGCCCCCGTCCACGTTTATCCCCTTGAGCAATATGAGCGGGCTCTTAATGACCTTCTCGAACGGAGACTGACCGGGCGCGCGATCCTCCACCCATGACCCTTTTCGCAAACCCGGACATGGCATTTTCGGAGCAAGCAGATGGAAATGACAGGCAGTGAACGAATCCTGGCATCCAGGCAGACCGTATGGGATTCACTGAACGATCCCGACATTCTCAGGCAGTGCATTCCAGGCTGCCAGTCGCTGGAAAAGACCGGCGAGAATCAGATGGCGGCCACAGTGAAGATCAAGATCGGCGTCATTGCCGCCACATTCAACGGTGAGGTGCGGCTGGAGGATATCGATGCGCCGAACGGCTACACGATCGCAGGCGAGGGAAAGGGCGGCGTGGCCGGCTTTGCCAAGGGCAATGCAAAGGTCTCCCTTGCCGATGACGGCGACGCGACGGTCCTCAATTACACGGTCAACGCCCAGGTAGGCGGCAAGCTTGCCCAGCTTGGCGCGCGCCTGATCGATTCAACCGCAAGGAAGCTTGCCGGACAATTCTTTGCCAGGTTCAACGAACTGGTGGGCGCGAGGTAGGCAGCATCCTGGCAGGAGGGCTGAGCACCCGACCGTCACCTTTCCTGTTTTCCTTCCCGGTGCGCCCGTTCCCTTTGCGATCCGTTCCGGACCGGCCTTCATCCGGCTTCTAGACCAGCCCCTCCAGCGCGCGGTCGATTCTGGCCTTCTGCTCGTCGCTCACATGCTCCATGGGCGCCTTCGGCCAGGTCATGGGCAGGCCCTGGCGGTGCTGGGCATATTTGGTGCAGGCGGGCAGGTTGTGATGGTCGAAGGCATTGAAGAGATTGCCGAGCTTGAAGTGCAGCTCCCGGGCGCGGCCGTGGTCACCGGCTTCCACCGCATTCCACAGCTCGACCACCGCCCCCGGAACCGCGGCGGTCAGCGCCGTGATGGCACCATGCGCGCCGAGCAGGAAGGCCGGATAGAGCATGGCGTCGATGCCGGTAATCACGAGGTTCTGCGGCTTCAGCCGCGAGAGCAGATCCGAGACCGACTTCAGGTCGCCATTCGACTGCTTCATGCCGATGACGCCCGGCACCTCGTCCATGATGCGCAGCATGAGGTCGACGCTCAGATAATTCCACTGAATGACATTGTAGATGAGGATCGGAATATCGGTGTGATCGGCAATGGCCTTGAAATGATCGATCGTGGCCTGTGCGCCGGGCTTGAACAGGTAATGGACCGGCGTCACCTGCAAGGCGTCGACCTTGAGCCCGTCGAGCAGTCGGATGCGCGTAATGGCCTCCTGCGTGCTGTTGACGATCAGCCCCGCCAGCAGCCCGCCCCGCCCGGCCAGCGCCTCGGCGGAGGCCTGCATGGAGCGGACGAACTCGTCGCGGTCGAGCGTGTGGCCCTCGCCGGTGCTGCCGCCGACCACGATCCCGTGCGCGCCGGAACTCACGATGAAATCCACCTGTGGCCCGAATGCTTCCGGTTGCAGCCTGCCCATCGTGTCGAACGGGCTGGTGATCGGCGGCAGGATCCCGGTAATGAGTCGGCGTTGCTCGGCGGAAAGCGTGTTCACGATCCAGTTCCTCACCTTGATTTCCCGCAATGCGGGATTTAAGTCCGACAAAATTCGTAGCAAGATGCATGTCGGGCGTCAACGAACGATTCAGGGCGAGCTAGGGGATATCCTGCCCCGCCCCCGGTTCGGCCCGGCGGGTATCGGAGACGAGAATGACAGAAAGGCCCTCGACGGAAGACAGCCTGAAATCCCTGCACAAGGTTGCAGCGGTGCTGGACTGCTTCTCGACCGTGCATCGCTCGCTTTCCCTGGCCGATATCTGCCGAATGACCGGCTTTCCGCGCAGCACGACGCACAGGCTGCTGGCCAGCATGCGCGAAGTGGGGCTGCTCGACCAGGACCGCGAGCGGGAACGCTACCGGCTCGGCATTCGCCTGTTTGTCTACGGCAATATCGTACTTGCCAATATGGACCTCCACCGCGAGGCCCGGCCCTTTGCGGAGAATCTTGGCCGGATGACGGGCGCCTCCGTGCATCTGGCGGTTTTCGGCGGAGAAAAGGCCGTCGTCATACACCGGGAGGAGCCCGCGCCCGGCGGCTATACGCCGCTCAGCTTCCTGGAGAACGCGCCCGTTCATTGCACCAGCATCGGCAAGGCGATCCTCGCATTCCAGCCGCAGGCGGTCTTCGACCAGATCGTGGCCGGCGGGCTCGCGCGCTTCACGGAAAACACCATCACGGATCCCGACAGGCTGGCTGCCGAGCTGGAGCAGGTGCGCCAGCGCGGCTATGCCGTGGACAATGGCGAGCATCAGCCCGGACTGCGCTGCATCGGCGCACCGATCCGCGACCAGTTCGGCAGGATCTTCGCCGCCATCAGCGCCAGCGCCCCTGCCCTGCATTTTCCCGCCGAAAGAGAAGGCGCAGTGGCGCAGATCGTCATCTATCATGCGGACCAGATTTCCCAGCGTCTCGGCTATGTGCGGCCGACGCAACAGGGTTGACAGCCTCTGGACAATCCAACAAATTCCGCTATGCGGGATAGCATCCCCAAATCGGCAGGAGCTGACCTGTCGGAACGAATCGTATGGGAGGAATGCGATGTTCAAGAAGGCGCTGGCTGCCGTGGCGGCCGTCATGCTTGCGGGTTCGGCCGCTTGGGCGCAGGAATACACCATCCGCCTGCCGAATGTGGACCCGCCCATCGCCCATGTCGGCGAGCTCGCCTACCCCAACCACTCCTACGCCATGATGCGCACGTTCAAGGATGCGCTGGAGGGGCTCTCCGGAGGGAGGATGAAGGTCGAGCTCTATCCGAGCGGCGCGCTCGGCGACCTGCGCGAAAACCTGGAAGCGGTGCAGGCGGGCGTGCTGGAATCCGCCACACCGAACGAGGGGACGGTTTCCGGCTTCTATCCCAAGATCCAGCTTGCCACGATCCCCTACATCTTCCCCAACGCCGCGGTCGCCTGGGAGGTGATGGATGGTGAATGGGGCCGCAAGCTCGTCGCCGACATGGCGGCAGAGACCGGTATCCGCATCATCGCGACGGGAGAGAATGCCGGCTTCCGCATCTGGGCAAACAATGTCCGCCCGATCCAGGGTCCGCAGGACATGTCCAGCCTGAAGATCCGCACCATGGAAATCACGGCGCATCAGGAGATGGTGACGAGCCTCGGCGCCCTGCCGACCGCCATTCCATGGCTGGAGGTCTACAACGCCTTGCAGACGGGCGTCGTCGACGGCGCCGAACTGCCGATCATCGGCACGCTGCAGCAGAACCTGCATGAGGTGCTGAAATATGCGACGCTCGACCAGCACGTCTACAGTCTCGTCTTCCTCGTCGTGAACGAGCAATGGTTCCAGAATCTTCCGGATGACCTGCGCCAGGCCGTGGTCATTGCCGGACGCCAGGCTGCCATTGCCGGGCGCGGCGTCTCGCAGACGCTGGTCGGCGACGTGCTCGACGAGTTCAGAAGGCGCAATGTCGAGATTACCCTCGCCAGCCCCGAACAGATCGCGGCTTTCCGCGAAACCGCGCAGCCGCCCGTCCTGAAATGGATGGTCGAGCAGTTCGGACAGGAGGAAGTCGATGGATTTCTCGCAGCGGTGGAGGCGGCTGAAGCCCGGCTCCGCGAATATTGATGCCTGAGGGGCCGAAGCCGGGCAAGGATCCTCGCCCGGCTTCACCATCGCCTGCACGGGGAAACGCCATGCGCCTGTACCTCAAGTTCGCCGACGCCGTCCTGATGCTCGCGAAGGTGCTGACAATCCTGATCATGGCGGGCATGGTGATCTCCGTGCTCATCGCCGTCTTCTTTCGCATGGTGATCCCCTTTCCCATCGCATGGCCGCCCGAGGCGGCGCGCTTTCTCATGGTCGCCGTGGCGATGATCGGATCGAGCATCGCCATTCGCCAGCTGGACCATGTCGGCATCACCTTTCTCGTCGACGCATTGCCGCGCAGGCTCGCTCTCGGCATCTATTATGCGGGCGCCGTGCTCGTTGCGATCTTCCTGGCAGTGTTCGTCTGGTACAGCCTGCGGCTGACGCTCGAAATGGGCCCGCGGCAGGTCTCCTCCTCGCTGGGCCTCAGCATGGCCTATGCCTATGCTTCCCTGCCCATTGGCGGGGCGATGATGCTCGTCCAGCTCGTCGCGGCCAGTCTCGAGGGCTATCTTCGCCACAGCGCCGGCCATTCGCCCTTCCTTCCCGCGCAGACCGCGGTCTGAGAAGCCCTTGATGATCCTCGCCACCATCGCCTTCGTCCTGCTGCTGCTGATCGGCATTCCCATTGCCTTCGTCGTCGGCCTCGTCTCGATGTGGCTGATGTACGAGACCGGCGGCTCGCAGATGATGCTCATCGTCGCGCAGCGCATGTTCGCGGGGCTCAATGTCTTCACCATCATGGCCATTCCGTTTTTCTTCCTGGCCGCCGAGCTGATGACGGCTTCGCGGGCGATCGAGGACATCATGGAGTTCGCCAATGCGCTGGTCGGGCGGCTGCGCGGCGGCCTTGCGCATGTCAATATCGTCAACAGCGCCTTCTTCTCCACCGT
>CAYLSN010000023.1:0-5363 GCA_964386015.1 uncultured Rhizobiaceae bacterium | reverse complement strand
TGCGCGGCGGCCTTGCGCATGTCAATATCGTCAACAGCGCCTTCTTCTCCACCGTGTCCGGCTCCGCCATCGCCGATATTGCCAGCCTGGGCGCGATAGAGATCCGGGCCATGGAGGCTTCGGGCTATGACAAGCGCTTTGCCACGGCGCTGACGGTCGCGTCGTCGCTGGTGGGCGCGATCATTCCGCCGAGCATCATCCTGATGCTCTATGCCTCGGTCGCGCAGGTGTCGGTCGCCGCGATCTTTCTCGCTGCTGTCGTGCCGGGCCTGCTGATGATCCTGCTGCTGATGCTCCTGGTGGCGGCACTTGCCCGCAAATACGACTTTCCGCGCCGGGAAGAGCATTGCACCTTGCGGGAATTCGCCGCGATCACGCTGCGGGCCTCGCCTCCCCTTGCCATGCCGGTCATCATTCTGGGCGGCATTGTCAGCGGCATCTTCACGGCGACGGAAGCGGCCTCGGTGGCGGTGGCCTACATGCTTGTCATCGGACTGTTCATCACGCGCAAGCTGAAGCTTTCTGCCATCCCCGGCTGCCTGCTGCGCGCCGGAGTGATGACCTCGGTGATCTTCATGGTGCTGGCCACCGCCAATGTGTTCGGCTGGTTCATCGGCCTGCAGCGCGTTCCGGAGAATATCGCCACCTGGCTGATCGGCGTGGCCTCCGATCCGCTCGCCCTGCTGCTGCTGATCACGGCGGTGCTGATCGTCGTCGGCATGTTCATGGATTCGGGCGCAGCACTGATCGTGATGGCGCCGATCCTTGCGCCGGTCGCCGTGTCGGGCGGAATCCATCCGATCCATTTCGGCATCGTCATGGCACTGACCCTGGTCATGGGCCTGACGACGCCGCCGGTCGGCCCTTGCCTGTTCGCGGCGGCAAGCGTCAGCAAGCTGAAGATCGAGACGATCAGTCTGGCGATGCTGCCTTTCTACGGCATGCAGATCATCTTCCTCGCCATTCTGATCTTCGTACCCGAATTGTCGTTGGCCCTGCCGCGCTGGGCCGGTTTCATCAACTGAGATCGCTGTGCCATGAAGAAGCTCATCAACAATCCGCGTCACCTCGTTCGCGAAGCGCTGGAAGGCCTTGCGGACACCACGCCCGGCATCATGCTGCTCGAGAGCGAGAACGTCATCGTCCGGCAACACGAAGGAGAGCCGGATAGCCGGCCGGTGGCGGTCATTTCCGGCGGCGGCAGCGGCCACGAGCCGGCGCATGCCGGATATGTCGGCGAAGGCATGCTGGCGGCGGCCATTGCCGGCGACGTCTTCACCTCGCCGAGCGTCGACGCGATCCTGAGCGGCATCCGTGCTTCGGCCGGTCCGCGCGGCGCGGTGCTGATTGTCAAGAACTATACGGGGGACCGCCTCAATTTCGGCCTCGCCGCCGAGCTTGCCTCCGCCGAGGGCATCCCGACCGAGGTGGTCGTGGTGGCCGATGATGTCGCGCTGTCCGGCAGGGTGGAGCGCGAGCGTCGCCGGGGCATCGCCGGCACCGTCTTCGTGCACAAGATCGCCGGCGCGGCCGCGGCTCGCGGGCTATCCCGCGCGGAGGTGGCCGCGGCGGCCCGGCGCGCGGCGGCGGCCGTCGGCACGATGGGCGTCGGCCTTGGCCCCTGCATCGTCCCGTCCGTCGGCAAGCCGGGATTCGAGCTCGGCGAGAACGAGATCGAGCTCGGCCTCGGCATTCATGGCGAACCGGGGGTCGGGCGCGGACAGATCGAACCGGCTGACGCGCTGGTCGAGAAGATGCTGGACGCAATCCTGGAAGATGCCGGCCTGACGGAGGGCCAGCGCGTCGCCCTGCTGGTCAACGGGCTCGGCGCAACGCCGCCCATCGAACTGGCCGTGGTTGCCCGCCATGCCCTTGCATATGCCCGCGCACGGGGGCTCACCGTCGAGCGGCTGTACACCGGTGCCTATCTGACGGCGCTGGACATGCCCGGCTGCTCCCTGAGCGTGCTGGCAGTTGACGATGACATGGTGGCCGCGCTGGACGCGCCGACCACGGCGCGGGCATGGATCAGCGACGGCAGGTTGCCGGCCGGGCGCAGGATCCTGCGCCTGCCGCAGGTCGAAGCCTCTCGCGACCAGGCGATGCCCGGCCCGCAGGCTGACGCGATCCGCGATCTCGCCCGCGCCGCCTCGCAGGCATTGCTGGCAGCGGAAGCAGAACTTGCCGATCTCGACGGACGCGCCGGGGATGGCGATCTCGGCGCAAGCATGGTGCGCGGTGCCGAAGCAATCCTTGCGCTGCCGGAAAGCGTCTTTGCAACGCCGGCGATTGCCTTCCGGGCCATTGCCGATGCCTTGCGCAAGGCCATCGGCGGCAGCTCCGGCCCCTTCTATGCAGCAGGCCTCGCCCGCGCCGCCAAGGTGCTGGAGGCCAGCGACGCGCCCGACGCCGCAGCCTGGCAGGCGGCCTTCGCCGCTGCAGTCGATGCCGTGGAGGAGATGGGCGGGGCAAGGACCGGCGACCGCACCATGGTCGACGCATTGCGTCCCGCCGCGGATGCATGGAAATCCGCCCTTGCCGCTGGCGCATCGCCGGCGGACGCCTTCGGTGCCGCTGTCGCCGCGGCGAGGGATGGCGCCGAAGCGACGAAATCCATGGTGCCGCGTCTCGGCCGCGCCAGCTATGTCGGCGAGCGCGCGCTGGGCATCCCCGACGGCGGCGCCATTGCAGTCACGGTCTGGCTCGCCGCGATTGCCCGCGAGCTTGCCGCAAAGGCCTGACAGGGCTGGAGCGCAGCAGTGCCGGCGACGTCGCGCGACAGGCGCTGCGGTCAGCCGTGCGGTTCGGGCCACAGGCCGAGCGAGGGGCGCACTTTCTCCCACGGGGCAGCCCGATCAGGGCATAGCGACTCTTCCCGAAACGGGTCTCGGCCAGGGGACCGCATCTCCTAGCGCACGCGTCGCGGCTCATTTGCAAAGACGCTCAGGCCCAGCCATTGCTGCATGGATTGCGCCAGGACAGGATCACCGCTCACATTCAGGCTGCCGCCCTCGGTCTCGGCCTTCACCGTCGTCAGACCCATCCAGATTGCCGTCATCGTGCGCAGCGAAGTCCTGACAAGGAGATCGAGTTCGTATCCCGGGTCGAAACTGCAGAGGTCGACCGTGCCGTTTTCGACGACCAGCCACCAGCTCTTGCGGGACCTCGACAGCTCGGGATACAGAAACTGAATCGTGCAGCGCCGGGGCGGCAACGCCTGCGGGTTCAGCCTGCGGCGCATGTCCCACATCAGCAGCGACGGGTCGAGGTTCTTCAGCGAAAGGCGGGATTCGATCCAGCGCTGCGCCCAGTTGCCCAGGCCCATGATGATGGGGCGAAGCTCTTCTCCGGCCTCGGAGAGCCGGTACTCCGCCAGCCCGTTCGGCTGCCGCTCGACCCGGATGACGCCGGCGCGCTCCAGCTCTTTCAGGCGCTTGGACAAGAGGGCCGGCGACATTTTCGGCACGCCGCGCCGCAGATCGTTGAAACGCCTGGAGCCGCAAAGCATCTCGCGAATGACGAGCGTGGTCCAGCGGCTGCACAGGATCTCCGACGCCATCGACACAGGACAGAACTGACCGTAGCCGCCGCGTTCTTCCATTTCGACACCTCGTTCGACCGGCACGCGCAAGCCGGTGCCCGAAGTACAGTTCCTGAACTGGATCGGATGGCAGACTAGCGCGATCCTGCGCCCTTGAGAATTCACATCAAGGAGATGCGCCATGGATGCCCTCGCCCGTTTGCCCCACCCGGCAGATAGTCTGCCTTCCCGGCGGTTGAATGTCGCCGCAATTGCGCGGGAACTCGTGCCGCAACTGGCCGCAAACGCCTCCGCGGCCGATGACGGCGATCGCTTCGTCACCGAGAACTACGCCCTGCTGAAGCAGGCCGGTCTCATCGCCGCCGGTGTGCCGGCCGAGCTCGGCGGTGGCGGCGCCGAGGTGCGCGAGCTGGCCGAAATGCTCCGTATTGTCGCCCATGGCTGCGGTTCCACGGCATTGGCCTTTGCCATGCACACGCACCAGGTAGCCATCCCCGCCTGGCGCTGGCGGCACCAGAAGGCGGCGGCAGCCGAGCCGCTGTTGAAGCGCATTGCCGCGGAGCAGCTCATCCTGCTTTCCAGCGGCGGCTCGGACTGGATCGGCGGCTCCGGAAAGGCGATGAAGGTCGATGGCGGTTATCGCGTATCTGCCCGCAAGACCTTTACCTCCGGTGCCGAGGCCGGCTCCATCCTGATGACGGGTGCGATCGTGGAGAGCGGCGACGGCGAACGTAACGTCATCCATTTCGGGGTGCCGATGAACTCGGCCGGCATACGCATCGAGAATACCTGGCGCACGCTCGGCATGCGCGGCACGGCGTCGAACGATGTGGTGCTCGAGGATGTGTTCGTCCCGGAGGCCAGCATCGCCTTCCGTCGCAAGGCCGGCGAGTGGCATCCGGTCCTGGAGACGATCGCGACGATTGCCTTCACGCTGGTCTATTCGGTCTATCTCGGCATCGCCGAGAGCGCCCGCGACATTGCCATCGGCCTGGCGAAAAAGAAGCCGGTGAACCACCATGCGACTAACCTTGCCGGGCAGATGGATACGGCGCTGCGTGCCGCCCAGCTTGCACATCGGCACATGATCGAGGTCGTCGAGCGCAACGCGCCATCGGCCGAGGCCGTCAATGAGGTCATGATCGGTCGCGCGCTGGTGGCGGCGAATTCCATCAGGACCGTCGAGCTGGCCATGGAGCTCGCCGGTGGCGCCTCGTTCTATCGCGCCAACCAGTTGGAGCGGCGCTTCCGCGATGTGCAGGGCGCCCGCTTCCATCCGCTGCAGGCCGGGCCACAGGCGCAATTCGCCGGCGCCATCGCGCTTGGACAGCCGGTCGCGACCATCTTCTGAGGAAAGGCGAGCAACCGACAGGCGGATCCAGGCCAATGGCAGGATGGTCAGCCCCGGACCCCGGAACTCAGCGTTGCTTCCAGTCTCGCGATACGCCGATTGAGCGTGGCGACTTCCCGTGCGGCCTGGCGAAGGACGTCTCGCCAGTCCGAGCCGAAATCCTTGTCCGGTCGGTCGATCGGCCCCTGTCCGACACCGGCGAGGAGCCATGACGGGCTGACTGCAAGCAGGCCGGCCATCATGGTCAACCTGTTGCCGCGCGGCTGGTCCCGGTCGCACTCCCAGGCGGCCCATGTATCCTGTTGAATGCCCAGGCCGCGCGCGGCCTCGGAAATGGTCAGGCCCGCAATCTCACGGGCAAGCGAAATGCGGCCGCCAACTGTGTCGTCGGCTGCGCGGCAAACATCGGTTTCTCTCATCAATATGGCACCTCCTTCTACATGTTGACAGATGAGGGGCGGCGCATGCCGG
>CAYLSN010000022.1:18001-19857 GCA_964386015.1 uncultured Rhizobiaceae bacterium | reverse complement strand
TCTGGCATGCAGCGCGTCGAGATAGGGCAGGATCCCGTCCTTGGCGATGCGGTCGAGCGCCGATAGCGGTTCGTCCATCAGGAGAAGGCGCGGCTGGGAGAGCAGGGCGCGGCCGATCGCGACACGCTGGCGCTCTCCTCCGGACAGATTGTGCGGCATCCGGTCCAGCAGGTGGCCGAGGCCGAGCAGATCGACAATCTCATCGAAGCGGACGAACCTTTCCGCCTGCTTTGCCCGCTTCTCGCCGAAGCGCAGATTCCTTCGCACCGAGAGATGCCGGAACAGGCTCGCCTCCTGGAAGACATAGCCGACCGAGCGCTTGTGCGTCGGCAGCATGCGCGATCCCTCCTGCCAGATCTCTCCGCCGACCGCGATGCGGCCGGGAATGCGGTGAAGTCCGGCAACCGAACGGAGGATGGAGGTCTTGCCGCAGCCCGACGGACCGAACAGCGCCGAGATCCCGTGCATCGGCAGTTCGAGGTCCACCTTCAGGCGGAACGTTCCCAGATGGCCTTCGAGCCGGATTTCGATCGAGCTGGCCATCAGAATGACCGCCGGGTCGAACGGCCCGCGAGCAGGGAGACCGTCAGGATCACCGCGAAGGCAAAGAGCAGCATGGCGAGCGAGAGCAGATGCGCCTCGCGCCAGTGCAAGGTCTCGACGAAATCGTAGATGGCGATGGACAATACCCGGGTCTCGCCCGGAATATTGCCGCCGATCATCAGGATCACGCCGAACTCGCCGACCGTATGGGCAAAGCTGAGGATCGACCCGGTCAGGATTCCGGGCAGGGTCAGGGGCAGGGCGACACAGATGAAGCGATCCAGGGGAGCGGCGCGCAATGTCGCCGCCACCTCCAGTGGCCGCCGGCCCATGGCTTCGAGCGAATTGCGCACAGGCTGAACCATGAAGGGGAGCGAGGAGATCACCGAACCGACCACCAGGCCCGGAAAGGTGAAGGCGAAGGTCCTGACGCCGAACCATGGCCCGAACCAGCCGCCAAGTCCGTCGGGACCGAGAGCCACGAGGAGGTAGAAGCCGAGGACCGTGGGCGGCAGCACCAGGGGCAGGGCGACGAGGGTGGCGACCACCTCCTTCCAGCGGGAATGCGACCATGCCAGCCACCAGGCAATCGGCATGCCGATGGCGGTCAGCACGATCGTGGTCGTGGCTGCCAGCTTGAGCGTCAGCCAGATCGGCTGCCAGAGTTCCGGCGACAAGTCTCCCTCCAATGCAGTTCGCGGCCGAAGCGCAATCCGGCTTCGACAAATGCGGGCGGGCTATTGGCCGCGCACATAGCCATGACGTTCCACGATCGCTGCCGCTTCCTCGCCCTTGAGGAACTCCAGAAAGGCAATCGCCGCCGGATTGCCCTCGCCTGTCTTCAGGAGCACCGCGTCCTGGCGGATCGGCCGGTAATATGCCTGCGGCACGATCCAGCGCGAGCCGACTTCCACTCCGGCGAT
Source organism: uncultured Rhizobiaceae bacterium (assembly GCA_964386015.1). GTDB lineage: Bacteria > Pseudomonadota > Alphaproteobacteria > Rhizobiales > Rhizobiaceae > CAYLGY01. The sequence goes on along the minus strand of CAYLSN010000022.1, from coordinate 18,391 downwards.
CTGCCCGAGCGCGACGAAGCCGAGTTCGGCATTGCCGGTTTCCACGAACTGGAAGGCCTGAGCAATGCTCTGGCCCTGAACAATCCTTGCCTTCAGTGCGTCGTGGACACCCAACGCCTGCAGGACCTGAAGCGCTGCGAGGCCATAAGGGGCGGTTTCCGGATTGCCGATGGCGATCTTCCGGAATTTGCCGGCAGCAAGCGTTGCAGGTCCCGCAACCAGATCCGCATCCGCCGAGTACAGCACGAGCTGGCCGATGGCATAGGTGAAGATCGAGCCCCGCACGCCAAGGCCAGCCTCGACCGCCCTTGCCGGGCGCTCGGCATCGGCGGCGAGAAACACGTCGAACGGCGCACCCTGGGTGATCTGGGTGTAGAGCTGGCCGGTCGC